>NZ_JBKEZQ010000019.1:0-79450 GCF_053345175.1 Methylobacterium sp. M6A4_1b
CTCGAGGAGGAGACGGTTCTGGCGCGGTCCGGGGCGGAGGCGCAGCGCAAGGCGGCGATGCGGGCGATGGCCGAGAGCTTCGAGGGGGCGGTGGGCGGCATCATCAGCATGGTGACGAGCTCGGCCACCGAGCTGCAGGCCACCGCCCAGAGCATGGCCGGCACCGCCACCCAGACGGCCAACCAGTCCACCAGCGTGGCCGCGGCCGCCGACGAGGCGGCCTGCAACGTCAACACCGTGGCGGCGGCGGCCGAGGAGCTCGGCTCCTCGGTGCAGGAGATCGGCCGCCAGGTCAGCAACTCGGCCGCCATGGCCCAGACCGCCGTGGCCGAGGCCGCCCAGACCGCCACCTTCGTGCAGACCCTCAACACGGCGGTGGCGCGCATCGGCGACGTGGTGACGATGATCACCTCGATCGCGGGCCAGACCAACCTGCTGGCGCTGAACGCCACCATCGAGGCGGCGCGGGCCGGCGAGGCGGGGCGGGGCTTCGCGGTGGTGGCGGCCGAGGTCAAGGAGCTGGCCAACCAGACGGCGCGGGCCACCGAGGAGATCGGCGGGCAGATCGCCCAGATCCAGGGCTCGACGGGCCAGGCGGTGGAGGCGATCGGCGGGATCGCGGCGCGCATCCGCGAGATCAGCGGCGTGGCCACCTCGATCTCGGCGGCGGTGGAGGAGCAGGGGGCGGCGACCCAGGAGATCGTGCGCAACGTGGCCCAGGCGGCGCAGGGCACGGGGGCGGTGACGACCAACATCGCGGGCGTGGCCGGCGCGGCCGAGGAGACGGGCGCGGCCGCCGCCCAGGTGCTGGGCGCCGCCTCCGAGCTGTCGCGCCAGTCCGAGCATCTCAGCGCCGAGGTCCAGCGCTTCCTCGCCACCGTACGCGCCGCCTGAGGGCGGCGCCCGGCCACCGTACGCGCCGCCTGAAAAGCGCCGCCCGGGGCCACACGCCGCTCGGCCCAGGAAGGACCCGGAGCGATCCGGGCCCTTCGGCGTCTCAGGCTCAGCGACCGGCGGCGCCGGGCTTCATGCCGGCGGCGCCCGACGCTGCGGGGGACCCGCTTCCGTTCGTCTCCATGCCGGAGCGATTGGTCGAGCCCGTGGTCGCGCCCTTCTCCTGGCCCGGCGCGGAGCCCGAGGCCCCGGGGGAGCCGTACTGCGACCCGTTCTGCTGCATCTCCTGGCCGGGGGCGTTGTTGGCGGAGCCCGGACCGCTGCCGGCGGCGAGGGCGGCCGTGCTGAGGGCGAGCGTGCTGGCGAGGGCGAGCGTGACGGCTTTCATGAAGACCTCCTGGCACCCGGCGTTCGGGGGCGGACAACGTCCGCCTGCCGAGAAGCGTTCCGGAAACAATCGGCCCGCCCGCACGGCCATCTCTGCTGCGCTGCAGGGATGAATACGGTTGGCGATCTGGGATTCATCGCACGAACGGCGCGGGACGACGTCTGGCGGTCGCGCGTCGTCTCGAGTGTCACGGGGCTATGGCAGCGCCGCTTCCGCCTGCCGGTAGGCCACGCCGTGGGCCACGTAGCCCTCGACCACCCGGGCCATCATCGCGCGCTTCTCGGCATCGAGCGGCCCGAGGATGCGGGCCGGACGGCCGCCCCAGAGCTGTCCGCCCTCCAGGAGCTGGCCCGGATCGGTGGTGGCGCCGGCGGCCAGCAGCACGTCGTCGGCGATCACGGTGCCGGGGGCGACGACGCAGCCGATGCCGATGAGGCTGCGGGCGCCGATGCGGCAGTCGGCGAGGCGGACATTGTGCCCGACCGTGGTGTCGCGCCCGAGCACGACGCCCTCGCCGCGGGCGCGGATGACGCTGTTGTCCTGGATGTTGGTGTTGGCCCCGACCACGATGGGGCCGACCTCGGCGTGCAGGTCGCAGGAGAACAGCACGGTGGAGCCGGTCCCGAGGGCGATGCGGCCGCGCAGGCGCGCGGTGCGGGCGACGTAGACGCTGGGCTCCGGCTCCGGCTCGTCGGCGGCCGGCGGCATCGGCAGGTCGCCGGAGGCCTCGCGCAGGCGCTCCGCCTGCTCGGCGATCTCGGGCAGGCTGATCGCCCGCACCGCCTTGGCCGGGCTGCCCGCATAGGCGAATCCGGCGGCGAGATGCGCCCGGGGGAAGACGGTGGCGCCCGCCTCGATCAGCACGCCGCTCTCGACGCGCGCGCCGTCGAGCACGATCGCATCGTCCTCGATCACCACGTCCGAGCCGATGGTGCAGGCATGCACCACGGCGTTGCGGCCCACCGTCACCCGGTCGCCCACCAGGGTCGGATAGGTGTTGGTGGCGATGTGAACGGTGGAGCGATGGCCGAGCCAGAAGCGCTCGCCGATGACGATCCGGTCGCCGTCGGCGCGAATCACGCTGTGGTCGCCGAGCCAGGCCTGCGCGCCGATGGCCGCGTCGCCGATCACCGTGCTCGCGCGCCCGCACCAGACCGGACGGGCCGAGAAGACCGGCAGGGTGCCGTCATGGGGCAGGATCAGCTCTGGGGTCACGGCGGAAGATGTCCTTCGCATCCCGGTGGCGTCGCCGGGCGTTCGGGGGCATAGAGCGCCCGTGCCCGTGAGGGCAGGTTCGCCGGGCCTCGTCAAGGGTGTACCGCCCGGAAGGCGGCTCCGGGCCGGGTACCGTTCCAAGGGGAGACCATGCCCGACATCAGCATCCAGAGCGCGCCCTTCGACGCGAGCGCCGAGATCGCGCGCCTCACCGATGAGCTCGGGGGCCGGGCGGGGGCGATCGTCACCTTCACGGGCCTGTGCCGCGACGAGGGCGGCCGCCTCACGGGGCTCGAGCTGGAGCATTATCCCGGCATGGCCGAGGCGGAGATCGGCCGGGTGGTCGAGACCGCCCGCGGGCGCTGGCCGCTCCAGGGGGTGCGCGTGATCCACCGCCACGGCCTCGTGGCGCCCGGCGACGGCATCGTCCTCGTGGTCACCGCGTCGAGCCACCGGATCGCGGCCTTCGAGGCGGCGAGCTTCCTGATGGATTACCTCAAGACGCGGGCGCCGTTCTGGAAGCGCGAGCATCTCGCCGACGGCACCACGGGCGGCTGGGTCGAGGCGACGGAGGCGGATGACCGGGCCGCCGCGCGCTGGGACTAGCCACGTCACCGCCACGCTTCACGGAACCGAAGCGCGGCCTTGAGACGTTTTCGTCGCGACCGCTCGCTCGAACCGCGGGGCTCTCCGGCGCCGCCGGATCGTGCCTCGTGCCCGCGGCGCGCCAGGAGTCCGTTCCCCTCATGCCCATTCCCTTCCTCAGCGAGGAGCCGGCCGGCCCGCGCCCGCGCAGCTGGTCGCTCGCCGTCTCCGGCATCGCCGTCGTGGCCTTCATCGCCGTCCTGGCGCTCGCCTGGATGGCGACCTCGACGCTGTTCCTCGTCTTCGCCGGCATCCTGCTCGGCGTCTTCCTCGACGGCTTGACGCGTCTCCTCGGTCGGGTTCTGCCGGGAAGCCGGGGCCTGCGCCTCGGCCTCGTCAGCCTCGTGCTCGCCGGCCTGACCCTCGCGCTCATCGCCTTCGGCGGCGCCACCATCGTGCAGCAGGGGCGGGACCTCGGCCAGACCGTGGCGGCCCAGGCCGGCACCGTGCGCGACCGGCTGAAGGATTACGGCATCGACCTGCCCGAGATCGCCCCCGCCAAGGGTGTCGATGGCAAGGGCGTCGATAGTAAGGGTGTCGATGGCAAGGGGGCTGACGGCAAGGGCGCCGACGGCAAGGGCGGCGCCTCCGGGGAGGGGCAGGAATCGGCGTCCAGGGGCGACGACTCCGCGGCCTCGGGCCAGAAGCCCGGCGGCCTCGCCGGTCTCGCCTCGGGGGCGATGAAGAGCCCCGGGTCGCTGCTGTCGGATGCCGGCAGCGTGCTCGGGCCGGCGGCCACCGTGGTGATCGGCCTGTTCAGCGCGCTGGGCAACGCCCTCGTCATCGTCTTCCTCGGCCTCTCGGTGGCGGCCGATCCGGGCGCCTATCGCGACGGCCTCGTGCGCTTCGTGCCGCCCGCGCACCGGGACCGCGCCACCGCCCTCCTCGACGGCATGGGCGAGACGCTGCGCCACTGGCTGTTCGGCCAGCTCATCACCATGGCGGTGATCTTCGTCTGCACCTGGGCGGGCCTGGCCTTCCTGGGCATCGGCGGGTCCCTCATCCTCGGTCTCCAGGCCGGGCTCCTCGCCTTCATCCCCACCATCGGGCCGCTGATCGCCGGCGTCGTGATCCTCCTGGCCTCCCTGGCCTCGGGCACCACGGCGCTCCTGGGAGCCCTCGGCGTCTACCTCGCGGTGCAGACCCTGGAGAGCTACGGGCTCACCCCCTTCATCCAGAAGCAGGCCCTCGACATCCCGCCGGCGACGATCTTCGCCGGCCAGCTCGTGCTCGGCGTCATCTTCGGCCTCTGGGGCATCGCCCTGGCCCTGCCGCTGATGGCGGTGGCGAAGGTCTTGCTGGCGCAGCTCTACATCGAGGACACCCTGCACGAGGAGGCGGAGGGCTGAGGCGACTTCCCGGCTCCTCTGCCGGCTCCTCTGCCGGCCCCTCTGCAGGCCGCCGCCCGGGATCGGAGCGTCCGGCGGGGTCCCGGCGCGCCGTCGCCGGAGCTCACTCGTCCATCAGCGGGTGCAGGTCGCGGACCATGCTCTTCAGCCGTTCGTCGAGGACGTGGGTGTAGATCTGCGTGGTCGAGATGTCGGCGTGGCCGAGGAGTTCCTGCACGATGCGCAGGTCCGCGCCGTTCTGCAGGAGGTGGCTCGCGAAGGCGTGGCGCAGCACATGCGGGCTGACCCGGTCGGCCCGGAGGCCGGCGGCGGCGGCCACCGTCTTCAGATCGCGGGCGAAGGACTGCCGGGTCAGGTGCCCGCTCGCGCTGTCGGCGGGAAACAGCCAGGGGCCGTCGGCGCGCAGGGTGGCGAGGTGGTCGCGCATGGCGCTCCGGGCGATGTCCGTGAGGGGCACCAGCCGCTCGCGCCCGCCCTTGCCCTTGACCACGAGGTAGCGCTCCTTCGTGGAGGCCGCCGCCCGGGGCAGGGCGATGAGCTCGGAGACGCGCAGGCCCGTCGCGTAGAGGAGTTCGATCAGGCAGAGCATGCGCGTGCCCCGGGCGTCGCCGGACGCCGCGTTTGCGGTCGCACCCTCCCGGGCCGTGGCGAGCAGCCGGTCGACCTCCGCCACCGAGAGCACCTTGGGCAGGGCGCGGACCCGGCGCGGCCCGCCGATCGGTGCGCTCGGATCGTCCTCGGCCAGGCCCTCGGCATAGAGGAAGCGGTGGAAGCCCCGGATGCAGGAGAGGCGCCGCGCCGCGGAGGCGGCCGAGAGGCCGCGCGTCTCGAGGTCGGCGAGGTAAGCCCGCAAGGGGGCTGCCTCCATCGCGACGGGATCGTGCCCGTCCCGTGCGAGGGCGGCGAGGTAGTCGGCGAGGTCGCGCCGATAGGCCGCCAGGGTGTTGGCGGCCGCGCCCCGCTCGGCGGCGAGCATGTCGAGGTAGTCGCGGATCAGGATCTCGCCGGCGGAAAGCTCGCCGGGCGCGGTCGGAGCAGGGAGCGGCGCCCGCGTCACCGGTTCGGCGGCTGGAGCTTCGAGGCCGGGATGGTCACGCTCATCTCCCGCGGGGTCGGCACCACGAAGGTCGCCAGCGCGAACATCCCCGCGAAGGCGAGCCCGGCCAGGATGGCGAGGGTGGCGAGGAAACGGAACAGGGTCGGCACTCGGACGAACCTCGATCGTGCGGCGCCGGCAAGGCGGCGCGCCTCGGGGGCCAGACGGCTTCAGGAGCCGGATGTGGCTGGCGACAAGCTCGAGGGTTGCATCACGCGCGGGCGCCGATGGCAATGACTTCGTGGCCACAGGCGGCACGGCATTCCGGTGCGCGCCCCGTGCCGGGTGCTTCGCCCCCACCGGAAAACGCGCTAAGACCCGCCCAACGATGTGTAGATGTCCGTGATGACCGAAGTCCCTCCTCAGGGTGGCGTCCCGCCCCCGGGTGAACCGCCGGACGCCGCCTCCGGCGGCGAGCCGATCGAGCTGCGCCTGCGCCGGGCCCTCGGGCACCGGTCGATCGTGCTCGTCGGCCTCATGGGCGCTGGCAAGAGCACCGTCGGCCGACGGCTGGCCGCCCGCCTCGGCCTGATGTTCAAGGATGCCGACAACGAGATCGAGACGGCGGCCAAGCTCACCATCCCGGACATCTTCGCGATCTACGGCGAACCCAGCTTTCGCGATGGCGAGGAGCGGGTCATCGCCCGCCTGATGCGCGAGGGTCCCCTGGTGCTGGCCACCGGCGGCGGCGCCTTCATGCGCGAGACCACCCGCGCCCGCATCGCCGAGGGCGGCGTCTCGATCTGGTTGAAGGCCGAACTCGACGTGCTGATGCGCCGGGTGCGCAAGCGCGGCGGCCGCCCGCTCCTCCAGACCGAGGACCCGGAGGAGACCCTGCGCCAGCTCATGGCCCAGCGCCATCCGGTCTACGCCACCGCCGACGTGGAGGTGATCTCCCGCGACGTCGCCCACGACCGGGTGGTGCAGGACGTCATGGAAGCCCTGGACGCTCACCTGAACCGACCCTCACAGACCGGGATCGCAGCCCAGTGACCGACCGCCTCACCGTGGCCGTGCCCCTCGACCAGGGCCGCGCCTACGACATCCTGATCGGGCGCGGCCTCCTCGACGAGGCCGGCCGGCACGTGGCCGCCCTCGGGGCGAAGGCGGCGGTGATCGTTTCCGATACCAACGTGGCCGCCCTCTACGGCGCGCGCCTGCAGGACGGCCTCGCGGCGGCAGGCCTGCGCTCGGGCCTCGTCACCGTGGCCCCGGGCGAGGCCTCGAAGTCCTACGCCACCTACGCGGCGGTCTGCGACGGGCTTCTGGCCCACAAGGTCGAGCGCAACGACCTCGTGGTGGCGCTCGGCGGCGGCGTCGTCGGCGACCTCGCGGGCTTCGCTGCCGCCACCCTGCGCCGCGGCGTGCGCTTCGTGCAGGCGCCGACGAGCCTTCTCGCCCAGGTCGATTCCTCGGTCGGCGGCAAGACCGGGATCAACTCGCCTCACGGCAAGAACCTCATCGGTGCCTTCCATCAGCCCCGCCTGGTGCTGGCCGACACCGCCACCCTCGACACCCTGTCGGAGCGGGAGATGCGGGCGGGCTACGCCGAGGTGGCCAAGTACGGCCTCATCAACGATGCGCGCTTCTTCGACTGGTGCGAGGCGCACTGGGCCGGCATCTTCGCGGGCGGGCCGGAGCGCGACGAGGCGGTGGCGATCTGCTGCCGGTCGAAGGCCGGCGTGGTGGTGCGCGACGAGCGCGAGGACGGCGAGCGCGCCCTGCTCAACCTCGGCCACACCTTCGCGCATGCCCTGGAGCGCCTGACCGGCTACGACTCCGCCCGCCTCGTCCATGGCGAGGCGGTGGCGATCGGATTGGCGCTGGCCTTCCGCTTCTCCGCCCGCCTCGGCCTGTGCCCGGGTCAGGATGCCGGCCGCGTCGCCAACCACCTCGCCCTCGCCGGCCTGCCGACCCGGCTCCAGGCGGTGCCCGGCGGCTGCGGCGACGCCGATGCGTTGGTGGCGGCGATGGCCCAGGACAAGAAGGTTCGCGACGGCGCGCTGACCTTCATCCTGGCGCGCGGCATCGGCCAGAGTTTCATCGCGCCCGGCATCGACGGTGCCGAGGTCCGCGCCTTCCTGACCGCCGAATTGAGCGCCGCTTGAGCATTCCCGAAACCGAGGGCCTGCATCGCCGCATCGCGGCGCTGGAGGCCGAGGTCGCCCGCCTGCGCAGCGCGCCGGCCGAGCGGGGCGAGGCGGAGCTGCATCTGATCACCGATGCGCTGCCGGTGCTCGTGGCTTATCTCGACCGCGACTACACCTACCGGTTCAACAATCGCTACTACGAGATCTGGTTCGGGCGCGGTGTGGAGACCCTGGTCGGCCGCCACGCGCGCGAGGTGCTCGGCGACGCGGTCTTCGCCCAGCGCCGCCCGGACATGGACCGGGCGCTGGCCGGCGAGAGCGTCGCGCGCGACGGAGTCCTGCCGGACCGCCACGGCCGGCTGCGGGCCTGCGCGATCCAGTACATCCCGCGGCGGACCGAGACCGGAGCGGTGGAGGGGTTCTTCGTCCTCGCCATCGACATCGAGGAGCGCCGCGCCGCCGAGGCCCGGCGCATCGCGGTGGCCGAACTCGGCGATCGCCTGCGCGACCTCGACGACACCGCCGCGATCGCCTACGCGGCCGCCGAGATCCTCGGCACCACCCTCGGCGTCAGCCGGGCCGGCTACGGCACCATCGATCCGGTGGCCGAAACGATCCTGATCGAGCGCGACTGGAACGCTCCCGGCATCCGCAGTCTCGCCGGGACCCTGCATTTCCGTGATTACGGCTCGTACATCGAGGACCTGAAGCGCGGCGAGACCGTGATCTGCAGCGATGCCGACGCCGATCCGCGCACCGCCTCCGGCGCCGAGGCCCTGAAGGCGATCAGCGCGCAGTCCTTCGTCAACATGCCGCTGACCGAGCACGGCGGCTTCGTCGCGCTCCTCTACCTCAACCACGCCACCGCCCGGTCCTGGTCGCCCGAAGAACTCGCCTTCATGCGCAACGTCGCCGAGCGCGTGCGCGCGGCGACCGAGCGCAGCCGCGCGACCTTCGCCCGGCGGGCCAGCGACGCGCAGTTCCACGCCTTCGCGCAGGCCGTGCCGATCCATGTCTGGGCCGCTTCCGCCGCCGGCGCCCTCGACTGGTTCAACGCCGCCTGCGCCACCTATTGCGGTCCCGCCCTCGACGCCGTTCACGGCGCGGCCTGGGCTCCTGTGGTCCACCCCGCCGACCGCGAGGCGATGGAGCGGTGGGAGGCCTGCCGTGCCGACGGCCGGCCCTACGCGGGCGAGTTCCGCATCCGCCGCGCGGACGGCGCCCATCGCTGGTTCCTCGTCCGAGCCGAGCCGATCCGGGCAGCGGACGGCACCATCCTGCGCTGGGTCGGCACCAGCACCGACATCGACGATCAGAAGTCCGCCAGCGCCGAGCTGGCGCGCCTCAACACCAGCCTGGAGCGCCAGGTCGAGAGCCGCACCCGCGAGCGCGACCGCATCTGGGAGACCACCACCGACCTGATGGGCACCGCCGGGCTCGACGGCTACCTGAAGACCATCAACCCGGCCTGGGGCCGCACCCTCGGCTGGGACGACGACGCGCTGCTCGGCCGGCCCTTCGCCGCGCTGATCGATCCCGCCGACCACGCCGAGACGGAAGAGGTGGTCCGTCGCCTCGCGCGGGGCGAGACCGTGACCGGCTTCGTCGACCGCGTCCTCACCAAGGCGGGCGACCGGCGCACGGTGATGTGGACGGCGGCCCCCGACGGCGAGATCTTCACCATCATCGGGCGGGACGTCACCGACCAGCGCCGGACCGAGGAGGCCCTGCGCCAGGCGCAGAAGATGGAGGCGGTGGGCCAGCTCACCGGCGGCCTCGCCCACGACTTCAACAACCTGCTCACGGGCATCTCCGGCAGCCTCGAACTGCTCCAGGCCCGGATGGCACAGGGGCGGGTCACCGACCTCGACCGCTACATCAACGCGGCGCAGGGCGCGGCCAAGCGGGCCGCGGCCCTGACGCACCGTCTCCTCGCCTTCTCGCGCCGCCAGACCCTCGACCCCCGGCCCACCAGCGTGAACGGCCTGATCGCCGGCATGGAGGAACTGGTGCGCCGGACCGTCGGCCCCGCGGTGACCATCGAGGTGGTGGGCGCGGCCGGGCTCTGGACCGCCCTGGTCGATCCGAACCAGCTCGAGAACGCTCTGCTCAACCTCTGCATCAACGCGCGCGACGCCATGCCGGAGGGCGGGCGCATCACCATCGAGACGGCGAACAAGTGGCTCGATGCCCGTGCCGCCCGCGACCGTGACCTGGAGCCCGGCCAGTTCCTCTCCCTCTGCGTGACCGATACCGGCATCGGCATGACGCCGGAGGTGATCGCCCGCGCCTTCGACCCGTTCTTCACCACGAAGCCGCTCGGCGAGGGCACGGGCCTCGGCCTGTCGATGATCTACGGCTTCGCCCGCCAGTCGGGCGGCCAGGTGCGGATCTATTCGGAGGTCGGTCAGGGCACCACGGTCTGCCTCTACCTGCCCCGCCACTACGGGGAGGTCGAGGCCCGCGATGCCGAGGCCGACCTCGCTCACGCGCCCCGGGCCGAGCAGGGCCAGACCGTGCTCATCGTGGACGACGAGCCCACGGTGCGGATGCTCGTCACCGAGGTGCTGGAGGATCTCGGCTACACCGCCATCGAGGCGGCGGACGGGGCGGCCGGCCTCAAGGTGCTCGAATCCGACGTGCGGCTCGACCTCCTCGTCACCGATGTCGGGCTGCCCGGCGGCATGAACGGCCGCCAGATGGCCGATGCCGGCCGGGTCGCGCGCCCCGACCTGAAGGTGCTGTTCATCACCGGCTACGCCGAGAACGCCGTGCTCGGCAACGGCTACCTCGCGCCCGGCATGCAGGTCCTGACCAAGCCCTTCGTGATGGAGGCGCTGGCCGGGCGGATCAAGGAACTCATCGCCGGGACCGGCGGGCCGTGAACCGTCCGGCCCGCGCCGTGGTAATCAACGGCTCGTCCTGACGACATCCTCCGGCATCGGCGCGCATGGAACCCCATACCGATCTCTGGCTGGCCGCGAGCATCGTGGCGATCTCGCTCCTGCTCTCGGCCTTCTTCGCCGGGGCGGAGACCGCCTTCACGGCGGCGTCCCGGGCCCGGATGCTGGCCCTGGAGAATGCCGGCGACGCACGCGCGCGCCTCGTCAACGCCATCATGGCGAGCCGCGAGCGCTTCATCGGCGCCATGCTCATCGGCTACAACATCGTGGCGATCGGCGCCTCGGCCTTCACCACCAGCGTGCTCACGACCCTCTTCGGCAAGAGCGGCGTCCTCTACGCCACCGGGGTGATGTCGGTCCTCGTCATCATCTTCGCCGAGGTTCTGCCCAAGACCCTCGCGATCAACAAGCCGGACAGCGCCGCCCTGGTCATGGCCCGGCCGGTGGCCTTCGCGGTGGCCCTGCTCGGGCCGGCGGCGCTCGCCATCGAGGCCCTGGTGCGCGCCATGCTCCGGCCCTTCGGCGTCCGGATTGGCGAACGCCAGACCATCCTCTCGGCCACGGACGAGATTCGCGGCCAGGTCGCCCTGCTGCATCGCGAGGGCGGAGTCGCCAAGGCCGAGCGCGACATGCTCGGCGGCCTCCTCGACCTGTCCGACCTCACCGTCTCCGAGGTGATGGTCCACCGCACCAAGATGCGCACCATCGATGCCGACCTGCCCTCGGAGGAGATCGTGCGCGCGGTGCTGGCCTCGCCCTACACGCGCATGCCCCTCTGGCGCGGCACGACGGAGAACATCGTCGGCGTGCTGCACGCCAAGGATCTCCTGCGCGCGCTCGACGCCGCCGGCGGCGACGCCTCAGGCCTCAAGGTCGAGGCCCTGGCGCTGGAGACCTGGTTCGTGCCGGACACCACCTCCCTGCGCGACCAGCTCAAGGCCTTTCTCACCAAGAAGACCCACTTCGCCCTGGTGGTCGACGAGTACGGCGAGGTGATGGGCCTCGTGACCCTGGAGGACATCCTCGAGGAGATCGTCGGCGACATCGCCGACGAGCACGACGTCACCGTCTCCGGCGTTCGGCCCCAGGGCGACGGCTCGGTCCAGGCCGATGGCGGCGTGCCGATCCGCGACCTCAACCGGGCGATGGACTGGGACCTGCCCGACGACGAGGCCACCACCATCGCGGGCCTCGTCATCCACGAGGCCCGGGCGATTCCCGACACCGGGACCGCCTTCAACTTCCACGGCTTCCGCTTTCAGGTCCTGCGCAAGGCCCGCAACCGGATCACCGCCCTGCGGATCACGCCCCTCGGCCCCGGTCCCCGCAAGGCGGAGCCCTGAGACCTCCGTTCCGCGGACGTCGCGAACGGGCATCCGTCGTCCATGTCTGGGTAACCGTGATCGTTTAGGATAGCATCGGGCAGTCATCCGACTGTCCCGAGGAGGCGAGGGGTCTCCGCACATCGAGCGAGCGAGGGGGGCGGAACCGATCGATGCTGCTCGATGCCTCGACCCTTCTGCTCGTGACCGTGATTCTGACCTCCATGGTCGGAAGCCTGTTCCTGCTGTCGTGGAGTCAGGCCCGGCACGTCCACGCCCTGGCGATCTGGGGCGCCGCCCACATCACCGGCGCGATGGCCTCAGCCCTGCTGTCCCTACGCGGGATCATACCGGACTGGGCCTCGATCGGCGTCGCCAACGGCGTGATGATCGGCGCCTACGGATTGATCTGGACCGGGACCCGCGCCTTCGAGGGCCGGCCCCCGCGGTTCATGCCGATCGCGGTGGCCGTCGCGCTCTGGAGCGGCAGCTGCCTGATCCCGGCCTTCTTCGCCTCGGTTCCCGCCCGGGTCATCCTGGCTTCGAGCCTCGCCGGCGGCTTCTGCCTCCTCGCCGCGCGCGAGATCTGGCGGGCACGGGCCGAGCCCCTGGTGTCGCGCTATCCTGGGGTCGCCCTGCTGTCGCTCTACACCGTCGCCTACTGGATCCGCGTGCCCCTCGCGATCGTCGTACCGCCGCAGACCACGCCGAATCCGCTGCAGTCGCCCTGGCTGACGATCCTGTGCCTCGCCGGCATGCTCTTCACCCTGGCGATCGCCTTCGTGTTCATGTCGCTGACGAAGGAGCGCGCGGAACGCCTGCAGCGGCTGGCCGCCGACACCGACGCGCTCACCGGCATCCTCAGCCGGCGCGCCTTCGTGGCCCGGGCGGAGGCGGCCCTGACCGCCGGGGGCGACGTCACCCTGCTCCTGTTCGACCTCGACCATTTCAAGCGCATCAACGACGTGCACGGCCACGCGGTGGGCGACGGCGTCCTCGTCGGGTTCTGCCACGCGGTGGGGGCGCTGCTGCCGGGCGCCGCGCTCTTCGGGCGGATGGGCGGTGAGGAATTCGCCTGCCTCCTGCGCGGCCTGACCCCGGAGGAAGCCCTGGCCAAGGCCGAGTTCCTGCGCCGCGCCGTGGCCCGGATCGCCGTGCCGGAACTGCCGCGGCTCGCGATCGGCGTCAGCATCGGACTCGCGACAGCGGACGCCGCCGCCTCGGCAGCGCCCGGCCGGCGCCTCGATGCCCTGCTCAGCCGGGCCGACGCCGCCCTCTACCGAGCCAAGCGCAATGGACGCGGGCGGACCGAGCCCGCGCCGCGCCCGCTGCGCCGGGTCGCCTGAGGCCCGTTACGGCGCCTTCTGGGCCGGAGCGGGCGCCACGGCGGGGGCCGCGGCCGTGCGGTCGATCTTGGCGCCCTCGCGCAGCTTGAGGATCAGGTCCTGCTGCGCCTTGCGGGTGAGGTACTGGTCCACCTGCTCCCGCATCTCGTCGAAGGTCGGGACCGGCTTCGTGCGCTTCTCCTCGAGCTTGATCACGTGCCAGCCGAACTGGGTCTTGACCGGATCGGAGACCTGGCCCGGGCTCATCTTGAAGGCGGCCTCGGCGAAGGGGGCGACCATGCGCTCCTTCGTGAACCAGCCGAGATCGCCGCCCTCGGTCTTCGAGCCGGGATCCTTCGACACCTCGGCCGCGATCCGGGCGAAGTCCTCGCCGCCCTTGATGCGCGCGGCGATCTTCTTGGCCTCGTCCTCGCTCTCCACGAGGATGTGGCGGGCATGCACCTCCTCCTCGGGCTTCATCGCCTTGACGGTCTGGTCGTAGAGGGCCTTGGCCGCCTCCGGGGTCGCGGCCTTCTTGGCCTCCCGCTCCAGGTACTCGTCGAGGAGGAGCTTGTCCTTGAAGTAGGCGAGCTTGCGCTGGAAGTCCGGCGAATCACCGACCTTGGCGGTCTCCGCCGCCTGGGCCCCGACCTTGAGGTCGATCATGTAGTCGACGAGCAGGGACTTCTTCTGGGCGTCGTCGACCCCAGGCAGCGACAGGGCCGGATCCTCGGCCGCGATGGCGAGATCCCCGGCGGTGATCGGCGCGCCGTTCACCTTCGCCACCACGGTCTCGGGCGCCACCGGGGCGGCCGGAGCCGCTGCGGGTGCCTGCGCCCGGGCGGAGGCCAGCGGCAGGCCGAGGGCCAGCGCGACGGCACCCGTGCGCAGGAGGCTCGTGCGCAGAAGGCCCGTGGGCAGGAGACCGGGGCGCGAGAGGGACTTGATCATCGTCATGGAGGCGTCCTTGGGAGCGCCGCCCGCGTCGCGGCCCAGGCCGGCCGGAGGTCGTCGCATGGGGCGGTCGAGAGAGACGGGCGGCCGGAAGCCGCGGTTTTGCCGCGACATCAGGTGGCGCGTGCGCGCTCCGATGGCAAGCTCCGATGGCAAGCACGGTCGTGGCGCGGAACGGTCGAATCCGGGCGCGGGGTCTCGGCGAATGCGACGGGTTCCCGAGAGGCGTCGTTAAGCCGGTCCGCCTAGCCTCACCGGGTCCAATCGCTGAGGAGATCACGATGCGGGGAGGTCTCGTCGTCGGAGCGGCCGTGCTTGCCCTGATCGTCGGCCTGGCCGGCGAGGCCGAGGCACGGGGGCGCGGGTTCCGTGGTGGCGCGCGCGGCGGACAGGCCGGAACCATCGTCCTCATGCCCTCCGGCGCCGCCGCGGCGTCGGTGTCCCGGCCCCGCCTCGACCCTGCTCCGGTCGCACGCGATCCCGGCCTGCGCCGGGTGATGCCCGTCCTCGCCGCGAGTCCTCGGGCGACCCGCGAGGTCCGGACCGCCGAGATGGGATGTGCGCCGCGGCGGGTGGTCGGCGCCGGCGCCGGTTTCTGCGTGATCAACTGACAGCGGGCCTTCGAGCCGGTCATCGCGCGCCGGATCGAAACGGAGCCGTACCGCGTTTGTGTGCGACGTCGGCTGCCGCCCGCCCGCCCGGGCGCGCGGCCGCTCGGCGTCGTCCGCCCGCTCTGCGCAGGCCCGCCGCACCCCGCTTCCGGGCGTTGAGGCCGGGGGCGGCTCTTTCGGATGCGCCGGCCCGTGTTTACCTCTATAAGCCCGGCCAACACTCGCCTTCAGACTTATTCGATCGACCGTAGGTTCACGATGCTCGGTGCCCTCGCCAAGAAGATTTTCGGCTCGTCCAACGACCGGCGCGTGAAGGGCTATCGTCCCCGTGTGGCCGAGATCAACGCCCTGGAGCCGCAGGTCGCCGCGCTCTCGGACGACGACCTGCGCGCCCGCACCACGATGCTGAAGGCCGAGCTCGCCGCCGGCAAGACCCTCGACGACATCCTCGTGCCCGCCTTCGCCACCGTGCGCGAGGCGGCCAAGCGCGTGCTCGGCCAGCGGCACTTCGACGTCCAGCTCATCGGCGGCATGGTCCTGCACGAGAGCGGCATCGCCGAGATGCGCACCGGCGAGGGCAAGACCCTGGTGGCGACCCTGCCGGTCTATCTCAACGCCCTCTCGGGCCTCGGCGTCCACGTCGTCACCGTGAACGACTACCTCGCCGCCCGCGACGCGGAGTGGATGGGCCGGGTCTACCGCTTCCTCGGACTCACCGTCGGCACCATCGTGCATGGTCTCGACGACGAGCAGCGGAAGGAGGCTTACGCCTGCGACATCACCTACGGCACCAACAACGAGTTCGGGTTCGACTACCTGCGCGACAACATGAAGTACGAGCTCTCCCAGCTCGCGCAGCGCGGCCACAACTACGCGATCGTCGACGAGGTCGATTCGATCCTGATCGACGAGGCGCGGACCCCGCTCATCATCTCCGGCCCGGTGGACGACCGTTCCGAACTCTACGTCTCCGTCGACGCCCTGATGCCCCACCTGGAGCGCGAGCATTACGACCTCGACGAGAAGCAGCGCACGGTCTCGTTGACCGAGAGCGGCAACGAGTTCGTCGAGGATCTCCTGCGCGGCGCGGACCTTCTGAAGGACGGCGACCTCTACGACGCGCACAACGTCTCGCTGGTCCACCATGTGAATCTGGCGCTGCGCGCCCATACCCTGTTCACCCTGGACAAGGACTACATCGTCAAGAACGACGAGGTGGTGATCATCGACGAGTTCACCGGCCGCATGATGCAGGGTCGGCGCTACTCGGAAGGCCTCCACCAGGCCCTGGAGGCGAAGGAGCGGGTGACGATCCAGCCCGAGAACCAGACGCTGGCCTCGATCACCTTCCAGAACTACTTCCGCCTCTATTCCAAGCTCGCCGGCATGACCGGCACCGCCTCCACCGAGGCTGACGAATTCGCCGAGATCTACAAGCTCGAGGTCGTCGACATTCCGACCAACAAGGAAGTCGAGCGCGTCGACGAGGACGACGAGGTCTACCGGACGGTGGGCGAGAAGTACGACGGCATCATCGCCGAGATCGAGAAGGCGCATGCCCGCCACCAGCCGATCCTGGTCGGCACCGGCTCGATCGAGAAGTCGCAGCATCTCGCCGAGATGCTGGTCAAGGCGGGTTTCCGCCAGCTCGACTACTCGGACCCCAATGCCCTGACCGACGTCTACGCCGCCGCCCGCGAGGGCCGGGTGACGAAGCGGTTCGCCGTGCTGAACGCCCGCTTCCACGAGCAGGAGGCCTACATCGTCGCCGAGGCCGGCGTGCCTGGCGCCATCACCATCGCGACCAACATGGCCGGCCGCGGCACCGACATCAAACTCGGTGGCAACGTCGAGATGCGGGTCGAGAAGGAAGTGGCGGGCGTGCCCGAGGGTCCGGAGCGCGACGCGAAGATCGAGGCGATCAAGGCCGAAATCGCCCAGAACCGCGACAAGGTGCTGGCCTCGGGCGAGCCGGCCGATCCGGAGGCGGGCCGCAAGGTCGCTCTGCCGGGCGGCCTCTACATCATCGGTACCGAGCGTCACGAATCCCGCCGCATCGACAACCAGCTGCGCGGTCGCTCCGGACGCCAGGGCGATCCCGGCCGCTCGAAGTTCTACCTGTCGCTCCAGGACGACCTGATGCGGATCTTCGGGTCTGACCGCATGGACGGCATGTTGACCCGCCTCGGCCTGGAGCAGGGCGAGGCGATCATCCACCCTTGGATCAACAAGGCCATCGAGAAGGCGCAGCAGAAGGTCGAGGCGCGCAACTTCGACATGCGCAAGAACGTGCTCAAGTACGACAACGTCATGAACGACCAGCGCAAGGTCGTGTTCGAGCAGCGCCGCGACTTCATGGGCCAGGAGAGCGTGCGCGAGACCGTGGACGAGATGCGCCATGGCGTCGTCGACGACCTCGTGGCCGTGCACGTGCCCGAGAACGCCTATGCGGAGCAGTGGGACATCGAGGGGCTGCGCGAGCGGGTCCAGACCGTGCTCAACCTCGACGTGCCGGTGGAGACCTGGGCCAAGGAGGAGGGCATCGCCGACGAGGAGATGCGCGACCGCCTGCGGCAGGCCGCCGACGAGGCCTATGCCCAGCGTACGGAGAAGAACACGCCCGAGGTGATGACCTATGTCGAGAAGCAGGTGCTCCTGCAGACCCTCGATCACCTCTGGCGCGAGCACCTCGTCACCCTCGACCACTTGCGCCAGGTGGTGGGCTGGCGCGGCGTCGCCCAGCGCGATCCCCTCAACGAGTACAAGTCCGAGGCGTTCGAGCTCTTCAACAGTCTGGTCGCCGCCCTGCGCGAGCAGGTGACGCAGCAGCTCTCGCGCATCGAGATCATGTACGAGGAGCCACCCGCGGAGGGCGCCGACAATCCCTTCGCCCAGCCCGGCCTGCCGCCGATGTTCGCCCAGCACCTCGACCCCGTCACCGGCGAGAACGAGATGGCGGGCCATGGCTCCGGCAGCGACGGGGGCGGGGGACCCGCCTACGGCTACGCCGCCCGCGAGATGGGCACGGACACGGCCGTCCTCGAGCGCAACCCGGACGATTCCTCCACCTGGGGCCGCGTCGGGCGCAACGAGCCGTGCCCCTGCGGCTCGGGCAAGAAGTACAAGCACTGCCATGGGACGCTGACGGCCTGAGCGTGCCGGAAGTCGCCTACGGCATCGAGCCGGACCTCGGCGCGGCGGAGTTTCGCCGCGTCCTGATCGAATCCGGCCTCGCGGCGCGCCGGCCGGCCGACGATCTGGCGCGCCTCGCCCGGATGCTGGCGCAGGCCGACCTCGTGGTGACCGCCGGGCGGGACGGCGAACTCGTCGGCGTCGCGCGCACGCTGACCGATTTCGTGTTCTGCGCCTACCTCTCGGACCTGGCGGTGAGCCGCTCGGTCCAGGGCCTCCGGATCGGCCAGGGGCTCATCGCCGCCACCCGCGCGGCGATCGGGGCGCAGGCCTCGCTCCTGCTGACGGCGGCTCCCGGTGCCGTCAGCTTCTACGATCACATCGGGATGCCGCGGGTCGCGGACGCTTTCCGTTACGACCGCGAGGCCTGACGCGCCGCCTCGGAATGACCGTCTCTGCCCGAAAACGAACCCATTTGGTGGTCAAGCCTAATGGATACGCTTGAGGGAGTGGGGCGAGGCGGCATGCAGGAAATCCGATCGGCGACGACGCTGCCTCTACTTGGTCTCCTTCTGGCGGTGCCGACCCTCGGTGGTTGCAATACCTATGCGGGTGCACCTGCGTCGACGGGTTCGACGATCGCAGCCAAGCCGGTGTCTGTCACCGATGAGGAGCGCGACTGTCTCGGTCGGGCGATGTACTTCGAGTCCAACCGCAGCGATTCGGAAGGCCTGCTCGCCGTCGGCACGGTGGTGATGAACCGGCTCGAGGCCGCCGCCTTCCCCAATGGCGGGATCTGCGCCGTGGTCGGGCAGCCCCGGCAATTCGCCCCCGGCGTCCTGACGAAGAAGATGGACGACAAGAGCCTGCAGAAGGTCGCCGAGGTCACGGACGCCGTCCTCGACGGCCAGCGCCATCCCAAGGTCGGTCGGGCGATGTACTTCCACACCGCCGGCCTGCGCTTCCCCTACAACAACATGCACTACGTGGCGGTGGCCGGCGGCAACGCCTTCTACGAGAAGCGCAAGCCCGGCGCCGTGACCCAGGCCGAGCCGCCGGTCCCGGCGACCGCCCTCGCCTTCGCATCCGCCCAGGCCCCCGCGGCGCCGACGATGCCCGTGGTCGGGACCCCGGTTTCCATCCCGTCGGCCCCCGCCTCGGCCGTGACGGCGCCCACGCCCGTGACCTCGGCCGCGTCAGCGCCGCGCGCTCGCGCGGCTCCGATCCGCACGGCGCGAGCTGCCGCCGAGGAGAAGACCGCTCCCGCCGCCAAGGCGACGACACCCGCCCGCAGCCGCGTCGCCCTGACGCCGGCCGCCCTGGCCCCGGAACCGCTGATCCCGCCGCCCGTCCTAAACCTGCCGAGGCCGTGAGCCGGCGCGCGGAACAGGAAATCGAACCGACCGCCGGATCCTGACGCGCCTCCGGTTCCAGTACCGCGCGTGCCGCTTTCGGTCGCGGGGATGGTCGGGAGCACCGCCCTACTTTCCATCGTGCGCCCTCCTCACTGCAGGTCACGATGAACATTCTTCGTCCGGTCGCCGGCCTCGCCACGGCGTGCACGCGCGCAATCGTCCGCGCCCTCACCGGGAGCTTCGATGCGCTGACGGGTCCGGTCGGACGTCTGAGCGATCGCGTCGAGGCCCATCTTCTCGAGCGGACGCCGCTGCTCAGGGCCTATTACGGGCGTTCTGCGCCTCGGAAGGCCGCGCCGGTGCCCTTCCTCGACGAGCCCATCGATCTGGCGCTGCGCGGCGGGATCAGCGAGACCGCGCCGGGGTCGACCGGGCGAGGCGGCGCCACCGCAGCCATCGCTCATGGCATGAGACCGGTGCAGCCCACCGATCCGGTCACCGCAGGCACACCGGACTCGTAACCCGGCCTCGGAGCGTTCCCTACACGGTGACCTGGGTCCCCACTTCGACCACGCGGCCGGTGGGGATCTGGAAGAAGTCCGTGGCGTCGTTGGCGTTCTTGGCCAGGGTGATGAAGATCCGGTCCTGCCACAGGGGCATGCTCGAATGGGCGGCCGGTCGGATCGAGCGGCGCGAGAGGAAGAACGAGGTCGCCATGATGTCGAACTTGAAGCCCTGCTTGCGCAGCAGCGTCAGAGTCCGGGGAATGTTCGGCGTCTCCATGTAGCCGAACTTCATCACGACCTTGTGGAAATGCGGGCCGATCGGCTCGATGTGAATGCGGTCGGCTTCCGAGGCCCGGGGCGTGTCCACGGTCTCGACGGTGAGCACAACGTTCTTCTCGTGCAGCACCTTGTTGTGCTTGAGATTGTGCAGCAGAGCGGCGGGGGCGATGTAGGGGTCGCTGGTGAGGAACACCGCCGTGCCGCGCACGTGATGCGGCGGGCTCTTCTCGAGCATGCTGACGAGCTCGGTCAACGGGACGTCGGTCTTGCGCGTCTTGTTGATGAGGATGCCCACCCCGCGCACCCAGGTCCACATCATGATGATCAGGGCGCCCGCGAAGAGCAGGGGCACGTAGCCGCCCTCGAACACCTTCAGCATGTTCGACAGCAGGAACAGGAACTCCACCGCCGCGAAGGGCAGGATCGCGAGGCCGGCGGCCCAGGGCGACCACTTCCAGGTCTTCCACAGCACCAGGAAGGCGAGGCTCGCGGTGATCAGCATCGTGCCCGTCACGGCGATGCCGTAGGCCGAAGCCAAGGCCGCGGAGGAACGGAACAGCACGGCCAGGATCACGACGCCGACCATCAGCAGGGCATTGATCTGCGGCAGGTAGATCTGGCCCGAATGCGACTCGGAGGTGTGGCGGATCTCGAGGCGCGGCAGCAGGCCGAGCTGGATCGCCTGGCGCGAGAGCGAGAAGGCGCCGGTGATGACGGCCTGGCTCGCCGTGACGGTGGCGGCGGTGGCGAGCAGCACCATCGGCAGCAGGCCCCATTCGGGCACGAGCTGGAAGAACGGGTCGGTGGTGTCGGGCTTCGAGAGCACCAGGGCGGCCTGCCCGAAATAATTGAGCACGAGGCAGGGGCCGACCAGCGCGAGCCAGGCGATCTGGATCGGCCGGCGTCCGAAATGCCCGAGATCGGCGAACAGGGCTTCGGCGCCCGTCACCGCCAGGAACACGGCGCCGAGCGCCACCAGGGCCCCGGTGCCGTGCCCGAGGAGGTAGTGCACGGCGTAATAGGGGTTCAGCGCCCAGAACACGTCGGTGTTGGCGGCGATGTGGGGCAGGGCGGCGAGCGCCATCGCGGCGAACCACACCACCATGACGGGTCCGAAGAACGCCGCCACCTTGCCCGTGCCCCGCACCTGGATGAGGAAGAGCGGCACGATGATCGCGATGGTGATCGGCAGCACGTAGGCGTCGAAGGCCGGGGTGACGAGTTTCAGTCCCTCCACCGCCGAGAGCACCGAGATCGCCGGCGTGATGATGGCGTCTCCGTAGAACAGAGAGGCGCCGAGAAGGCCGAACATGAACACCACGCGGGAGCCGCCCAGCGCGGTGCGGGCGAGCGCCATCAGCGAGAGGATGCCACCCTCGCCGTTGTTGTCCATCCGCATCAGGATGACGACGTACTTGATGGTGACGATGAGGACGAGCGCCCACAGGATCAGCGAGGCGACGCCGAGGACCTCCTCCCGCAGGAGGATGCCGTCGGCGCGCGCGGAGACGAGCGCCTCGCGGAAGGCGTAGAGCGGGCTCGTCCCGATGTCGCCGTAGACGACGCCGACCGAGCCGATCATCAGGGTCCAGAGCCCCGCCGGCGCGTGGGCGCGGGCGGTCTCGCTGGTGCCCTCGGCCGGAGGGGGCGCGCCTATGCCCTCGGGTTTGGGGGCGGGTGCGCTCGAAGGGGCGGATTGCGTCATTCGGCTCGATCGAGGCTCGTGGCGAGCCCAACGTCTCGCGGCGCGGTGCTCGGGACCGCGTGCGGGAACGCCGGGGCCGGACCCGACGAAGTCGGCCGGCGGGGGACGGGTGCGTTCACGCTATCATGCGGCGCAGCATGGGAGAACGGCGACCTGAGGCAGGGGCCGCCGTTCCGTCACGGCCGGTCGCGCGGTCGGGCGGTGCCCTATTCGGCCGCCGTGCGGTTGCCGGAGCCGAAGCGCCGCTCGATGTAGTCGGTCACCACGGTCTCGAAGTCCTTGGCGAGGGTCGGCCCGCGCAGGGTCATCGCCTTCTTGCCGTCGATGAAGACCGGGGCCGTCGGGGTCTCGCCGGTGCCCGGCAGCGAGATGCCGATGTCGGCGTGCTTCGACTCGCCGGGGCCGTTCACGATGCAGCCCATCACCGCCACGTTGAGGCCCTCGACGCCCGGATAGGCCTTCTTCCATTCCGGCATCGAGTTGACGATCCAGCTCTGGATGTCGCGGGCGAGTTCCTGGAACGTGGTCGAGGTGGTGCGCCCGCAGCCCGGGCAGGCGGCCACCAGCGGCACGAAGGTCCGGAACCCCATGGTCTGGAGGAGTTCCTGCGATGCCTTCACCTCGACGGTGCGGTCGCCGCCCGGCTCGGGGGTCAGCGAGTAGCGGATCGTGTCGCCGATGCCCTCCTGCAGCAGCACGCCGATGGCGGCGGACGCGGCCACCAGGCCCTTCGAGCCCATGCCCGCCTCGGTGAGGCCGAGATGGATGGCGAAGTCCGAGCGGCGCGCCACCTCGCGGTAGACCGCGATGAGGTCCTGCACCGCCGAGACCTTGGCCGAGAGGATGATCTTGTCCTTGGACAGGCCCAGTTCCACGGCGCGCTCGGCCGAGGTGAGGGCCGACTGCACCATGGCCTCACGCATCACCGCGCGGGCGTCGATGGGCCGGGGCGAGCGGGCGTTCTCGTCCATGAGGTGGGTGAGCAGGGCCTCGTCGAGGGAGCCCCAGTTCGCGCCGATGCGCACGGTCTTGTTGTAGCGGATCGCCTGCTCGATGATGCTCGAGAACTGCGTGTCCTTCTTCTCCTTGAAGCCGACATTGCCCGGGTTGATCCGGTACTTGGCCAGCGCCTCGGCGCAGGCGGGATGGTCGGCGAGGAGCTTGTGGCCGATGTAGTGGAAGTCGCCCACCAGCGGCACGTGCACGCCGATCCGGTCGAGGCGCTCGCGGATCTTCGGCACGGCGGCGGCGGCCTCGTCGCGGTCGACGGTGATGCGGACGAGCTCCGAGCCGGCCCGTGCCAGCTGGGCCACCTGGGCCACGGTGCCGTCGATGTCGGCGGTGTCGGTGTTGGTCATCGACTGGACGACGATCGGCGCGCCGCCGCCCACCGTGACCGCGCCCTCGCCGGACCCGATGGTGACGCCGACCGTACGGTGCCGGGGGCTCGGGCCTGCGATCTCGGGGCCGGTGCCGCTGATCGGGTTGACGGGGGTCGCGTCCATGATGTCCATCGTTGACTGTGCGCTCCGAGGAACGTCCGCTGGCGGACGGGCGCCACCGGCCGGTCCGGGTGGCGGCGTTGCGATGCCGCGAACTCTAGGCCCTCGATCGTTTAGCTGAGATGACGGCGGGCGGGCGTCAAGTCCGCTGCGTCACCCGGCATCCCGGACGGCACAGCGGACGCGCTGATCGTATTCGGCTTCTCCCATGTCTCATCCGGGCGACGATGTCGAGTTTCCGGACTGGTCCGGGAGGCAGGGCTGCGTGACGGACAGGGAACCACTGCACGTTCCAGCCTGTTTGTGGCCTTGCAGCATCATATATTGCGGTGCAGCATCAGTCTCGGGAGATCCGCATGCTCGATCCGCATCAGGAACCACCGGTCGATTCGCTCATCGACGTCCCCGTCGAACGGGACCTGCGAATGCAGCCGGCCGCCGGAACCCGCGTGATGGCGGGACCGCGGGCGGAGAAGACGGTGGCCCTCGCCCTGCAGGGCGGCGGCGCCCACGGGGCTTTCACCTGGGGCGTGCTCGACGCCCTGATCGAGGATGGACGCCTCGGCTTCGAGGCGATCACCGGCGCCAGCGCCGGGGCGATGAACGCCGTCGTGATGGTCGACGGCTGGCTCGAGGGCGGCCCCGACGGCGCCCGCCGCGCCCTGGCGCGGTTCTGGCGCGAGGTCAGCCTCGACGGTGATCTGTGGCCGGCCCAGCGCCGCGCCTTCAGCGGCCTGTTCGAGTTCTGGTCGAACAACCCCATCGCCGCGTTCTGGGGCCGGGCCCTGAAGACCAGCCCCTACACGTCGAACCCGATGAACTACAATCCCCTGCGCAAGGTGCTGGCCGCGCAGGTGGATTTCGATCGCCTGCGTGCGGCCGAGACGGCGGCGGTCTTCGTCTCTGCCACCAATGTCTGGACCGGCAAGCTCGCGGTGTTCGAGCGCGAGGCCCTCAACGTCGACCACCTCATGGCCTCGGCCTGCCTGCCGACCGTGTTCCAGGCCGTGGAAATCGACGGCGTCCCGTACTGGGATGGCGGGTACCTCGGCAATCCGCCGCTCTACCCGCTCTATCGCGGCGCCGAGACCCGCGACATCGTCCTGGTGCAGATCAACCCGGTGGAGCGCCGCGAGACCCCGCGCACGCCCCAGGAGATCCAGGACCGGCTCAACGAGATCACCTTCAACGCCAATCTGATGCGTGAACTGCGGGCCATCGACTTCGTCGACCATCTCATCGCCGAAGGCGTGCTCGGTCGGGGCGAGTACCAGTCGCAATACGTCCATCGCATCGACGGCACCGGGGCCCTCGACGAGTACCAGGCCTCCTCGCGCCTCGATGCCCGCTGGCGGGTGTTCGAGCGTCTGCGCGACAAGGGCCGCGGCGCGGCGCAGACCTGGATCGCGGAGAACTACGATCAGATCGGCCGGACCTGCACCCTCGACCTCCAGGCGACCTACCGCTGATGCGTTCGCGCATGGACCGGCTGGATTAAGACCACCGGTTCGTGCGTTGATGCTCTTATGACGACCGAACCGAACCGGCCCGGCCCCACTGCCATCGTCGATCTGCTCGTGCCGCTCCGGCGCTACGCGCGGGCCCTGACGCGCGACACGCTCAGGGCCGACGACCTCGTGCACGATGCCCTGGTGCGGGCTCTCGAATCGGGTCAGGCGGCCCGGCCGAACACGAATTTGCGCACCTGGATGATGACGGTGCTGCACAACGTCTTCATCGACGAGCAGCGCCGGAAGCGGGTCGAGGCCCGCCATGCCGACACGCTGGTCCAGATGAGCGAGGAGATGGCGCCTCCGGCCCAGGAGGCGCAGGTGCGCCTCGCACAGATCCGGCGCGCCTTCCTCACCCTGCCGGAGGAGCAGCGCGCGGCCCTTCACCTCGTCACCCTGGAAGGGATGGCCTACGCGGATGCGGCGGCCGTGCTCGGCATTCCCATCGGCACGCTGATGTCCCGCCTCGGCCGCGGCCGCGCCGCCCTGCGGGCCTTCGAGGAGGGCGAGCGCCAGGGAGGTGGCGTCGCCGAGCGGCGCCAGAGACTCGCCGCCGAGCGGCCTCGCCTGCGCCTCGTCGCCCAGGACGACGCGGACGCCAAGCCGCGCCGGGCCGTCGGTGACACCTGACGCTTTCGAAGACTGGGACGGAGCGCCCCTGCGGGCCGATCCGTCCTTCGCGCGGCCGGGACTCCTTGTCCGGGGACGCGCCCCCTGTATCTGACCGGAGCCGACGCCATGGAACAGACCGCGATGATCGATCCGATCACGGAAAACGACCTCATTGCCTTCGTGGACGGGCAGCTCGACGGTCTGCGCCGCCTCGACGTGGAGGCGCACTTGGCCCGCAGCCCCGAGACCGCCGCGCAGATCATGGCGGAGCTGCACGACCGAGACGCCCTGCGGCAGGCCTTCGCCGCTCTTCCGGGCGCCGGACCTGAGCGCAATCGGGCCGCCGCGCGCCGCCTCGACCGGACCCTGGCCTGGCGCCGGTTCGGCGACCGGCTGCGCCGGGCCGCGGTGATCGCCCTCCTCGTCGGCACCGGCTGGCTCGCCCATTCGGACGGCCCCTTCCTCGGCGTGCCCGACACGTTCGCCTCTCCCGTCGACCCGGCCCTGGTGGCCGATGCCCGCCACGCCCGCGAGGCGGCGCAGATCCGCGCCCGCATCGCCGCGCAGCGGGGCGACCAGGCCCAGGCCTACGACCGCGCCGGCATCGCGGCCGCCACCGGCATCGCGCTGCCCGACCTGCCGGCCGACTGGACGGTTCGGGATCTGCAGGTCGTCCCGGCCCGGAACGGCACCGGCATCGAGGTCATGATCGACGCCGGCAAGCTCGGCGAGGTCTCGCTCTTTGCCACCCGCAGTCTCGAGGGTCACGTTGCCCCGAGCGAGGTCACGAGCCCCGGCGACGGCGAGACGGCCTATTGGACCGCCGGCCACTCGGCCTACGCCCTCAGCGGCGGCCGCGACCATGCCGGGCTCGAAACCGCGGCGCGCAGCCTCGCAGGCCGAACCGCGACGAAGCTCTGAACCCGGCTCCGGCCGCATCGGTTCACGCACCGCTCGATCCGTCGTGCCTTCCAGGGCGCGGCGGATCATTCGTCGTGACCGATCCGCGCTCTGGCAGAGGCGGAGAAATCGGATGTCTATCGAAATCCTGCCTGCACTAAGGGAAACACTGGAGGCAGTTCCGTCAGCGTTCAGATGAAGCCTGCCATAGGCTTGTTGTAAAGGAGTTCTATACTCCTGCGACACCTGCTCTGTGCTTCCCTCTGACACCGAGACGCCGATGGCCCGCCTGTCCCAGATCCTGATGTTCCTCGCGGTCGCGCCGATCGGGGTCGTGCCCCTGCCGGTTCTGGCCCAGGAAGCGGCGCAGAAGCCGGCTTCGGCCCCCGCCGTCGGCGTCGCGCCGCTGACGCCCGGCAAGCCGGCCCGCATGCCCTACCTCTCCGAAGCGCAGGCGCCCGACACCGTGGCGATTCTCGGCGCGCCGCCCCGGGGTCAGTCGGCGGCCGAGGCCGCCGACAAGGCGGCCTTCGTCGCCACACGCGCCCTCAAGGGCACGCCGCGCTGGGCGCTGGCCACCACCGACGTGGCCGACGGCGCCTCGGCGATCCTCGACGATTTCGCCTGCGTCATCGGCCAGCGCATCGAACAGTCGCGGGCGCCCGCCTTGATGACCTTGCTGGAGCGCGCGCGTCTCGACATCGCTCAGGCCACGCGAGGACCGAAGCTGCATTACCGCCGCCTGCGCCCCTTCGTCGGCAACGATGCGGAAATCTGCGTGATGCGCACGGGCGACCTCGGCAACGCCTTCAGCTTCCCGTCGAGCCACGCGACGCAGGCCTGGACCTATGCTTCGATCATGGCGGCGCTGATGCCGGAGAAGGCGACGCAGTTCTTCGTCCGCGCCCGCTCCTACGGCGAGAGCCGCATCGTCTGCGGTCTGCACTGGGTCAGCGACATCGAGGCCGGACGCACCGCCGCCAGCGCGGTCTTCGCGGCGCTTCAAGGCGATGCCGGCTTCCGGGCCGACTTGGAGAAGGCCCGCGTGGAACTCGCCAAGCTCGTGAGCGCCGGCGGCCCGGCCCCCGACCGGGCGATCTGCGCCCGCGAGGAAGCTGCCGCACGGGAGCCTGTGTTGTAGTTTGTGATGTTCTCTCAATAACTGGAGAAAGAGAGCTTTCTCTTGCCTGGGTGTCGGAGTGTCGTCCGGAAGGTGGTCGGTACCCAGGCCGTGGCAGTGGTCCTACTCGACAGGGGACCGCCAGACTTCCGGTCATCCTCCTTGTTCCACCCACGCGGTCCGCATTCCTGCGCGGTGCTCCGCCGACGACCGCGGCCCTCCTCTCCGGTGTAGGACCGGCCCAGGAGCGAAGTGTCTCGCGCCAGCAGTTGAGCGCCGAGGGCATCGGCATCGGAGCGGGTGAGGGCAGCGCCACAGGGGAAGCGGCCGAGCCGCGTGGTCGGCTTTGGCGTCTCGCGGATGGCTCCGAATCGGCCGGGCATGAAGCTTCGGGCGAACGTCTACACCCTGTTCGACCGCGACGATCGGATCTGCCGGACCGGCCTCGGCCACCGCGGCTGCCGCGCCGGTTCCTCGTGAGCTGATCGACCACTGCCGGGACGCGGTCGGATGCGAGGAGGCTCGGCCGATCACTCGGCCGGGCCTCGGTATTGTTTTCCCGTGAAACGTTAACCACGGCGCCTCAGCGCTTGGTCACCGTCCCGGCTTGGCTCCGCTTGCGGCGCCGGGCCAGCATGTTCAGCCCCTCCACGCCGGCCGAGAAGGCCATGGCGGTGTAGATGTAGCCCTTCGGCACGTGGGCGCCGAAGCCCTCGGCGATCAGCGTCATGCCGATCATGAAGAGGAAGCCGAGAGCGAGCATCACCACCGTCGGATTGGCGGCGATGAAGCGCGACAGCGGGTCGGCGGCCAGCAGCATCACGGTCACGGCGGTCACGACGGCGATCACCATGATCGGCACGTGCTCGGTCATGCCCACCGCCGTGATGATGCTGTCGATGGAAAATACGAGGTCGAGAACGAGGATCTGGCCGATGGCGGCGGCGAAGCCGAGCCGCACGGCGCCGCTCCCGGGCGTCTCCGGTTCCGGATCGACGGTGTGGTGGATCTCCTTCGTGGCTTTCCACAGCAGGAACAGGCCGCCGCCGATGAGGATGAGGTCGCGCCACGAGAAGCCCTTGCCGAACACCTCGAAGACCGGCTGCGTCAGGGCAACGATGTACGCGATGGTGGCGAGGAGCCCCAGGCGCAGGATCAGGGCGAGGCCAATGCCGATGCGCCGTGCCTTCTGCTGGTGCTCGGGCGGAAGCCTGTTCGTCAGGATCGAGATGAAGATGAGATTGTCGATGCCGAGTACGACCTCCATCACCACCAGGGTGGCGAGGGCCACCCAGGCGGTGGGATCGCTGGCGAGTTGAAGCAGGCTGTCCACGGGGGCCTCGTTTCGTCGGTGAGGGTCGCTCCACGAGCGGCGTCGCGCCGGGAGCAGGCGTGAAGTGGGAAAGGGCCGGTTCCGGCCCCGGATTTCGCGGGGTCAGGCCGTGAGGCCGGCGCTGCTCGAAGCGGCGCCGGACCGGTCGGCCGGCGCCGGACTGAAGATCCGCACCGCCTTCGGCAGGACCTTGAAGTGGGCCGGCGTATAGGTCGACAGCTCGCCATCGGTATTCACCGGCCGCGGCTTCTTGGTCTTGACCACGATCTCGGTGGTGCTGAAGGCCCGCACGTCGGCCGCCTTGCCCTGCGTACCCCTGCGCAGGGCTGGCAGCAGCATCAGCAGCCGCCACCAATGAGCGACCTCAAGGCTGTAGAAGTCGAGCTTGCCGTCGTCGACGGTGGCCGTCTCCTCCACGGTCATGCCGCCGCCGTAGTGGCGACCGTTGCCCACCGAGACCTGGATGGTGCGCACGGTCTCGGTCTGCCCGTCATGCTCGATGTAGACGGTGAAGGGCCGCATCCGCCGGAGCACGCGCACCGCCGCGATGCCGTAGCCGAGCGTACCCCAGGTCTTCTTCGATTCCGCCGTCAGGTCGCCGGCGAGGTCCGCCGAGAACCCGATGCTGGCGACGTTGAAGTAGTAGTGCCCGTTGACGCAGCCGAGATCGGCCGGGCGCGCATCCGCGGTGGTGATGAGGCGAGCGGCCTCTACCGGGTCGACGGGCAGGCCGAGGGAACGGGCGAGATCGTTCGCCGTGCCGAGGGGCAGGATACCCAGGGGCAGCCCCGTCTCCACCAGGGCGGGCGCAGCCGCATTGAGCGTGCCATCGCCTCCGCCGAGAATGACGAGGTCGCAGCCTTCCGCATGGCGCTTGATGACGGCGGTGCAATCGGCGTCGCCCGGCGGCTCGAACGGCTCGATGCCACCGGCGCGCAGGACGTCGCGCACCTCGTCCAGGGAGAAGCTGCCGTTGCGGGCTTTCGGATTGACGAGGAGGAGCGCCTTCCGGCCGGACGCGCTCATCGTGCTCCTCCGGATCGGGTCTGATCAGGCCGGATCGGATCGGGCGGGAGACTACGAGGGACCATGAGGTTCGACACCCTCCGGTGCGTTCGCGCCGCGTCAGCGCAAAAGCATGGAAGGGTCCGACATCACGGTCAACGCCTCGACCGCCAGAGGGGCCCGGACCCGCACCACAAGGTGGGTTCAGGCTTGGCAATGACAAGAGCCGGCCGGCACAAGAGTCTTCGCTCGGATGCGTCCCCGCAATCCTCGCACTCCTCCACATGTCGGCACCCCGGACCGCACCTTTGCGCACGCGTTCAGGGAAACTTAGCGGGCGCACCCGACGTTTCACTCCGGTCGATCGGTCCCGCACGCGCCTTTCCGAAACCCCGGCCGCGACCTCGGTGATGATCCCATGCGCCACGGTTCAAGCTTCCACCGAACCGGCCTCGTCCGGCTGACGCAGGTCCGCCTCGGTCTCGTCTCGTCCGTCGCACTGGTGAGCGCGGCGCTGTCTCTCGGGATGGCGCAGGCGCAGTCGCGCCCGGGCTGGGTCGATCCCCCGGCGCGCCAGGCCGGGACGCCCGGTGCGGACAAAACGGTCGGCGAGAAGCCTTCGGGCGAGAGACCTGTGGCCGAAAAACCTGCTCCCGTGACCCCTGCGCCGGCGAAGACCCAGGCCGAGGGTCAGGCGGCTCAGGACCCGGCGGTCTCCGAGCGGACTCCGATGGCCTCGCACCGGCGGCGCGTAGCCGGTTCGTCCGCCGAGGGCCGCCGCGCCGCGATCCGGGGCACCGTGCCGGAGCGCCTCCACATCCGTCCGCGCCTCGCCGACACGCCCACGCCGATGGCGCCGCCGGTGGCGGCTTCCGAGGCCCGCTTCCCCGAATGGGCCGCTGCCGCGACCCGCCTGACCGACCGCTACCTCGACAACGTCTCGGCATCGGGCGACGCAATGGTAGCTGCCGCGCCCCGGTTCTATGCCGAGCGCGTTCGTTTTCACGGTCGGACCGTGTCGCTGGCCGCGCTCATTGCCGAGAAGCGCCGCTTCGTCCGGCGCTGGCCCGAGCGGCGCTACGAGGCGCAGGGCGGCGCCACCCGGACCGCCTGCAACGCCGCCAGTGCGACCTGTATCGTCCAAACCACCTTCGATTTCCGCGCCGACAATCCGGTCCGCGGCGTCCGCTCGCAGGGCGTCTCGGAGCTTACCCTCACCATCAGCTTCGCCGGGGAACGCCCGCTCATCGTCGCCGAATCGAGCCGCGTCCTGCGCCGCTATGGTGCCGGGCCGCAGAGCGCTATAGCGGGTGCTCAGCGTGGGGCCTGAGGCCGGCCCGCCGCGATCGGTGCGTCATACCCGGAGTTGTTCGCGTCTTGGATGATCGAGATCCACCCTCGCCGGTGCCGGGTGACGCGCGACGGGACGGGACGGCCTCGGAGCGCGAGGCCTTGCGCGCGCGCATCGCCGAAGCGGTCGCGCAGGCCGGCGCCTATCCGGTCGCGGAGCGGACACTCGCGCTCCTGGCGGAGGCGGCCCTCATGCCGAGCCCGGAGCCTCCCGGCTACCGCGTGGTCGACCGAACGGGTGCGCCGCGCCAGGTCGCTGCGACGGACGGCGCCACCGTCCCGATGGATCTGCCGGCCCTGCTCGCGGAGTTCCGAGAGCGGCATCCCACCCTGTTCCGGCCAGTCCCCGCGTCGGAACCCGAACGCGAACCGGAGCCCGTTCCGACCGAAGACTTCCGGACGGCGACGGCGCGGTTCGTCGAGACGCAGTCGGTCCTCGCGCGGTCGCTGATGGCCCGCTCGGCCAGCCGGGGCCGTGCCCTCGCCACGTCCGTCTCCGACCGCCTGGCAACGCTGCGGCGGAGCCGGGCCGAGGCCTCGCCGGCTGTGCCCGGCGCGGCGGTGGAGCCGGCGGAGCCGACCCGGGCCGGCCTCGCCGCGGGCCGCGTCCGGGAGGGAGCGCAGCGGGTTGGCGGCTATGCTCGCGGCCGGCTCGCCGACAGTGCCTCGCGGCTGGGCGAGGTCGCCCGCGACCGCAACGTGCTGCGGGACGCCTTGTCCCGGCGCGCCCTTCCGATCGGTCTCGGCGCCGCCGCCCTCGCGGCCCTGCTCGCCGTTCTCGGCGGACGTACGCCCCAGGAGACGGCGCCGGCCGAGACCGGCGCGCCGCCGGCACAGACCCGGCCGCAGGTCCCATCGGCCACGCCGCCGCCGAGCGCTCCCGACATGAGCCCGGCCGCGCCGGAGGAGCCGCCTCCGAAGCAGGCCTCGGCCAACGAGATCAGCGGCCCGGTCGAGGTCATCGACACCGCGACCCTGCGCGTCGGCGGCAAGCTCGTGCGCCTGTTCGGAGTCGAGTGGGTTCGCGGCGGACAGGCCGACGAACTCACCCGCTACCTCGCCGGCCGCACGGTGACCTGCCAGCCGGTGGCCGGCAGCGAGGCCCGGCTGTGCTCGGTGGACGGGCGCGACCTCTCGGAGGTGGTGCTGTTCAACGGTGGCGGCCGGGCCTCGCCCGAGGCGACGCCTGACCTCGTGGCCGCCGAGGACCATGCCCGTGCCGAGCGCCTCGGAGTCTGGTCACGCTGATGCCTTGAACCCATCCGGGGCGCGGCGCCGAAAACACCCTTGCGTCGCACCGGTCCCCTGGTCTCAATGCCGGCGGGACTGTCTGGGGGCGGGGCATGGATTTCTCTGTGGGCGTGAGCGTCGCGGCGGTGGTGCTCGTGGCGCTCGTCGTCATCACTCTCGGGATCGGCATCAACATCGTGCCGCAGGGGCACGTCTATACCGTGGAGCGGTTCGGCAAGTACCACCGCAGCCTGGAATCCGGCCTCGGCCTCATCGCCCCCTATGTCGAGCGCATCGGCCGACGGGTGAACGTCATGGAACAGGTCATCGACGTGCCGAGCCAGGAGGCCTTCACCCGCGACAATGCCGGGGTGCGGATCGACGCCGTGGTCTTCTATCAGGTGCTCGATGCGGCCCGCGCCTCCTACGAGGTCTCGAACCTCGAGGTCGCAATGATGACCCTGACCATGACCAACATCCGCACGGTGGTCGGCTCGATGGACCTCGACCAGCTGCTGTCGCACCGCGACGAGATCAACGAGCGCCTGCTGCGGGTGATGGATGCCGCCGCCTCGCCCTGGGGCGTGAAGATGACCCGCATCGAGATCAAGGACATCGTGCCGCCCGCCGACCTTGCCGGTGCGATGGCGCGCCAGATGAAGGCCGAGCGTGAGAAGCGCGCTTCGGTGCTCGAGGCGGAAGGGCACCGGCAGGCCGAGATCCTGCGCGCGGAGGGACGCAAGCAATCGGCGATCCTGGAGGCGGAAGGGCGCAAAGAGGCGGCTTTTCGCGATGCGGAGGCCCGTGAACGCGGCGCCGAGGCGGAGGCGCGGGCGACGCAACTCGTCAGCGAGGCCATCGCCAAGGGCGATCTCGCGGCGGCGAACTTCCTCGTGGCCGAGAAGTACGTCGATGCGGTGAAAGCGATCGCCACGGCGCCGAACCAGCGCGTGGTGGTCGTGCCGATCGAGGCGGCGGCCCTGGCCGGCACCCTGGGCGGCATCGCGGAGATCACGCGCAGCGTCTTCGGCGAGGGCGCTCCGGCCCGCAAGAGCACCGGCCTGCCGCCGAATGTCGGGGGCGGCACCCGATGATCGCGTCGTTCGTCGAGGCGATCGGGCCTGCCTGGACCTGGATCCTGATCGGCCTCGTGCTGATGGGGACGGAGCTCGTGGCGTCCGGCGTCTTCCTGCTCTGGCTGGGGCTGGCAGCCCTGGTGACGGGGCTGCAGATCCTCCTCGTACCGATGCCCTGGCAGGGTCAGATCCTGCTCTTCGGTATCCTCTCCGTGCTCTTCGCGGTGGTGGCGAGCCGGCGGACCAGGGCGACGAACACCTTGAACCAGGGCGCCCAGGGGCTGGTCGGGCGCGCTTACCTCCTCTCGGCCCCGATCGTGGCGGGCGAGGGCCAGATCCGCGTCAACGACACCCTTTGGCGCGTCACCGGCCCGGATGCGCCGCTGGGCGCGCGGGTGCGGGTGACGGGGGTGGAGGGCACGCTGCTGACAGTGGAGGCCGCGCCTTAGGAACGACCGTCCCCAGGCGGGTCGTCGGCGGAACGGAGAGGTGCCGGCTCGACGGTGCAGGGCCGGGATGCCGGAAATTCCCTCGTCCCGCTCCCTCGACCGTCGCATGGCATTCCTCGGGCAGGGTTTTCGGAGCCGTCCCCGCGGAGCAGCTTCTCTGATCCGTCCGAGACCCTGCGCGACGAGCCGAGATTCATTTGAGAAAGCGCACGGCTATTTATAGAAGCGCAGGTGGCGCCCTCCTCACCATTGCGTCGCGCCCCTCTGACAGGACATCTCATGAGCAGCTTGAAGTTCGGAACGAGCGGTTTGCGCGGGCTGGTCACCGATCTCGTGGGATGGCCAAGCTATGCCTATGCAAGCGCCTTCTTCCGCTCCATCGCCGCGACGACCGGCGCCGGCCAGACCGTCGTGATCGGGCGGGACCTGCGCGACAGCAGCCCCGGCATCGCGGCGACGGTGGCCGCTGCCGCGACGGGCGCCGGCTTCACGGCGATCGATTGCGGCGCGCTGCCGACGCCGGCCTTGGCGCTGGAGGCGCTGCGCCGCGGCGCCTGTGCCGTGATGGTCACCGGCAGCCATATCCCGGAGGACCGGAACGGTCTGAAGTTCTACCGGCCCGACGGCGAGATCACCAAGACCGATGAGGTCGCGATCCTGGCCGCCCTCGGCGACATCTCCACGGAAGGCACCATGGCGGCTGCCGCTCCCGCTACGCCTGAACCCGGCGCGACGGACCGTTACCGCCAACGCTACTGCGAGGCCTTCGCATCCGACATCCTGGCCGGCCTCAGGATCGCGGTCTACCAGCAGAGCTCCGTCGCGCGGGACCTGCTCGTCGAACTGCTGACGGCGTTGGGTGGGGACGTGGTCTCGATCGGGCGCGCGGCGCGCTTCGTTCCGATCGACACGGAGGCCCATCGCCCGGAGGACATCGCCTTCATCCGCGAAGCCATGGCGTCCGGCACGTTCGACGCCCTCGTGACGACCGACGGCGACGCCGACCGGCCGCTGGTCGCCGATGCCGCCGGGCGGATCCTGCGGGGAGATGTGCTCGGGTTGATCACGGCACGCTATCTCGGCGTCGATACCGTCGTGGTGCCCGTCACGGCCGGCTCGGCCATCGAGCAGGCGGGCGGGTTCCGGCGCGTGCTGCGCACCAGGGTGGGTTCACCCTACGTCATCGCCGGCATGGCCCAGGCGGAGACGCAGGGCGCCGAAGCCGTCGTCGGCTTCGAGGCGAATGGCGGCTTCCTGCTCGGCTCGGACGTGAGGCTCGACGGCCGAACCCTGCCCGCGCTGCCGACGCGCGATGCGATGCTGCCGATCCTGGCGACGCTGGCCGCGGCGCGCAAAGCCGGATTGTCCCTCGCGGATCTCGTCGCGTCCCTCAACGTGGGTGAGACCGCGAGCGACCGCCTGCCCAACACGCCGGCCGAGAAGAGTGGCGCCTTCCTGCGGCAACTCGGCCAGGAGGCGTACCGGCGGGATTTCCTTCGGCCGATCGGCGAGCCGCGCGCCGTCGACGAGCAGGACGGCGTGAGGATGGAGCTCGATGGCGGGCGGACCATCCACTTCCGCGCCTCCGGCAACGCGCCTGAACTGCGCTGCTACGCCGAGGCGGGGACGGCCGACGAGGCGGAAGAGCTGGTCCGCTGGGGATTGGCCGCCGCGGCCGCCGCGATGACGACGGGCGCATCGGGTTCGGCCTCCGCGCCGCACTGATCGGCGCTCGGGATCCGGAGCGTAACAAGGCCGTCGGCGCGATCCGGCGGCCCCGACGCGCCGGGGCCGCGAGCCCCGGCCTCAGCCGAACGCACCCACCTCGTGCTGGATCATGCCCGAGATCTCGCGCACGCGCAGAAAGCTGCGCCGAATCGGTTCGAACAGCGTCCTGTGCTCGGCCTCGTAGGTTCCGACGTCGCGGGGACCGGCGGGCTCGCCGAAGTTCAGACCGAGGGTCGGATCCGGCGTGATCGGAAAGATATCTTCCAGCAGCGCGAGGCAGCCGTCGATATCGAGGCGCAGGAAGCGCTCGATCAGGGCCTCGCGACTCACACCCGATTGCGGCCGGAAGCCCGGGATGTGCACGGCCAGGAACCAGATCCGATGGATCAGCGCGAGCCGGATCGCGTGCAGCAGGGTCAAGCGGGCCGACATCCGGCCGAGGTCGGGCGCGGCGACCTGGAGGTCGAGCCAATCGCAGGTGAGGCGGCCGAACAGGTGGCGCAGGTCGGGGGCGAGGTGCAGCCGGTCGAGGGCGTTGGCGATCACCACGAGTTCCTCGCGCCGACCGTCGCGCTGGGTGCGCCGCGCCCGCTCCAGCCACACCGCCGGATCGAGGGTGTCGATGTAGGCGCGCAGCACGTCGAGGTCGGCGACGCTGGCGGCGTGCTGGACCAGACGGAAGGCGCGTGAGAAGCGCACCGAATCCCGGCGCATGTCGCGGAACAGGTCCGGGGTCCGGCCGGCGGCCCGGCCGACGCCGTGCAGGGAATTGGCCAGGAAGCCGAGCTGCTGCAGGATCGCGTTGTTGGGAATCGCCCGCATCTGACGGGGATGGGTGATCATGGTCGGGCCGCCGCCATCGGTCTGGCGGGCGACCGGCCGGGAGCCTGTGCGGTCGAGAAGGCTCGGGCCGAATGTGCCGAGGAGGGCGGCGTAGCCGGGATCGTCCACCAGCGCCTCCATGTCCTGGCGCACCACGGTGAAGAACTCGGCAGCGAAGTCCGGCTCGGCGTAGATCGGGTCGTCGGTCTCGTCGGCCCCGCTCGCCGGATCGGACAGAACGTAGTCGGCGAAGCTGTCGTCGTCGGCGACGTCGAAGGCGAAGACGTGCTCGGCGATGCGCTCCACCGTGGCCTCGGCCAGGGGCAGGGTGCCGAACATCAGGTAGCCGTCCGAGCCCTGGAAGCTCGATTCGAGGCGCACGCGGATCCCCGCGTTCCGGTTGCGCCGGCGCGCATCCTCGGGCGCGAGATAGGCGAGGCGGTCACGCAGCGACGACGGGTGGGCGCCCCGGCCGATGGATTCGCCGTGCGTGTCGAAGATGGCGAGCTCCACCCCCGTGAGGTCGTTCTGCACCATCAACTCGGTGATGCGCAGGCGCAGGCGCTCGATCCAGAAGCTCGCGGCGAGCTGGCCGACGTAGCGCCCGGAATCCGAGTAGCCGAACTGCACCGTCAGGCGCCCGATGCGCTTGAGATACTGCCGCCAATGCGGGTTGCGGAGCGCATCGTCGAGGACGCGGATGCCCTGTTCCAGAGCGCTCGCCGTCTCGAACAGCGGCGTGATCTCGACCTTGTCGGCGATGCCGTAATGTCGTGCCAGCCAGAGGGCGGCGAGCAGGGTGTAGCCGGTCTCGGTCTCGGCGATGAGGAAGCGGACCGGGTGGGTGCCGTCGACGTGCTTGAGGATCTGGGTGATCGTCATCATCAGCCGGGCGGCTGAGGCGCGCTCGGCGGCCAGCGCACCGAAATCGACGTCCACCGGCTGCACGTCGTTGAGGAGCGCATGGATGGTGGCAAGGTGCGAGCGGCGCTGGGCGGCATCCGTGGGTTCGCCCTCGAGGTCGGTGACGCGGCGCACCGCGTTGTGGATCTGGCTGGCGTTGAGCCGAAAGTGCGGCAGGGCGTTCGAGAGGCCGTGAGTGGCGATGCCGGAGCGCAGCAGTGCGATCCTGTGCCTGTCGGCATCCGACTCGGCGGCGCCGATGGCCCCCGCGAGTCCGGCCAGGATCGCGCTGGAATCGGTCTGGGCGCGCTCGCGCTCGATGATCAGGGCGAGGGCGAAGCGGTGTACGGCCTCCAGGGACGGCTTGGTCCCGAGGCGGGGCGCCACGGCGAGCTGGCGGTTCACGGCGGCGAGCGCTCCCCCCGTGAGATCACGCACCACCTGGGTCGCCGGCACCTGTGGCAGCTGGCGCATCACGCGGTCGAGCTGCATCCGCTTCGATTCGAGTCGGTAGCGCAGGGTGTCCCACCAGCCGATATCCGTGCGCCCGTCGGTGTCGCAGCCGACCCAGCTCGCGATGGCGAAGGGCTTCGGCACGAGCTCCGTCCAGCGGTCGGGCCAGCGCGCCCGGGCGGCGTCGAGGAGCGCGGCGTTGAAGCCGTCGAGGGCGGTGCGGCCGTGATTGGCCGCGACGCAGGCCTGGTCGAACTCGTCGTCGAGGCTGATGTTCGGATCGGGCCGGGTCGAGAGGCCGGCCGCGCGCGCGAGCAGCGGCTCCCGGGTCGCCCCCTCGGCCTCGGTCGCCGCCTGGGCGATCAGGGCGGCGACGGCGCGCGGCATTCCGAAGGTCGGGTGGGCGGTAAAGACCACGGCGAAGCCCGTGCGGCCCACGAGGTCCCGGAAGGTCTCGAAATCCCCCTGGCGCGCCGGCACCGCCGCCACGAGGCGGGTGGCCATCCGGGCGTCGGGCGTCAGTGACGCGTCCCGGTCGAGCCCGACATAGGCGCGCAGGCGCTCCGCGCGGGCGGCCAGGGACTGCGCCCGCAGGCGCGGAAACAGCGCGTCGAGGTCGTCCTCGCCGATCTCGCCCCGGTCGAATCGCCGGGTGATGGCCAGCGTCACCGCGAGAACGGGGTTGCGGAACGGGTCCTCCGCCGCCTGCTCGCGGGATTCCTCGATCAGCCGCAGGAGATCACGCTCCAGGCCCTCGGCCCCCTTCGGATCGTGGCCGGGGTCCCGGACGGCATCGGCCGGGCTGAGGTCATGCATGCGCATCGATCGACCTTGGGGTTCGGGAGCGGGCTACGGTGTCATACGTCATACGGTATGCGGACGACGCCGGTGCGTCGGAACTGCGCGGAATCCACGGGCGTCGCCAGGGGGCGACTGGTTCCGTCCCGGGTCTCCGCGGTAGCACGCTCCATGCCCGACGGACCCGGCTCTCGGGGGCATCGGGCCGGGATGGAGACGCACCTTCTGACATCGCTGGTCCGGGACGCAAGGACCGTTCCGAGCCCCGGCGGGGCTCGGCGAAAGCGCCGGGGGAGGATGCAACGCGGCGCGTCCTGGGCTAACGCTGGACCCGGCATGGAAACACTCCTGATCCTGGGGGCGCTCGGCGTCCTCCTGTTCTCCGGCTTCCTCGTGGCCCTGCAGCTCACGCGCGGGCGCCGGCCGGAGCTGCGCATGGGACGCGAGGAAGACCTCGTGGACGAGGCCGACGGCGAAGAGCTGTTGATCCGGAGCCTGGAGCCGATGCGCGCGAGCCCCATCGACCGCACCGCGACCATCCTGGACATCGAGCCCGAGCGGTCGCACGCGATTTCGGCCGAGGCCCCGCCCAAGGAGCTGCCGTCGTCGCCCCTCCGAGACCCGCATCGCGATCGAGGGCTTCCCTGATGGTGTGCTCCCGCACGCGCCGGTGGGCGACCCTCCTGCCCCTGGCCGCCCTGATCGCGGCCGGCTCGGCCCGGGCCCAGGCCCCCGAACCGGCGCCGGAGGCCGAGGCACCGGCCGCATCCGAGCCGCAGGCACCCCCGCGCAAGGCCACTCCGAAGCCCAAGCCGAAGCCTGTGGCCAAACCCGTCGCCAAACCCGTCGCCAAGCCGGTGGCGAAACCGACGGCGGCCGAGGTACGGCCGGTCGTCCCGGAGCCCGTGCCCGCCGCCCCGGCGCCGATGCCGGCCGCCAACCTGCCCGGCCTCACGGTGCAATGCGAGGCTCGGGCGGCGCTCTACGAGGGGCCGAAGGATTTCTCCCTCTGGGTCACCCGTACGGGCGCCGTCATCGTCGAGAACCCGTTGCGTCCGCTCACGCCGGAGACCACCCGGGTGCTCGAGGTCGTCATCGCCGGCAAGGCCGCCACGGCGTACGGTCCCGACCTGTTCGCCCTGCGGCGCGGCGGAAGCCCGGCGGCGCTGGGCGCGCTGCTCGGCGCCCCGGTCCGCTGGGATCCCGTGCCGGCACCATTGCCCGACACCCTCAACATCGTCTCCGAGACCAGTCAGAGCCTGGCGCAGCTCGGGTTCCGCGAATGCGGCGAGGCACCTGCGGTGAAGGGCGCGCCGGTCGCCGCCAAGGACGACGCGGCCAAGGCGGGAAAGAGTCCAGCGAAGCCGAAGGGCCGGCCCAAGGTGGCGAAGGACTCAGCGGACCGGGCGTCCGGCGCCAAGGCGCCGCCCGGCCTCAGTTTGCCACAGGGCGCTATCGAGTGACACGGTCCGTAGGAGTTCGCCCATGAGTATGCGTCGATGAGTGCGGGATCGCAGGGACCGACCGCCGCGGAAGTGATCGCCCGCCTCGGCCTCGCGCCGCACCCGGAGGGCGGCCATTATCGCGAGACCTTCCGCGATCCGCGGACCGCGGACGGGCGCTCGGTGGGCAGCGCGATCTACTACCTGCTCGATCTCGGCGAAGTCTCCGAGTGGCATCGCGTGGATGCCGCCGAGATCTGGCACTGGCATGCGGGCGCGCCGCTGGTCCTGACGGTGAGCCCCAACGGCCACGATGCGACGGCCGCCTATCTCGGCCCCGACCTCGCCCGGGGCCAGCAGCCGCAGATCGTGGTGCCCGCCGGCCATTGGCAGACCGCCACCAGCCTCGGTGCCTGGACGCTGGTGGGCTGCACGGTCTCGCCGGCCTTCGAGTTCGCCGGCTTCGAGATGGCGCCGCCGGACTGGCGCCCGACGCCCAGATCCTGATGCCGAAGGTCCTGATCCGTGAGGCCTAGGGCGCGTCGGCGCGAGAGGCCCGCACCGCCACCCCGGCGCCGAGGACGATGAGGAGGCAGGCGAGCGCCAGGGCCGGGCTCGGCTCGGCGTAGCCGGCGAGCACCAAGGTCAGCGTCGACAGGATCGGGGCCGCGTAGGCCGAGACCCCGAGGAGGCGCAGGTCGCCCCGCTTGACCCCGATGTCCCAGAGGTAGAACGCGGCGCCCACGGGCCCGAGCCCGAGGGCGACGACCGCACCCCACTGCACCGCGCTCTCCGGCCACAGGGTCGTCTCGAAGGCGCGGTGGCAGGCGAGGCTCAGGGCGGCGGTGGCGACGCAGAAGCCCGCCACCGCATCCGTCGGCACCGCCCCGACCCGGGACGAGAGCACGGAATAGCTCGACCAGACGAAGGCGGCTGCCAGCGCCGCGAGGTAGCCGGGCATGGCCCCGGCAGCGAAGTCGATCCCGCTCCGCCCGGCGAACAGCACTCCGACGCCGACGAGCCCGAGGGCAGCCCCCCCGAGATGGCCGGCGCGGAGGCCCGCGGCTCCGGGAAGCCGGGCCGACAGCAGCACGATGAGCAGGGGCCAGAGGTAGTTGAGCAGGCCCGCCTCGGCCGGCGGGGCGAGGCGCAGGGCGGCGAAGTACAGAGCGTGGTATCCGAACAGGCCGCCGATACCGAGGAGCCAGACCGGCCAGGGCTGGCGCAGGGCCCGGATCCCCGCGGGACGCACGAGCCAGCTGGCGCAGCCGACGAGGCCGCCGAGCGCGAAGGTCATCGCAGCGAGTTGAAACGGCGGTACCGCTCCCGACAGGGCCGTGAGCAGGGCGAGCAGCGACCAGAGCAGGATCGCGCCGAAGCCGAGCAGGGTCGCGGAGGGCATGGGAATCCGGATGTCCGAGGTGGGGGAGGCCGGGCCGCTGTCCCATGCCGGAGCCGTCCCGGGCAAGGCGACGACGTCCGGTGCGGCTCCCTTCATCGACCGGTCACGGACGCACGCTACCTGATACGGGCAGACAGGCGACGCGGAGGCGGACCATGGGCGCGGCTTCTCTCGGGCGGGGACGCCCCCGGACGGCGTCGGCCCTGAGGCTGGCCCTGCTCCTCGCCGCAGGCCCGGCGATGGCCGGTGAGCCGGCCCAGCTCGGCCCGCGGCCGTTCTACCTCGTCGACAGCATGAAGCCGGGTCCCTTGAAGGAACGCCTGCTGGCCTGCGGCGCGGACAGGGCCTACACCGCCCGCACCTTCTCGATCGCCCACCGTGGCGCGCCGCTGCAGTTTCCCGAGCACACCCGGGAGGGCATCCTGGCGGCCGCCCGCATGGGCGCCGGCGTGATCGAGTGCGACGTCGCCTTCACGCGCGATCGGCAGCTCGTCTGCCGGCATGCCCAGTGCGACCTCCATGCCACCACGGACATCCTCGCCCGCCCGGACCTGGCGGCCAAGTGCAGCCAGGACTTCCAGCCCGCCGACCCGGCCACCGGGCGAAAGGCCTCGGCCCGCTGCTGCACCAGCGACCTGACCCTGGCCGAGTTCGAGAGCCTCAATGGCAAGATGGACGCGAGCGACCCGCGGGCCACGACCCGGGAGGCCTACGCGAACGCGACCCCGCGCTGGCGCACCGATCTCTACGCCACCACCGGCACGCTGATGACCCATGACGCGTACATCGCGCTGGTGAAATCCCTGGGGCGCCGGTTCACGCCGGAGCTGAAGGCGCCCGAGGTGCCGATGCCCTTCGAGGGTTACGGCCAGGACCAGTACGCCCAGGCGATGATCGACGCCTACAAGCGGGTGGGCATTCCGGCCTCGGACGTGCGGCCGCAGAGCTTCCAGCTCCGGGACATCCTGTACTGGCTGAAGGCGGAGCCCGAATTCGGACGGCAGGCTCTCTGGCTCGACAACCGCGACGAGACCGATCCGGGCTTCGACCCCGAGACGCCGGAGAGCTGGAAACCCGGCATGACGGAATTGGCGGCGCTGGGCCTGCGCACCCTGGCGCCGCCGCTCTGGATGCTGGTCCGGGTCGGGCCGAACGGGACGATCGAGCCTTCGGCCTATGCGCGCGCGGCGCGGGCCGCCGGACTCGACCTGATCACCTGGTCGCTGGAGCGCTCGGGGCCGCTGAAGGACGGGGGAGGATATTACTACAAATCGATCCGCCCGGTGATCGACCGGGACGGCGACACCTTCACCCTCCTCGACGTGCTCCACCGCGACGTCGGCGTGAAGGGGGTGTTCTCGGATTGGCCGGCGACGACGACGTTCTACGCGAACTGCCTCGGTCTCGAGTGAGGGACGCGGCTCCCGCGACGGGAGCCGCGCGAACGCTCATCCGGCGATGTACTGGGCGCCGTTGATGGTCAGGGTCGAACCGGTGATGAAGCCCGAATCTTCGGCGGCGAGGTATTCCACCGCGCGGGCGATCTCCTCCGCCTCGCCGAGGCGGCCCACCGGGATCGTCGAGATGATCTTGTTGCGCACGTCCTCCGGCACCGCCATCACCATGTCGGTGGCGATGTAGCCGGGCGCGATCACGTTGACGGTGATGCCCTTCGAGGCGCTCTCCTGGGCCAAGGCCTTGGCGAAGCCGATCACGCCGGCCTTGGCGGCCGAGTAGTTGGCCTGGCCGATCTGGCCCTTCTGGCCATTGATCGACGAGATCAGGATGATGCGGCCGAAGCCCCGGTTGCGCATGCCCTCGATGACCGGCCGGGTGACCGTGAAGGCGGAATCGAGGTTGGTCTTGATGACCGCCTGCCACTTCTCGAAGGTCATCTTGTGGAACAGGCCGTCGCGGGTGATGCCGGCATTGTTGACCAGGATGTCGACCGGACCGACCTCGGATTCGACGGCCTTGATGCCGGCCTCGCAGGCGGCGTAGTCGCCGACGTCGAACTTGAAGACCGGGATGCCGGTCTCTTCCTTGAAGGCGTTGGCGGCCTCGTCGTTGCCACCATAATTGGCCGCGACCTTGTAGCCCTTGGCCTTCAGCCCCTTCGAGATGGCGGCGCCGATGCCGCGGGTGCCGCCGGTGACGAGTGCGACGCGTTCCTGAGCCATGGTTTCCTCCGAAATCCGGTTTCTTGTGATTTTGGTCGGCCGGTCGCGCTTGAGCGGAGCGCCCGCGCATCACGCGACCGATCTAGATCTGCGGCGACGTCAGGACTTCATCCCGCGCCGCCCGGGACGCGGCTCAGACGCGCTCGACGCAGAGGGCGACGCCCATGCCGCCGCCGATGCAGAGCGTTGCGAGGCCGCGCTTGGCGTCCCGGCGCTTCAACTCGTGCAGCAGGGTGACGAGGACGCGGGCACCGGAGGCGCCGATCGGGTGGCCGATGGCGATGGCGCCGCCATTGACGTTCACCTTGTCGGTGTCCCAGCCCATGTCCTTGTTCACGGCGAGCGCCTGGGCGGCGAAGGCCTCGTTGGCCTCGATCAGATCGAGGTCGGACGGCTTCCAGCCTGCCTTGTCGAGGGCCTTGCGCGAGGCCGGGATCGGGCCGGTGCCCATCACCTTGGGGTCGACGCCGGCCGTGGCCCAGGAGACGATCCGGGCGAGGGGCTTGATGCCCCGGCGCTCGGCTTCGGAGGCCGACATCAGCACGATGGCGGCGGCGCCGTCGTTCAGGCCGGAGGCGTTGGCGGCGGTCACGGTCCCGTCCTTGGTGAAGGCCGGCTTGAGCTTGGCCATCGCCTCCACGGTGGCGCCGTCACGGATGTACTCGTCGGTGTCGACGATCACGTCGCCCTTGCGGCCCGGCACGGTGACGGGGACGATCTCCTCCTTGAAGCGGCCTTCCCGGCGGGCGGCTTCGGCCTTGTTCTGCGAGGCGGTGGCGAACTGGTCCTGCTGCTCACGGGTGAGCTGGAAGGCCTGGGCCACGTTCTCGGCCGTCTGACCCATGTGGTAGCCGTTGAAGGCGTCCCAGAGCCCGTCCTTGATCATGGTGTCGACGAGCTTGACGTCACCCATCTTCTGGCCGCCGCGCAGGTACTGCGCGTGGGGGGAGAGGGACATCGATTCCTGGCCGCCGGCCACGATGACGGTGGCGTCGCCGTTGGCGATCTGCTGCATGCCGATGGCGACGGTGCGCAGGCCCGAGCCGCAGACCTGGTTGACGCCCCAGGCCGTGGCCTTCTCGGGAATGCCGGCCTTGATCGCAGCCTGGCGGGCGGGGTTCTGGCCGGCGCCGGCGGTGAGCACCTGGCCGAAGATCACCTCGTCCACGTCGTCGGCGGGGACGCCGGCGCGCTCGAGGGCCGCCTTGATCGCCACGGCGCCGAGGTCGTGCGCGGGGACGGTGTTGAACACGCCGCCGAACGAGCCGACCGCGGTGCGTGCCGCGCCGACGATGACGATGTCTTCTGCTGCCATGGTGACGTTCTCCTCATACCGGCCGGCGCTCCCTTGACGCTCGGATGTCGATCGAGCGTGGGCGCCTTTGTGCCGTTCCCTCGGATGAAAGCCGTCGACCCTGCGAAGTCAAGGCACCCGAGGGTTGTTTGAGGCTCCTCCCGTGACAGGAAACGCTCCCTTGCGTGGTATTCCGCGGGATGGGCGCTAAATTGCTGTTTTCGTCGGCACGCGAACGTCTTAAGGTGCACTTGTGCGCCGCGGGATCGGGCAGTGGTCCTCAGCGCCATCGAAGAAGATTGCGCGGCGATGAACGCGTCGGGAGAGGCCCCCAGAAATGGCGGATAACGGTAAGTCCACCCACACCGTCATCAAGAAATACGCCAATCGGCGCCTCTATCACACCGGGACGTCGACCTACGTCACCCTCGAGGACTTGGCGACGATGGTGCAGAACGGCGAGGATTTTCTCGTCTACGATGCGCGCTCGGGCGACGACATCACCCGGTCGGTTCTGACGCAGATCATCTTCGAGCAGGAGAACAAGGCCGGCGAGGACAACCTGCTGCCGGTGGCTTTCCTGCGCCAGCTGATCCGCTTCTACGGCGACAGCATGCGCACCATGGTCCCGAGCTTCCTGGAATTCTCGATGGCCAACTTCGCCCGGGACCAGGAGGGCCTGCGCGAGAAGATGACCCAGAGCTTCGCGCCTACCGTGTTCCAGAGCGCGATGGAGGAGCAGGTTCGGGCCAACATGAGCTTCTTCGGCGATGCGATGAAGATGTTCACCACCTTCGGCACCGGGCCGCTCTCCGGCATGGGCACGCATCCCTCCTCGGCGGGCAAGTCCGGCGCCGTCGTTCCCGCGCCTGCGCAGCATGCCTCCGGCGGAAGCGACCTCGACGATCTCAAGCGCCAGATGGCCGAGATGCAGTCCCGTCTCGAGGATCTGGCCAAGAAGTAGGCCAGGGAATCGGCGGAGGGCGTCGGCGGACGCCGCTCGGCACCCCGAGCCGGTAACCTTGCTGCGAGACCGGCGCCAGAGCAAAGGTTGACGAACCGTTAACGCGGGCCAATTCTCCTCCCACGGGCCATGCGGGCGCGGGGAGTGACGGCTATGGGGCATGCCGAGACGGAGCGGGAAGGCCCGGCAGGCGCATCGCCCGGATCGGCCTCCGCCGCGCGTCGCGACCTCGTGGTCGTCTCCGGCGCCGAGGCATCCGGATACCGGCCGATCCCGGCCCGTCCCCTTTCCGGCTTCCTCGCCCAGCTCATCGTCTGCACCGAGCCGACCCTGCGGCCCTCCCGCATCGAGCGCACGCGCTCGGCCGCCGCGCGCTACGCCGAGGCTGCGCGCCGCGCCTGACGGCGACCGACATCGGCCACTGCAGGGTGCCGCAGCGGATCACGCCACGAAAAAAGCCGGGCCCTTGCGGGGCCTCGGCTCGTGCATCCCAGGTATCCGGTGCCTTCCGGGGCGACCATACGGCGCCCCCGCGACGCTCAGGCCTCGGTCGACTTCACCTTCAGGACCTGGCGGCCCCGGTACATGCCGGTCTTCAGGTCGATGTGGTGGGGACGGCGCAGCTCGCCCGAATCCTTGTCGGTGACGTAGGTCGGGGCCTTGAGGGCGTCGGCGGAGCGGCGCATGCCGCGACGCGAGGGAGAGGTCTTTCGCTTCGGAACGGCCATCGGAAGAGTCCTGTTTACGGCAAAAAAGGCACCGTGGGCGCGACTTCCAGGGGAAGGCCGCCTCGGTACCGTGGTCAAACGGAGATTCGCTGGCGGCTCTATAACGCCGCGCGCGGGTTCTGGCTAGAGTGCTCCGGATGCGCGGTCCCGGGCTTCGCCCGGACGGCTCGTCCGACCGCGAGCCTCAGCCGCCGCGCCCTTCCCTCCCGAATCCTGCCCATCGGCGGATCCCCCGTCGTTTTCGGAGTTGATGGCCGAGGCGGTTCCGGCTTCGCCGGCGCAGCGACGATATCCCGATACCTCACGACCTCCGCAAGGGCTTCGGAAGCCTGGGCGACACCTGCGACCGCGATCTGGTCCAGCGGGGCGGTGACGCGAAGCCCCTCGGTCTGTTCCGATTCGCCCACTCGGCGCCTGAGACGCGCGTCGCGGCGCACGACACGGATGCCGGCGCTTACGGCGCAGCGAAGGACCTCGAACTCTACGAAGGTCTCCAGGGAGCGTGACTGGATCCCTGTTCCGAGGGCGATCGGTCTGCTCCGAGGGCGATCGGTCTGCTCCGAGGTCGATCGGTCTGCGCGCGGATTCGCACCACTGCGCCGGCCTGCTCGGACGAACCTAATTCCCTGGCGCCGCCGAAGAGGGATGCGCAATACCCGTCCCGGGACCGGCCAATCGATCCGGACGGCCCCGTGGCCGGTCTTGGGGTTTTCGCGCCCGCTGCACAGGATCTCACCGATCTCGACCGGATGGCAGGGAACGTACTGTCGGCCTGGATCTGGATGCCGGCCGCTTTCCGGGGAAACGAGGTGCGGCCCGCCATCGGCCCTCTGGCGCCGCTCCTGGTGCGATCCCGACCTGACGATCCGCGACGCGTGGCAGCGCGTGTGGATCTCTGAACTGATCCCGGCGCGCTTGAAGACCATGATGATTGGCCTCGTGGCGGTGGATGGACAGGATGAGGGCGTGCATTCGGCGGCGTGGCGCTTCGCGGAGAGCCCGGCGCCGACGCCGAGTTCTCCGCCGCGGATGCCCTGACGACGTTTGGAACGGCGCGAAGACTTTAATCTCTGGTTCAAGTTGAGACTTCTATTCAGCGGATCGGCCCGCTGCCGCATCGCGCGGACGGCGACGCTTTTCGGGAGACGTCCATGTCCTCATCCCTGCTGCGTACCCTCGCCGTTCTGACCTGCTTCGCCGCCGCCCCCGCCCTGGCCCAGGCACCGAGCCCCGCCACCCCCAGTCCGACAACCGCACCGAAGACGGTGGCGCCGACCGCGCCCGCGGCCCCGAAGGCGCCGACGGTCGAGCCAGCGGCGAAGACGGCCCTGATCGACATCAACAGCGCCAGTGCCGCCGAACTCGATGCCCTGCCGGGCATCGGCGCCGCTCGTGCCGCCGCGATCATCAAGGGGCGTCCCTATCGCGGCAAGGACGAGCTCCTGTCCAAGAAGATCATCCCGCAGAACGCCTATGACGGTATCAAGGACAAGATTATTGCCAAGCAGAAATAGTTTTGGCGAAATAGAAACAGGGCCGACCAAGCAGACGTGAGGCCTGAGGCGGCGCGGGGGCATCCCTCGCGCCGCGTGCTCCACAATCCTTGCAGGGGAGCGGGCCGGGTGATAGGCGCCCGGGATCACGCGCGAAACGCCGTTCGTGGCCCGTCGTCGATCCCAGCGCGAAAACGCCCCCCCATGCCGTCGCATCCTGCCATCCGCCTGCATCGCGGTGACCTGCCCGCCGATTACGTCGCCGGTCCGGCCATCGCCATCGACACCGAGACCCTTGGGCTCAATCCCCATCGCGACCGGCTCTGCGTCGTGCAGATCTCGCGCGGCGACGGCAGCGCCGACGTGATCCAGATCGTCCCCGGTGGTCCGGCCCCGGAGACGCTCGTGCGCGTGCTGGCCGATCCGGCCACCCTGAAGATCTTCCACTTCGCGCGCTTCGATCTCGCGGTGTTGTTCCACGGCCTCGGCGTCATGCCGGCGCCGGTCTACTGCACCAAGGTCGCCTCGAAGCTGGCGCGTACCTACACCGACCGGCACGGCCTGAAGGACGTGGTCCGCGAACTCGTGGGCGTCGACCTCTCCAAGCAGCAGCAATCCTCCGACTGGGGCGCCGACACCCTGAGTCAGGCTCAGGTCGATTACGCCGCCTCCGACGTGCTCTATCTCCACGCCGCGCGGGCGCGCCTCGACGCGATGCTGGAGCGGGAAGGCCGCACGGACCTCGCCCGAAACTGTTTCGACTTCCTGCCGACCCGCGCCCGGCTCGATCTGGCGGGCTGGGCGGAGACCGACATCTTCGCGCATGCGTGAGGACGGGCGGGGGCCGCATGGACCGCCGTGCGCCGTCGCACATCCCCGATCCCGCCCCTGCGCCATTCCGCCTTTCGCGGACGCGGAGGCTTGATGCTTTCTCAAGCTTCCGGCCATAACTTCGCCATTGCCCCCGGGCATCCGGCGGTCGACCCAGCCGTGGCGCGCCCTTCGCGAGCGTCGACGCTGCCGGGGTACGATGTTGGAAAGATCATGCACGTGGGCGCAGCGATCGAGACGGGGCAGACGAGCGGCGGCCGCGTCGATGTGCGCCGGACCCGTGCCCATGCGCGGGCGCGCAACCACAGCAGCCACGTGCGCGCCCTGCGCCGCCTCATCCCCCTCGCCGCCGGAACCGCCGTGCTGGCGCTCGCGGTCGTCACCCTGTTCAACCCGTTCGGAGCCGGCCTTCCCGACGTGTCGATGGGCCAGGTCAGCCTGTCGGGCAGCAAGGTGAAGATGGAGAACCCGCGCCTCTCCGGCTTTCGCAAGGGCGACCGGGGCTACGAGGTCACCGCCACCGCCGCCTTCCAGGACGTGCGCAAGCCGAGCGTGATCGAGTTGCAGGCGATGAAGGGCCAGCTCAACACCGACGACAAGGGCGGCCTTGTCCATCTCGAAGCCGCCTCCGGCGTGTTCGATTCGTCCCGGGAGGCCATGACCCTCGAGCGCGACATCCGCCTCTGGACCGACAAGGGCGAGGAGGTTCGTCTGAAGACGGCCGCCGTCGACTTCAAGGCCGGCAGCGTGCGCTCGAGCGAGACCGTCACGGTCTCGATGCCCAGCGGCACCATCGTGGCCGACACCCTCGAGGTGATCGACAGCGGCCATGTGATCTCCTTCGTCGGCAACGTCCACACGGTCCTGCACGGGCAGGAGCGGACCGGACAGGATCCGCAGGACAAGTCCGAAGCGACGGAGGGCAAGGCCCAGGCCGACCCGGCTCAGGTCGCCGGGCTGACCGACAAGCCGCCCCGCATCCGGACCACGGCGGCCGAACCCGATGACGGGGAGCGCCGCCGGTGACGCGGTCCGCGGGCAAGGACATCGCTTCCCACCGACACTTGGCGCCCCTCGCGCTCGTTCTGGCGGTCCTGATGGCGGCCGGACCCGCCACGGCGCAAATCGCGCCCGCGGCCCCGCGCAAGGAAAAGGCCGCCTCGCCCATGGGCAATCTCGGCGGGGGCGGCAAGGAGCCCATCAAGATCGACGCCGACCGGCTCGACGTGTTCGACCGCGAGAACAAGGCGATCTTCGCCGGCAACGTCGTCGCCGTGCAGGGCGACAGCACCATCCGCTGCTCCAGCATGACGGTGCGCTACAAGCGCGGCAAGGACAAGAAGGAGCCGGCAGCGGCGGGTGCCGAGCCTCCGAGCCAAGCCGAGCGTGCCGCCGGCTTGAACGAGAACGGAATCCAGCGCGTGGAATGCGCCGGCCCCGTCACCGTGGTGCAGAAGGACCAGATCGCCACCGGCGACAACGCCGTGTTCGATCAGGAGGCCAAGCGCATCGTGGTCACCGGCAACGTCATCCTGAGCCAGTGCCAGAACGTCACCCGGGGCTCGCGCCTCGTCTACGACATGAACACCGGCCGGGCGAACATGGACCCGGTGGCGGGTGGGCGTGTCTCCGCCCTTCTGGTGCCGCAGAAGGACGACGGGGCCAAGGGCAAGGGCTGCTCGCAGGCGCCCATCGCCGGGCGCCCGGCCAAGCCCACAGCCGATAAGCCCACCGAGGCCTCCGCCGAAAAGCCGGCCGGCAAGACCCGGGCCCAGACGAATTGAGTGCCGCATCGCCGGCGCCCGCCCTGGCGGAGCGCTCCTCCGACCGCGCCGGCGCGCTGCCGGCGCCCTCCCTGATCCGACGGCTGTTCGGCGGCCGCGCCCGCCGCCGTGCGGCCGAGGCGGCCGCCATCGTCGAGGAGGGCGGCGGGCCGGGCATTCTCTGCGTGCGCGGCCTGCGCAAGAGCTACGGTGCCCGCACCGTGGTGCACGAGGCCGGCCTCACCGTGCGCAACGGCGAGGCGGTCGGACTCCTCGGTCCCAACGGCGCGGGCAAGACCACGATCTTCTACATGATCACGGGTCTCGTCACCGCCGACCGCGGCACGATCACCCTCGACGGCCTGCCGATCACCCAGTTGCCGATGTATCAGCGTGCCCGCCTCGGCATCGGCTACCTGCCGCAGGAGGCCTCGATCTTCCGCGGCCTCACCGTGGAGGACAACATCCGCGCGGTGCTCGAGGTGGCCGAGCCGGATCGGAAGGAGCGCGCCCGCAAGCTCGAATCGCTGCTCGAGGAATTCGATATCGCCCGGCTGCGCAAGTCGCCTTCCATCGCCCTGTCGGGCGGCGAGCGCCGGCGCTGCGAGATTGCCCGGGCTCTGGCCTCCTCGCCGAGCTTCATGCTCCTCGACGAGCCCTTCGCGGGCATCGACCCCATCGCGGTCGGCGACATCCAGGATCTGGTGAAGCACCTGAAGCAGCGCGGCATCGGCGTGCTCATCACCGACCATAACGTGCGTGAGACCCTCGGCCTGATCGACCGCGCCTACATCGCCCATTCGGGCCGCATCCTCACCGAGGGCACGCCCGAGGAGATCGTGGCCAATCCAGAGGCGCGCCGACTCTATCTCGGCGAGGATTTTCGCCTCTAGGCTCCGAGTCTCCGCCTTCCTCGCAGCATGCGAGCCCTGCACCCGTCTCCGTTCCCCCAGATTTTTTTGCCGGCTTCCGCGGCCGCGCTCCGTCTGCAGCTTTGGTGCGGTGCGGGAATTTCCCTTGATTGCAGAAGCTTTTGTTAGGGCACGCGATGCGAAGCTCGGGCCGGGGAGGGGCGCTCACACCCGTGCTGCTTTCATGGCCTGCCCAATTTGGATGCAAACAGGGGCCTGCACACTTTGACGTGCGATCGGGTTGGCGCTAGACCTGGAAGCAGACAACAGGAAGCAAGATTTGTGCCGAAGCGCGGCTCACGGCGACGTGCGCCGCGGATCTGAGGTGCGACTCACCCGGGGCGACAACCATGAGTCTGCTGCAACGGCTGGAAATGCGCCAGGGGCAAGCCCTGGTGATGACGCCTCAGCTTCTCCAGGCCATCAAGCTGCTCCAGCTCTCCCAGCTGGACCTCGCCGCCTACGTCGACGCAGAGCTCGAGCGCAACCCGCTTCTGGAGCGCGCCGAGGGGGAGAGCGAGAGCGAGCGCCCCGCCGCCGAGACGCCATCCGAATCCTCGGTGGACCGGGACGTCGACGGCGAGGGCGGCGACTTCGACGGGGGCGAAGAGCCTTGGATCGCCACCACGCTGACGGCGAGCGGCGCCGACATGGAGAGCGCCCTCGACACCCGCCTCGACAACGTCTTCTCGGACGAGAACCCCACGCATGCCCGGGAGGCCGCCTCCGGCGACATGCTCTCGCTGACGCCGGCACCCTACGGCAACACCGGCGGCAGCTTCGACGGCGAGGCCCCCGACTTCGAGGCGAGCCTGACCGCCGAGATCTCCCTGCGCGAGCATCTCGGTGCCCAACTCGATCTCGCCACCCGCGATCCGATGGACCGCCTGATCGGCGGCTTCCTCATCGATGCCGTCGATGATGCCGGCTACCTGCGCGAATCCATCGATGATGTGGCCGAGCGCCTCGGCGCCTCCCTCGACCGGGTCGCCCGGGTGCTGAAGCTGGTCCAGAGCTTCGAGCCGGCCGGGATCGCCGCCCGCGACCTCGCCGAGTGCCTCGCCCTGCAACTGCGCGACCGCGACCGCTTCGACCCGGCCATGCAGGCCCTGGTCTCGCGCCTCGACCTCGTGGCCAAGCGCGACTTCACGGCCCTCCGCCGGCTCTGCGGCGTCGACGACGAGGATCTCGTCGACATGCTGGCCGAACTGCGCCGGCTCGACCCGAAGCCCGGCCGCGCCTTCGGGGCGCGCGCCGTCGAGGTGCTGATCCCCGACGTGTTCGTGCGCGCCGCGCCCGACGGGTCCTGGCTGGTAGAACTCAACGCCGAGGCCCTGCCGCGCGTGCTGGTCAACCAGAGCTACTACGCCCGCGTTTCGCGCGGCGCGGTGGCGGACGGCGACAAGGCCTTCCTTTCGGAATGCCTGCAGACCGCCAACTGGCTCACCCGCAGCCTGGAGCAGCGCGCCCGCACCATCCTCAAGGTCGCCTCCGAGATCGTGCGCCAACAGGACGCCTTCTTCCTGCACGGCGTCGCGCACCTGCGCCCGCTCAACCTGAAGACCGTTGCCGAGGCGATCGGCATGCACGAATCCACCGTCTCGCGGGTCACCTCCAACAAGTCGATCGGCACCAGTCGCGGCACGCTCGAGATGAAGTACTTCTTCACCGCCGCGATCCCGGGCGCCGCCGGCACGGCCTCGCACTCCTCCGAGGCCGTGCGCCACCGCATCAAGCAACTCGTCGACGCCGAGGCGCCGAGCGACGTGCTCTCGGACGACGCCCTTGTGCAGCGCCTGCGCGACGAGGGCATCGACATCGCCCGCCGCACCGTCGCCAAGTACCGGGAATCCCTGCGGATCCCCTCCTCGATCGAGCGCCGCCGGGAGCATTTCGCCTATGCGGGGCGGTGATGCGCATCGCCAGGGCGTTCTCCGCGACGGTTGACGCGGAGAGTCGTCGAGGCTTGCTCCGGCCGACCCGTACCTGAGCATGGACGCGCCAGGCTCCGCCACGACGACGGCGAGGCGCTCTTCGGTCGCGCCTGACGGATCGGAGGCCGGGACAAGGTCCGGGCACTGCCTCGCGTTGACTTCTCCGAGAGAGGCTCCTTAACTCGGGTTTCGCCTCACCCAGGGCGTGTCCACAACCAAAAGCGGAGGAATCATGGGGTCATTGCGCGTGACGGGCCACGGCCTGGACCTTGGCGAAGCCCTGCGGGGCCGGGTCGAGGAGCGAATGGCTGCCACCCTCTCGAAATATCTCGACAGCCACATGAGCGGGACCTGCTCCGGCCACGTCACCCTGCGCCGGGATGGGACGGCCTACCGCACCGATTGCGTGCTCCACCTCGTCTCCGGCCTGACCCTGGAAGCCTCCGGCGCGGCCCACGACGCCCATGCGAGCTTCGAGCAGACGGCGGACCGCCTGGAAAAGCGCCTCCGTCGCTACAAGCACAAGTTGAAGGATCACGGCGCGGCCGGCCATGACGGCGCGACCGTGCAGGCGGCCTACGCGGTGTTCGCCGCCCCGAGCGAGGCGGACGCCATCGACCTCGACGAGGACGAAGCGGACGAGGAGGCGGCGCATCCTCCCGTGGTGGCCGAGAGCACCAAGACCCTGAAGCGCCACTCGGTCAGCGAGGCGGTCACCGCCCTCGATCTCACGGGGGCACCGGTCATCGTGTTCGTTCACGCTGGCACCGGGCGCATCAACGTCGTATACCGCCGCTCTGACGGGGCTATCGGCTGGGTCGATCCGGCCGACGCGGCCTCGTAGGCGCGGGTCGGGAACAGAGCCTGAACCCGCTCGATTGAGTTCAAGGGCCGCTCGGGCGGCCCGACCTTTCATGGAGTGGCAGCCGGTTCGGCGGCCGCCGACGGGGCGACGGTCCTTCATGCCAGTGCTGGAATTCCTCTCTCCGGATTCCGTGGTGCCGTCCCTGCGCGTCCGCGCCAAGAAGTCGATGCTGCAGGAGCTCAGCGCTCACGCGGTGCGTCAGCTTCCGGCACTGGACGAGCGCGAGGTGTTCGAGACCCTGCTGCAGCGCGAGCGCCTGGGCTCCACCGGCATCGGTGACGGCGTCGCCATCCCGCACGGCAAGCTGCCCGGCCTCGACCGTCTGTTCGGGCTCGTCGCCCGGCTGGAGAAGCCGGTCGATTTCGATGCCCTCGACGGCCAGCCCGTCGACATCGCCTTCCTGCTCCTGGCCCCCGAGGGCGCCGGCGCCGATCACCTGAAGGCCCTGGCTCAGGTCGCCCGCATCCTGCGCGAGCCCGGCATCCTCGAGCGCATCCGCGCTGCCCGCGATGCCAGTGCCCTCTACGCGCTGCTCACCCACACCTCGGCCTCGCAGGCCGCATGATCATGCGCGTCCTGTCCTGCGTGCCCGTCGCGGCCGCCCTCCTGCTCGTCGCCGCGCCCGCCCTGGCGCAACAGCGCGGCGCCACCGATATGGCCTGTGCCCGCGATGTCCTGGTGGCGAATTCGATGCAGCGCCAGGCCATCGACCAGCTCGAACAGGCCGGCAGCGAGGCGGCCGATCAGTGCCGCGTCTGGCGCAGGCACGTGGAAACCATGCGCCGGGTGGCGAGCGTCTACGGCCGCTGCCTCTCGGGTGCCGAGCGCACGGACCGACTCAATCAGGTCCAGACTTCCGAGAGGGAGTTTTCCGGGATGATCCGGAGCCAGTGCAAGGGGCTCTGAGCAACGGTCTCTGAAGCAAGGGTCTCCGGGACGACGCTCGGCCAGGGCTTCCGGTCTATTCCTGCCCGCGCAGCAGCAGCGGTTCGGCGACCATCTTGATCGGCTTGCCGCGTCCGATGAGGATCGCGGCCCGCGAGCGCTCGGGATCGGTCTCGAAACGGGTCCGGACCCAGGCCACGAGGAACTTCAGGTATTCGGAGGCGAGCAGCTTGGCCGAGGACGGGTGGTGCCACCAGCCGTCGGGGTCGAAGCCTTCCGCGATCACCGGATGGGGTACGACGCGGTCGCCACCCATGAGGGCGTGGTCGAGTTCCACCATCGTGCGGGGCATGTGGTAATTCGAGGTGACCACCGTCACCGTGCTGAAGCGGTGCTGGCGCATCCAGCGCCGGGTCTCGATGGCGTTGCCGATGGTGTTGCGGGCCCGGTAGTCGAGATCGACGCAACAATCGATCCAGTGTCGCTGGTTCGGGTTGAGGCGAGCGATCTCGTCGCGGCTGGTACGCTCGTTGACGCCGGTGATCAGGAGGCGACGGCCGTAGCCGTTGGCCAGGAGGTCGATGGCGTCGCCAATGCGCTGGGCGCCGCCGGTGAGCGCCACGATGCCGTCGGCGCGGCCCTGGGGCACGCGCTCGTCCCGCTCCAGGCAGGCGACGAAGGTGAGGAAGCCGCAGAACAGGGCGACCGCGCCGGCGGCGGCGAGGCCGAGGGTGGCCCGCGCGGTCGGGCTCAGCCCGGTCCGGGCCGCGGGCTGGGATCCGGCAGGAGCCGGGGAACGCCGTACCGCTGCGGGTACGCACGATGCGGCGTCGGTCCAGGCCCATCCGAAAGCCTCGGAGGGCCTCATGGTGCCGCTGGCTGACATCCGCCTCGTCATTCCTCCAGAGAGTAGCCCCGATTGGGGCGTTCACGAGGCAAGTATCTCCGCCCGGAAAGGTTCACGAAGGGTTAACGGGATCGGCGGGTGGCGTGACAGGGTACGCGACCCTGTCGCGGGCCGTTCCGTCAGGCCAGGAAGCGCCGCACGGTGAGGCGCGAGACGATGCCGGTGACCACGGAGGCGATGACACCGATGAGCAGCACGGCGGCGTAGCCGCGCCAGCCGATGTGGAAGGTGCCGAACAGGGCCTCGATCTCCTCGCCGGCCGGGCCCGAGCGCCAGTTGCGCGCCACCAGCCCGGCCAGGGCGAAGGCCGCGATCGCCGCGCCCGAGCCGAGGATGCCGCCGCGCAGGCCGAGGCCGAAGAAGCGGCGCTGGAAGGCGCGAGCGATGAAGTCGTCGTTGGCGCCGACGAAGTGCAGCACCTCCACCACCTCCCGGTTGCCCGCCATGGCACCGCGGGTCGCGAAGACCACGGCGAGACCCGTCGCCACCAGTACCAGCAGGACGATGCCGATGCCGACGCCCACGAAGGTGTTGGCGGCCGTGGAGAGCCGACGCAGCCAGAGGGCGTGATCGTCCAGGCTTGCCACCCCGGGCAGGGCTTCGGCGAGGGAACCCCGCAGGGGCTTCAGGTCGGGCGCCGTCTCGGCGAGCTTCAGGGTCACGAGGCGCGGCACCGGCAGGTCCGAGAGGTCGAGGCCGCTGCCGAGCCAGGGCTCGAGCAGGCGCTCGGCCTCCGCCTTCGAGAACACCCGCACGGCGGCGATGCCGGGCGTGGCCTTGGCCAGACCCTCTGCCCGGGCGACGTCGGCGTCGATGTCGCGGCCGGGGCTCGGACGCACCTGGATCGTCACCTCCTGGGCCACCGTGTCCTGCCACTGGACGGCGCTGGAGGCCACGATCTCGGCCGCCCCGGCGCAGAGGGCGGCCAGGAAGGTCAGGATGGCGATGACGGCGGCCAGAGCCCGGCTCGCCGCCGAGTCGGTCGGCACCAGGGGCGCGTTGCGGCGCAGAGTCGGGGGCAGGGGGGCGCCGCGCGCGTCCGGCGGGGCCGGAGGCTTCACCGGCGGCCGATCGTCGGTGCGGGTGGGCGTCCGGTGCGTCGGCGCGGCGGAAGGAGTGTCGGTCTCGTCCATCATGCCTCGACCGTCAGGCGGCCGTCGCCGAGGACGAAGCGCCGGGCATCGACGAGGTCCATCAGGGCGAAGTCGTGGGTCGCGATCAACACGGAGGTGCCAAGCCGGTTGAGCTCGATGAAGAGGCGGAGCAGGCGCCGGCCGAGGCCGGGATCGACGTTGCCGGTGGGCTCGTCGGCCAGCAGCAGTTCCGGCCGGGCGATGAGCGCACGGGCGATGGCGGCGCGCTGCTTCTCGCCGCCCGAGAGCAGGGGCGGCAGAACGTGCATGCGCTCCCCGAGGCCGACCCAGCGCAGGAGTTCGACGACCTCGGCCCGGTAGCTCGTCTCCGAGCGGCCCTGGACGCGCAGGGGCAGCGCCACGTTCTCGTAGGTCGTGAGATGGTCGAGCAGGCGAAAATCCTGGAAGACCACTCCCATGCGCCGGCGCAGGCCGGTCAGCGCTTCGCTGGAAATGTCGCTGACCTCTTCGCCGAAGACCGAGACGAGGCCGCGCGTGGGGCGCACGGACAGGAGGATCAGGCGCAGCAAGGTGGTCTTGCCCGCGCCGGACGGACCCGTGAGGAACTGGAACGAGCGCGGCGCGATCTGGAAGCTGACGTCGCTCAGCACTTCCGGTCCGAGACCGTAGCGCATGCCGACGCTCTCGAACTGGACCACCGGCTCTTCGGCCCCGGAGAGGAGCGACTGCGTGTTCACCCGATCCGCCACGATCCCCCCAAAATCCTGCCCCCCAAAGTCCTGCCCTCCGAAGACGGCTCCTCGCGGCGGCTCTGCGCGACTCAGCGAACAGCCGCCCGCTTCACGGACGATTAACCGTGTTGACCGAGAACCGTTTGAGTCTTTTTGCCCCCGTCGGCAACCGTCCATCGAGATCGAGGCCCACGGACGCCATGCTGATCGTCTGCCCGTCCTGTGCCAGCGAATACGAGATCGACGTCGACCGCGTCGGCGCGGACGGGCGCTCGGTGCGCTGCGCGGCCTGTCGCGAGACCTGGTTCATCTCCCCCGACGACGTCTCCGCGGCCCTCGAGGCCGAGATGACCGCCGCCATGATGGCCGCCTCCGAACTCGGACCCGACGCGGCGCAGAGCCGCGCCTCAGCCCAGGCCGACCTCGATGCCTGGGAATCGGCCCTGGCCGCCGAGCCGGAACCCGCTGCGGCGCCATCCGAGGCGCCGCGCCCGCGGGCCAGGACGAAGCCCGCGAAAACCAAGCGCCCGGGTTTTCTCATGTCCTCGCCCGGCGCCATCCTCGGGCTCGCCGTGGTGGCGGGGCTCGGTCTCGCCGGTCTCGGACGCGCCACCGTGGTGCGGGCGATGCCTCAGAGTGCCGGGCTCTACGCACGCGTCGGGCTTCCGGTGAACCTGCGCGGCGTCGCGTTTCGCGACGTCGTGGCGTTCCAGAGCCCAGGCGAGGGTGCCCAGGGCCAGCTCGTGGTCGAGGGCGACCTCGTCGGCGTCGCGGAGGTCGCGGTGTCGCCGATCGAGATCGAGGTGCGGGACGGGCACGACCAGCCGCTCTATCGCTGGCGCATCGCTCCTCCGCGCACGGCCCTCGAGAAGGGCGAGACCGCGCGCTTCCGGGCGAGCCTGTCGGCGCCGCCGGCGCAGGGCCGCTCCGTGCGCGTGCACTTTGCCGCCGTGGAGGCGGACGAGTCCCGCCCGAAGGCCGATGCCAGCGCGCCGGCCCCGTGATATGGAACGCCGATGACCAGCACTTCCCGACGCGTCCGCGTCCTTTTCGACGAAACCGCCATCGCCCGGCGCACCGAGGAACTCGCGGCGGCCATCGCGGCCGCCAATCCCGAGAATCTCCTCGTGGTGGCTGTGCTGAAGGGCAGCTTCATGTTCGCCGCCGACCTCTTGCGCGCCCTGCACCGGGTCGGGCTGGAGCCGCAGGCCGAGTTCGTCCACCTGTCGAGTTACCGCACCGCCACGGTCTCCTCGGGACAGGTCGAGATCCTGCGTGACGTGGAGAGCGAGGTGCGCGGGCGCGACGTGCTCCTCGTGGACGACATCCTCGAATCGGGTCGCACCATCGTGTTCGCCAAGGACCTGCTGATGGCGCGGGGCGCCAAGCGGGTGCTCACCGCCGTGCTCCTGGAGAAGCCCGGCAAGCGCGCCGTGACCATCGACGCGGATTTCGTCGGCTTCACCTGCCCGGACGTGTTCGTGGTCGGCTACGGCATGGATGTCGCCCATGCCTATCGTCAGCTCCCCTTCGTCGGCCTCGTCGACTACGAGAGCCGCGAGCCGGACCTGTTCGGCGGCACCTGAGGCCCGCTTTCCCGCCCCGCGCAGAAATTCACCTTGCGCACGAGAGATTATGAAACGATTCGGGCCTTAAGGCGCTCGCTGTGTCCGGCGATCCCTTGACAGGGCGCGCCGGCGCTTGCGTCACTGAGCGCCCGGATACGACAGAGACACAGACGCACGATGGCCCGCATCCTTCTGGTGGATGACGAAGAGACGGTGCGAGGCTTCCTCAAGCGGGGCCTCGAGATCGACGGCCATGCCGTGGTCACGGCGACCGACGGCAGCGACGGATTGGACCGGCTGACCGAGGCGGACGGCGCGTTCGACCTCATGCTCACCGACATCCGCATGCCGCTGATGGACGGCATCGCCCTGGCGCTCGCGGCCAAGCGCGACTTTCCCAACCTCACCATCCTGCTGATGACGGGCTTCGCCGACCAGCGCGAGCGCGCCCGCGGCCTCGATGCCATCGTCACCGACGTGCTGACGAAGCCGTTCTCGCTGGCTGACCTGCGCTCCACGGTGAACCGGGCGCTCGCCGCCTGAGACGCGCCGGGTCCGCCGCCTCGCCCTCGGAGTCCTGTGCATGACCGTCCACCCCGATCATTCCCTGCCCGACGTCCTCTCGGCCATCGGTGCCACGCCGCTGATCCGCCTGGCGCGCGCCTCGGAGGAGACCGGCTGCACCATCCTGGGCAAGGCGGAATTCCTGAATCCCGGCCTCTCCGTGAAGGACCGGGCGGCACTCTCCATCGTGCGCGACGCCGAGGCCCGCGGTGCGATCCGGCCCGGTGGCACCATCGTGGAGGGCACGGCCGGAAACACCGGGATCGGCCTGGCGCTCGTCGCCGCGGTGCGCGGCTACCGCACGGTCATCGTGATCCCCGAGACGCAGTCGGCCGAGAAGAAGGAGACCCTGCGCCTGGCCGGCGCCCGCCTCGTGGAAGTGCCGGCGGTGCCGTTCGCGAATCCCGACAACTACGTCCATGCCGCCCGCCGGCTGGCCGAGCGCCTCGCCGAGACCGAGCCGGCCGGCGCCTTCTTCGCCGACCAGTTCGACAACGTCGCCAATCGGCAGGCGCATGTGGAGACGACCGGCCCGGAGATCCTGGCGGCGACCGGCGGCGCGGTCGACGGCTTCATCTGCGCGGCCGGGACCGGCGGGACCCTCGCTGGCACCGCCGCGGCCCTGCGCGCCGCGCGGCCCGGCGTCCGGATCGGCCTCGCCGACCCGGAGGGCTCGGCGTTGCACGCCCACTACACCACCGGTACCCTGAAGGCCGAGGGCTCCTCGATCACGGAGGGCATCGGTCAGGGCCGGATCACCCGAAACTTGGCGGGCTTCACGCCGGATGTCTCCTTCCGGATTCCCGACAGCGAGGCCCTCGACATCGTCTTCCGGCTCATGCGCGAGGAGGGCCTCAGCCTCGGCGGCTCGTCCGGCATCAATGTCGCCGGCGCGATCCGGCTCGCCCGGGAGCTCGGGCCGGGGCACACCATCGTGACCATCCTGTGCGACGGCGCGGCCCGCTACGCGTCCAAGCTGTTCAACCCCGCCTTCCTGGCGGAGCGAGGCCTGCCGGTGCCGGCCTGGCTCGGTGTCGCGTCCGAGTCCCTGCCGGATTGGCGGGCCTGAGCGCGGGGCAGTAAAAAACCCTGCGTTTCCGGGATTATGCCGCATGAACCGTTGAACGGAATCGTCATGGCGACGTTTGTACGGTCAAGCTCAAGCAATTTCGGTTGGGCGCGTGACGGAGTTCCCACCCATGACCCTGACCACCATCCTCCTCATCCTCCTGATCCTGATCGTCCTCGGCGGCGGCAACTTCCTCGGCGGCGGCGCCTACCGCGGTCCGAGCTTCGGCCTCGGCGGTCTGCTCGTCATCATCCTGATCGTGCTCCTCGTCACCGGGCGAATCTGACGGTTTCGCTCACGGCTGGCACGTGATGGCCGCCACCGCGCCCGCCAGGGCTGCGGCGGCTGCGCCGGACGTGCCGGCCCCTTGCGTGCCGGCGTCTCTCGGCGGCGATGCCCGAAGGCCAGCCGCTCCGAGAAAGCTTGCAAGGGTTGCGGCCGGCACCAGGCCGTAGCGCGCCGGCGGCAGAACCCCAGCCACCAGGCGGGGTCGCGCCGGGACCATCGCGACGAGGCCGGCGAGCGCGCCCGAGCGGTCGAGGACCGGAGCGCCCCCTGCGCCGGGCTGAAGTGGCGCCGTGATGCGGGCGCTCTCCGCCTTGTCCCCCAGAATCACCTGGCCCGGTGCCACGGCGACGCCGCCCTCCGCATCGATGGTGAGGGCCGTTACCGCCTCGCCTTCGGCCAGCGTGCTCCCGCGGATGGCTGGCGTGATCGCGCTTCGTCCCGCGAGGGGGCCTGTTTCCAGGATCAGCAGGTCCGCCGTGGCGCCGACGGCGATCCGCGCCGGCTGGCCTGCGACCAGCGGTGTCCGGCAGCCTGCCAGGGCCGCCGCACTCGCCAGGACGCGTCCCGGCCCCACGAGGAGGCCCGTCGCGGCCGGGGCCGGCCGGCTGCCGGGCACGGGCGGCGGCGCGGGGGCGGGAACAGCGGTCGCGACCGGCGCGGCGGCGGCCGGGGCCGCATCGGGGAAGGGCACGAAGCTGTTGGCGATGGCGATGGCGAGGCGGTCGACCTCGCCGGCCAGGGCCTTGTCGTAGCCGAGGGTGAATCCGCGCAGGCCGGCTTCGCCGGCGGCGTAGCGAATATAGGACCTGCCCGTCCCGGTCTCGGCGGTCACGACGAGGAAGTCGGGCCGAAGGAGCTTGTAGGTCACCCGCCGGTCGGGGCTCGGCGCGGTGACGCGCGCGAAGACCGCCTCGAGCCCGGTCTCGCCGGCCGGATAGGATTTCGTCTCCAGGGTGATTCCTCCGTCGGCGCTCTGCCAGCGGGTGCCGCCGGGCTGCGGTGAGCGCTTCGGCAGAACGCGCTCGGGCACGCCGAGCACCACGCCGCTGGCCGGGTCCGGCTTGACCGTGAAGCGCGCGGCCGCACGCGCCGCGGCGCCTTCCCTCAGGAGAGCGGCCCGGCCGGCCACATCCGGCAGCCCGGTCCCGCCACTCCGCTTGCCATAGGCCTGGAGCGCGTCGAAGCTGCGCCGTCCGAAGGTGCCGTTGATCACGCTGTTGTAGTCGCCGGTCCAGACCAGGGCATCCTGAAGGCCCTTGCGCTCGGTCTCCGGCAGGGCCTCGAATGCGACCCGCGCCGCCTCGAAGGCCGGGTCGGGCGCGGCCGGCTTCGGCCGCGCGGGGGCCGGGGCGGCGGGCCACGGTGCGGGTGGCGTCTGGGCGGCCGCCGCGCCCGCCATCATCCCCAGCAGCAATCCGGTTACGCCCCGGATGGTCCGATCCCGTCGCGTCATGGCCGAAGTCGCGTCTCCCCAGCGAGAACCGGTCCGGTGTGGCAGAGCCCGCGACCGAATTCCAGGCCGTTGCGGCGGATGCGCGAAGTGCTACGGTCCCGCCCGGCGCAAGGCACCGGCGCCCGGACGACGGGGTGGAAGCATGGCGGGAACAACCGGACACGGGCGCTCGCCCCGATCGGCGGTCGGCGTCGCGGGCATCCTGCAGGCCTTGGCGATCGTTGGCTCGCTGGCGCTTCCCGCCACGGTCCAGGCGCAGGCTCCGACCGCCCGGGCCGCGGCCAAGGTCATGCCCAGGCCGTCCGCCGCGAAGAGCTTCGTGCGCGAGGACCTCGCCAGCGACGGCGTGCGCCTCGAATCCACGCTGAAGGGCGAGGCCGGGATGGCCAAGCCGGATGCGAAAGGCGCCGCGAAGGCCCGCGCCGAGGGTGAGGCCCTGGTCGAGGCCGAGAAGCCGGCCGATGCCCTCAAGCCTCTCGGTCTCGCCGTGGCGGGGGAGCCCGGCGAGCCGGCGAACTGGCTCGCCTATGCCCGCGCGGCGAGTACGGTCGGCAACGACGACCAGGCAGGCGACTACGCGAGCCGCCTGCGCCTGCGCCGCAACGCGCGGGCCGCCGCCTATCAGGGCTATCTGCGGGCCGGGACTGCGGCGGCCGAGGCCGAGGCCCTCGCCGTCCTGGGCGAGGTCTACGCGGCCGAGGCGGAATGGCGTCCGTCACTGGAAGCCTACCGCGCCAGCCTCGTGCTGGCCGACGATGCCGAGGTGCGCGGGACCTACGAAACCCTGCGGGCCGAGCACGGCTTCCGCATTCTCAACTACACCGTCGATTCGGACGCCGCGGCGCCGCGCATCTGCTTCCAGTTCTCCGAAGGCATCGCGGCCAAGACCGACTTCACGCCCTACATCGCGGTCTCGGGTGCGGCCAACGCCGCCGTCACCGGCGCCGGTCAGCAGGTCTGCGTCGACGGCCTCAAGCACGGCGAGCGCTACGCCTTCGTGGTGCGCTCGGGCCTCCCGTCGGCGGCGGGCGAAGGCCTGCTGAAATCGGCCGATTACGAAGTCTATGTCCGGGACCGCTCGCCCCAGGTCCGCTTCACGGGGCGCAACTACGTCCTGCCCCGCACCGGTCAGGCTGGCGTGCCCCTGGTCTCGGTGAACGCGGCCAAGATCGACGTGGAGGTGCTGCGCGTCGGCGACCGCGGCCTCCTGCCATCCTTGCGGGCCGAGGACTTCCTGTCCCAGCTCAACGGCACCACGGCGCGGACCATCGCCGACCAGAAGGGCCAGCGCGTCTGGAAGGGCGTGCTCGACACGGCCAAGGCCGAATTGAACCAGGAGGCCGTCACGGCCTTCCCGGTGCTTCAGGCCGTCGGCAAGCTGGAGCCCGGCATCTACATCATGGTGGCGCAGCCCAGCGGAGCCGCCGCGTCTCCCGACGAGGAGGGCGGCTACGAGGCCCAGGCCACGCAGTGGTTCGTGGTCTCGGATCTCGGGCTCACGGCCTTCAAGGGCCGGGACGGCGTCCACGTCTTCGCCCGCTCACTGGCCTCGGCCGAGACCGTGCCCGGCGCCGAGATCCGGCTGGTGGCGCGCAACAACGAGGTCCTGGCCACGGCCAAGACCGACCGGCAGGGCCACGCCGCCTTCGCGCCGGGCCTCGCGCGCGGGGAGGGGGGCATCGCGCCCGGTCTCGTGGTGGCACAGATCGGCGACGATTACGGCTTCCTCGACCTGGGCCAGTCGGCCTTCGACCTCACCGATCGCGGCGTGAAGGGGCGGCCACAGCCCGGCGCCGTCGAGGCCTACGTGTTTCCCGAGCGCGGGGTCTACCGCTCGGGCGAGACCGTGAATCTCACAGGGCTCCTGCGCGACGCCAGCGGCCTCGCGGTGCCGGAGATCCCGCTCACCCTGGTGGTCAAGCGCCCGGACGGCGTCGAGTACCGCCGCGCCCAGGTGGCCGATGCCGGCCTCGGCGGGCGCGCCCTGGCGCTGCCCCTGCTGTCGGGCGCCCAGCACGGCACCTGGCGGGTGTCGGCCTACACGGACCCGAAGGCGCCGGCCATCGGCGAGGCGAGCTTCCTCGTGGAGGATTACGTTCCCGAGCGCCTCGAGGTGACGCTGGAGAGCGCGACGCCGAGCCTGACCCGGGGGGCGCCCGCCACCATCGACGTGGCCGCGCGCTACCTCTACGGCGCGCCCGGTGCCGGCCTGGAGGTCTCCGGCACGGTGCTGGTGCAGCAGGCGGCCGGCAACGGCATCAAGGGGCTGGAGGGCTTCTCCGTCGGTCTCGACGACGAGCGGGTCGAGGCTGCCTCGGCCGAGATCGACGCGCGCGCGACAACGGATGCGGCCGGCAAGGCCCGGCTCGTGGTGCCGGTGCAGGCCCTGGCCGCGCCGCGTCCCACCGAGGCGAAGATCACCCTGCAGGTCGGCGAGCCCGGCGGGCGGGCGCTGAGCCGCAGCCTGACCCTGCCGATCCTGCCCGAGGGGCCGGTGCTCGCCATCCGCAAGGGGTTCGGCGGTGACATCCAGGAGGGCGGCGTCGCCGGGTTCGACGTGGTCATGGCCGCCCCCGACGGCCGGCGCCTGGCGCAGCGAGATGTCGCCTGGACGCTCCAGCGCGTCGAGAAGAGCTATCAATGGTACCGCGAGAACGGGCGCTGGTCCTACGAGCCGGTCACCAGCACGCGCCGCGTCGCCGACGGCCGACTCGACCTGACCGCGGACGCGGCGGGCCGTATTGGCGCCACGGTGAGCTACGGCACCTATCGGCTGGAGGCGAACGTGCCGGGTCGGCCGGCCGCCACCGCGAGCGTGACCTTCACGGTGGGCTGGAGCGGCGGCGAGACCGCGGACGTGCCGGACCTCCTGGATCTTCGCCTCGACAAGGCGGCCTACGCCGCCGGCGAGACCCTGCACGCGCGGCTGCAGCCGAAGTTCAAGGGACAGGCGACGCTCGCCGTCGTCAGCGACAGGCTGCACGCGCTCCTCACCATCGACGTGCCGGCCGCCGGCACCACCGTCGACATTCCCGTGAAGGCGGAGTGGGGCTCGGGGGCCTACCTCGTGGCCACTGCCTACCGACCCCTCGACCAGGCGGCCAAGCGCCTGCCGGGCCGTGCGCTGGGCTTGGCGTGGTTCGGGGTCGACCGGGACAGCCGCACCCTCGGCGTGACGCTGGAGGCACCGGCTAAGACCCGCCCGCGCGAGACCCTGACCCTGCCGATCCAGCTCGCGGGCCTGAAATCCGGCGAGGAGGCTCGGGTCAGCGTGGCCCTCGTCGACGTCGGCATCCTGAACCTGACGCGCTACGAGGCGCCCAACCCCTTCGGCTACTTCTTCGGCCAGAAGGCGCTCGGTCCCGAGATCCGCGACCTCTACGGATACCTGATCGACGGCATGCAGGGGACGCTGGGCGCGATCCGCTCCGGCGGCGACAGCGGCGCGGCCGAGCTTGCCGATTCGCCCCCGACCCAGGCGCCGTTGGCGCTCTATTCCGGGCCGGTCACGGTCGGGCCGGACGGCAGGGCCAGCGTGAGCTTCCCCCTTCCGGCCTTCAACGGCACCGGTCGGGTGATGGTGACCGCCTGGAGCCGCGCCAAGGTGGGCGCGGCCCAGGCCGACGTGATCATCCGCGATCCCGTCGTTCTCACCGGTACCCTGCCGCGCTTCCTCAACGTCGGCGACCGCTCGCGTTTCCACGTCGCCATCGACAACGTCGAGGGGCAGACCGGCGACTACACGGTGGATCTCGATCTGACCGGCTCCGTCCTCGTCGGTGCCGAGGCGGTGCACAAGACCCTGCGGCTGGAGGCCGGCGCAAAGGGCGCCCTCGTCATCCCCATCACCGCCGCCGGACCGGGTCTGTCGCGGATCGACCTGACCCTGCGGGGGCCCGGTCTGCCCGAGGGCGTCGGCCAGAGCTTTGCCCTCGACATCGGCCCCGGCACGGGGGCGCTCGCCCGTCGCTCCGTGCAGACCCTCGAACCCGGTGCCTCCTTGCGCCTCTCCGACGAGCTCCTGGCCGACATCCTGCCCGGCACCGGCGCGGTCTCGCTCTCCGCGTCGAATTTTGCCGGCATCGACGTGCCGGCCCTGCTGCAGTCCCTCGACCGCTACCCCTATGGCTGTTCCGAACAGACCGTGAGCCGGGCGATGCCGCTCCTCTACGTCAACCGCCTCGCGGCACTCGACAAACTGGGCCTCGACGACAAGGCCGACGAGCGCGTGCGCCAGGCCATCGAGCGGGTGCTCGGTCGCCAGAATGCGGCCGGCGACTTCGGCCTGTGGTCCACCGACGGGGCCAGCGACACCTGGCTCAACGCCTACGTGACCGACTTCCTGACCCGGGCCCGGGAGCGCGGGTTCGCCGTGCCGCAGACCGCCTTCGCCCATGCCCTCGACCGCCTGCGCAATGCCGTGGCCAACACCACGGAGGTCGGAGAGGGCGGCATGGACATCGCCTATGCGGCCTACGTGCTCGCCCGCAACGGCCGCCCGGTGATGGGCGACCTGCGCTACCTCGCCGACACCAAGCTGGCCTCGTTCGCGACTCCGCTGGCTCGGGGGCAGATCGCCGCTGCCCTGGCGCTGCTCGGCGACCGCGGCCGGGCGGCCAAGGCCTTCACCTCCGCCATTGCCGGCTTCCGGGAGACGGCCGCGAGCCCGGTCTACCGGCCGGATTACGGTTCGCGCCTGCGCGACGGTGCCGGCCTGCTGGCGCTGGCCGCCGAGACGGGCCTGGCCCGCGACAGCGTCCATCCGCTCGGCGCGCTCATCGCGGCCGAGCGCGCCAGCGGCCGGCCCACAAGCACCCAGGAGGAGGCCTGGATGGTGCTCGCCGCCGAGGGCTTGAGCGCGGATTCCGAAAACCTCCGCTTCACCCTCGACGGCCGCCCCGAGAGCGGCGCCGTGACCCGCAGCTACCGGGCCGCCGCCCTGGACGGGAAGCCGGTCACCCTGGTCAATGCGGGCAGCCAGCCCGTGCAGGCGGTGGTCAGCATCAGCGGCAACCCGATCGCCCCGGAGCCGGCGGAGGCGCGCGGCTACACGATCGAGCGGCGCTACCACCGCCTCGACGGCACTCCGGTCGACCTCGCCCAGGGAGTCCGCCAGAACGAACGCCTCGTGGTGGTGCTCACCGTGACCGAGGCCAAGGCGAGCGCCGGCCGCCTCCTCCTCGTCGACCGCCTGCCGGCCGGCCTGGAGATCGACAACCCGAAGCTTCTCGATGCCGACGCGCTGGCCGGGCTCGCCTTCGCCAAGTCGGACGTCGCCCCGGTTCACACCGAGTTCCGCGACGACCGCTTCGTGGCGGCCTACGAGCGCAGCCCGGAGCAGTCCGCCTTCTTCCGGGTCGCCTACACCGTGCGGGCGGTCTCGCCCGGTGCTTACGTCCATCCGGCGGCCACCATCGAGGACATGTATCGGCCGGAGCGCTTCGGCCGCACCGGCTTCGGTTCGATGACGGTGAGCGCGAAGTAGGATGGGTCGGCCGCGCATCGACCCTCCCCCCTCTGCGGGGGAGGGTGCCTGCGGAGCAGGCGGGAGAGGGAGCGACCTTTCCGGACAGCGCGCACCCCTCTCCCGACCCTCGCTCACGCGAGGGCCACCCTCTGCCGCACAGGGGGGAGGGCGCCTCGCGATCGTCGCGGGACTTCTCCTCCTCCTCCTCCTCGCCGCCCCAACCATCGCGCTCTGGCGCTTCGTCGACACCCTGCCGCCCCTCGACCTGACCCAGGCCGGGCTCCGCTCGACGGTGGTGCTCGACCGCGACGGGCGGCTGCTGCGCCCCTTCGCCACCGCCGATGGGCGCTGGCGCCTGCCGGTGACCCGGTCTCAGGTCGATCCGCGCTTCCGCGCCATGCTCACGGCCTACGAGGACCGGCGCTTCGCGACCCATCCGGGCATCGATCCGGCAGCGACCCTCCGGGCCGCGGGGCAGTGGCTGGCGGCGGGGCGCATCGTCTCGGGGGGCTCGACCCTGTCGATGCAGGTGGCCCGCCTCGTGGAGCCGCGGGCGGAGCGCTCGCTCGCCGCCAAGCTGCGTCAGATGGTGCGGGCGGTGCAGTTGGAGCGGCGCCTCGGTAAGGACGGGGTGCTCGACCTGTACCTGGCGCTCGCTCCTTACGGCGGCCCGGTGGAGGGCCTGCGCGCCGCCAGCCTGGCGTATTTCGGGCGCGAGCCGGCCCGGCTGTCCTTTGCCGAGAGCGCCCTCCTCGTCGCCCTGCCGCAGGCGCCGGAGGCCCGGCGGCCGGATCGCTTCCCCCAGGCGGCCCGGCGCGCCCGCGACCGGGTCCTCGCCATTGCCGCCGAACGGGGCGTCATCACGGCGGCCGAGGCGGAGGCCGCCCGCGCCGAGCCGGTGCCGGCCGGGCGAAAGCCCTTCCCGATGCTGGCCGCCCACGCGGCGGACGCCGCGCACGCCGCCGACCCGGCCGCGCAGGTGATCCGCCTCACCCTCGATGGCCGCCTGCAAGCCAGTCTCGAAATCCTGGGCGCCGAGCGCGCCACCGCCCTCGGGTCAGGGATTTCCGCCGCCATCCTGGCGCTCGACAACCGCACCGGCGCGGTGCTGGCCCAGGTCGGCAGCCCCGGCTACCTCGATGCGAGCCGGGCCGGTGCCATCGACATGACGGGCGCGATGCGCTCACCGGGCTCCGCCCTCAAGCCCTTCATCTACGCGCTCGCCTTCGAGACAGGCCTCGCCCATCCCGAGACGCAACTCGACGACCGGCCTGTCCGTTTCGCAGGTGCCTACGCCCCGGAAAATTTCGACCTCGGCTACCAGGGCAGCGTGACGGCGCGGCGTGCCCTCCAACTCTCCCTGAACGTGCCGGCCGTAGACCTGCTGGAGGTGGTCGGTCCCGCCCGCTTCATCGCGCGCCTGCGGGCGGCGGGTGCGCGCATCGATCTCCCCCGCGACACCGCGCCGGGTCTGCCGGTGGCGCTCGGCGGCCTCGGCATCACGCTCACCGACCTCGCCCGGCTGTTCTCCGGCCTCGCCCGGCAGGGGCTGGTGCCGAACCTGACCCGCCGCGTCGGCGAGACCTCGGCCGAGGCGGCCCCGGAGGCCCGCATCACGGAAGCCGTCGCCGCCTGGTACGTCGCCGACACGCTCCGGGGGGCGCCCCCGCCGGAGAACGCCCTGGCCGGCCGGATCGCCTACAAGACCGGCACCTCCTACGGCTACCGGGACGCCCTGGCGGTGGGATTCGACCGGCGCGTCACGATCGCCGTCTGGGTGGGGCGGCCGGACGGCAACGCCGTGCCGGGCCTCGTCGGCCGGGTGGTCGCGGCACCGATCCTGTTCGACGCCTTCGCCCGCTTCGGCGGGGAACCCGACCCAGTGCCGATGCCGCGCGACGCCCTGGTGACCACCACGGCCGGCCTTCCGCCTCCACTGCGCCACATCCGGCGCGACGTCCCCAAGACCCTGTCTGCGGCCTTGGGGGGCGCCCTGAAGATCGCCTACCCGCCGGACGGCGCCCGCATCGATCTGGGTCTGTCGGAACCCGAGCCCGCGCCGTCGGCGAGCCTCGCCCTGAAGGCGCTCGGCGGCGTGCCGCCCCTGACCTGGATGGTCGACGGCTTGCCGGTGGCGGGCGGCGCCCGCCGGCAATCGGCTTGGGCTCCGGAAGGGGCAGGTTTCGCGCGGATCTCGGTGATGGACGCCACGGGCGCCAGCGACAGCGTGGTGGTGCGGCTCGAGTGACGCCCCCGTCCGGGGTTCAAGCCGAAGGCCGGTCGGGCCCCTGGTCGGGAGGAAACCCGCCCCTACCTGCGAGCGGCAGAGCGAACCTTCGCCGTTGCCGGAGAGCGTGCCCGTGGCCCACGAGGAATCCCGACCGGGACGGCCGGCCCTGCGCCCGGCGGTGATGCTGGGGGCGCTCGGCATCGTCTACGGCGATATCGGCACCTCGCCCCTCTACGCCTTCAAGGAGGCGGTCCGGGCCGCGAGCGCCGGAGCCCCGCCGACGCCGGTCGCGGTGACGGGTGCCGTCTCGCTGATCCTGTGGTCGCTGATCCTCATCGTCTCCATCAAATACGCCGTGCTGATCCTGCGCGCCGACAATCGCGGCGAGGGCGGCATCGTCGCCATGCTGGCCCTGCTCGGGGCCCGGAACGCCAAGGCCGGCTCCTGGGCCGGAGTGCTCCTCGTGGTCGGCCTCGTGGGGGCCGCCCTCCTCTACGGCGACGGCGCGATCACGCCGGCGATCTCCGTGCTCTCGGCGGTGGAGGGCCTCAAGGTCGAGGCCCCGGCCCTGTCGCGCTTCGTCGTGCCGATCACGGTGCTGATCCTGGTGGGGCTGTTCCTGGTCCAGAGCCGGGGCGTGGCCTTCATCGGCCGCATCTTCGGGCCGGTGATGCTGGTCTGGTTCGTCGTGCTGGCGCTGCTCGGCCTCGGCGGCATCTGGCACGCGCCGCAGATCCTGGCCGCCCTCAATCCGCTCAGGGCCGTCGAATTCCTGGCGCATGCGGGCTGGCACGTGAGCTTCGCCATGCTGGGTGCGGCCTTCCTGGCGGTCACCGGCGGCGAGGCGATGTATGCCGATCTCGGGCATTTCGGGGCCGGGCCGATCCGCGCCTCGTGGTTCGGCCTCGTGCTGCCGTCTCTGGTGATCCATTACTTCGGGCAGGGCGCGCTGCTGCTCGCCGAGCCCGATGCCATCGAGAACCCGTTCTACCGCCTGAGCCCGGACTGGGCGCACTATCCGCTGATCGGTCTCGCCACGGTGGCCACCGTCATCGCCTCGCAATCGATCATCTCGGGCGCCTTCTCGCTGACCCAGCAATCGATCCAGCTCGGCTTCCTGCCGCCGATGCGGGTGGTCCACACCGCCCGGCACGAGCGCGGGCAGATCTACGTGCCGATGGTGAACTGGCTGCTGGCCGCCGCAACCCTGAGCGCGGTCCTGGTCTTCGGCTCCTCGGACGCGCTCGCCGGCGCCTACGGCATCGCGGTCGCCTCCCTGATGGCGATCACCACCCTGCTCGCCGCTCTCGTGGCACTGAAATGGGGCTACAATCCCGTGGCCGTGCTGGCGGTGAACGGGTTCTTCCTCCTCATCGACCTCGTGTTCCTTGGGGCCAACACCGTGAAGCTGTTCGAGGGCGGCTGGTTTCCACTGATGCTCGCCGCCCTCGTCGCCTTCCTGATGCTGACCTGGCGCAAGGGCAACCAGCTCGTGGAGGCGGCACGGGTTTCTCTACGCCAGCCCGAGGGCGAGTTCCTGGATCAGCTGCGACGCGATCCGCCGATCGTCCTGCCCGGGAACGCCGCCTTCCTGTCCTCGGCCACCAGCGCCATTCCCCTGCACCTCTCCCGCTTCGTCGCGCGCAGCCACGCCCTGCACAAGCGCATCCTCATCGTCACCGCCCGCTACGAGGAGGAGCCCATGGTGGCCCGCGATCAGCGCGCCGAGGTCGTGGTGATTACCCCCGACATCACCCGCGTCATCCTGCGCTACGGCTTCATGGAGGACGCCTCGGTCCCCGACGGCCTGCGCTGCGCGGTGGAGGCCAAACGCCTGCCGCCGGAATGCCTTGAGGATCTCACGATCTTCATTGGCCACGAGACCATCATCCCGAAGAGCGACCACCGCGGCATGGCGACCTGGCGCGAAGAGATCTACGCCTTCCTGCTGCGCAACGCCGAGCGCACCGGAGCGCATTTCTGCGTGCCGACGCGGCAATTGGTGGAGGTCGGCACCGAGATCGAGATCTGAGCCGGACACGGGCCATCAACTCTAGTGCGGACCTTGCCGTATGCCCTTGCGGGTAGCGCTTCGGGTGTCGCAAAAGGAAGCTGCGCGGGCGGACAGCCCGGCCGCGCCGAACCCGGGACGTGTAGCGTAGCGATGAGCGAACTGGCGCCGAAAGCCCTGGCGATCCGCCTGCGGCAGCAGGCGATCCTCTCCGATTTCGGGGTCGAGGCGCTGCGCGCCACCGAGTTGCTGCCCCTGCTCCAGCGCGCCACCGAACTCTGCGCCGAAGGCATGGAGGCGCAGTTCTGCAAGGCCCTGGAATACAAGCCGCACCAGGACTGCCTCCTCGTCTGCGCCGGGGTCGGCTGGGCCGAGGACGCGGTCGGCACGACCACCATCGGCACCGACCTCGCCTCGCCGGCCGGCTACGCCCTGAAGACGGGACGGCCCGTGATCTCGAATCACCTCGAGAACGAGACGCGCTTCCGCATCCCGAAGCTCATGGCCGATCACGGCATCCGCCGGGCGATCAACGTGCTGATCGCCAACCGCGACGGCAACTACGGCGTGCTGGAGGTCGACGACACCCGCGAGGGCCAGTTCGAGGAGGCGGACATCGCCTTCATGCAGGGCTTCGCCAACCTCGTCGGCGGCGCCATCGAGCGCCAGCGGGCCGAGGCGCGGCTGAAGGCGGCTCTGGAGCGCCAGGAACTCCTGTCGCGCGAGATGAGCCACCGGGTGAAGAACAGCCTCGCGGTGGTGGCGGGATTTCTCGGGCTGCAGGCCCGGGGCTCCGACAATGCCGACGTGAAGAGCGCGCTCGCCGATGCCCGCACCCGCGTGGAGGCGGTGGCCCAGGTTCACGACCAGCTCTGGCGCCAGCCGAGCCTGGAGGCGATCGACGTGGCGGGCTTCCTCGAGGCCCTGTGCGCCAAGCTGCAGGAGAGCGCGCCCCGCCACCGCCTCGTCTGCCGCGCGGCCCGGATGAACATCCCCGCCGATCTCGCGATCCCCCTCGGACTCTTCGTCAACGAACTCGTCACCAACGCGATCAAGTACGCCTACCCGGACGGCGAGGGCGAGATCCGGGTCGAGGCCCAGCCCGACGATGCGGGTGGTCTGATCCTCGCGGTGGAAGATGACGGCGCCGGGCTTCCGGAGGGATTCGATCCTACCGCGGCGCGCAGCGCCAGCCTCGGCATGCGCATCGTCAACAGCCTCGCCCGCCAGCTCGGAGGCGCCCTCGCGGTCGCCCCGGACGTGCAGGGGGCGCATTTCTCCCTGCGGGTGGCGCCCTCGGCCTGAGGCCGCCGGGCCTTCGCGCGCCTCAGGTCTCGGCCCGGGGCGTCGCGTTCATCTCGGCCCAGTCGAACTCCTCCTCCAGCACGTAGTAGGCGTCGTCGCCGATGTCGCCGGAGCGGCGCAGCGCCAGCACCCGGTCCCGCGCCGCGTCGATGGCGCGCCGGCGGGCGGCATCGGCGGGCAGAGCCTCGGAGGCGAAGCCCGTGTCGCGGGCCTCGGCCTGTTCCAGGGCGATGCGGAACTCCTCGCGCAGGGCCTCGGAAGGTGCGTCCTCCGCGTCCTCCAGGGTTTTGAGGGCGGCCCGGTAGGCCTCGGTCCGGCCATGCCCCACCTCGCGGCCGACGGGGTCGTTGTCCTCCAGCCCGAGCTTGCCGAGCAGAAGGCGCAGGGTGAGTCCCTGCACCGTCAGCGTGCCGATGATGACGCAGAAGGCGGTGAGCACGATGAGGTCGCGATAGGGAAAGCCCGGATCGCCGTCGGGTAGGGCCAGCGCCGTCGCGATGGTGACGATGCCGCGCATCCCCGCCCAGGACACCGCGATGCCGGCCGAGAGGCCGCGGTCGCGGGTCTCGGTCCCATTGGTGCCGAGGCGGGCGAGGTGGGCCGTCGGCAGGACCCAGAGGAAGCGCACCACCACCACGGTGAGGAACACCGCCGCCCCGACCAGCGCGTAGGAGACCTGCTGCGCCCGGGTCAGGCGCTCCAGGATCGGCCCGATCTGCAAGCCGATCAGCACGAAGGCGAGCACGTTGAGGACGAACACCGCCGTGTCCCAGACCGCGTAGGAGACGATGCGGGTGCGCGGCGGGGTGTGGCCGGGGGCGATGCGCGCCACCGTGATGGCGAAGGTGACCACGGTGAGCACCCCGGACAGGTGCATGTGCTCCGCACCGATCCAGATCCCGAAGGCGGCCACGAATTGCAGCACGATGACGCTCGGCGCATCGGCGACCGGGCGCGTCGCGGCGCTGTAGAGGAGGGCGAGGACCGGCCCGGCCACGAGGCTGCCGAGGATGCCGACGAGGAAGGCCGGTCCGATCTCGGCGGCCGAGAACGTCCCGGAGACCGCCGCTGTGACGCCGAGGCGGTAGATCAGCAGCGAGCCAGCATCGTTGAGCAGGCTCTCGCCGCGCAGGATCGTGGTGAGGCGGTGGGGCAGGGAGACGTGGCGCAGTACCGAGAGCGCCGCCACGGCGTCGGGCGGCGCCACCACCGCGCCGAGCACGATGCAGGCGGCCCAGGGCATGTCGGGCACGAGCCACTTCACCACCACGGCCACCGCCGCCGTCGTCGCCACCACCGCGCCGAAGGCGAGGCCGGCGATCGGGCGCCAGTGGGTGCGCAGATCCCGCACCGAGGTGTCGTAGCCGGCATCGAGCAGCACCGGCGCCAGGAACAGGGCCAGCGCCAGTTCCGGGTCGAGGACGAGGTTGGGCACGGCGGGGATGAAGGCGAGGCCAATTCCCCCGAGGGCCAGGAACACCGGATAGGGAGCACCCACCCGGCGGGCGAGCGCGGCCAGGAGCACGGCGCCGAGGAGGACGCCGACAGTCCATTGGAAAATCATCATGTCGAGGGGAACGCACCATCACGGCGCCGGGATCACTCGTCTCGGCGCGAAAGCCCACGGGGCCGATCAGCCCTGCGCGAGGGCGACGGCGAGCTCGGGCTTGTGGTTCAGGGTCTGGAACACGACGCAGTAGCGCTCGGTCAGCTTGAGGAGCTGGTCGAGCTTGTCCTGGGGGGCGTCGGTGTCGAGGACGAAGGCGAGGCGGATCGCGCGGAAGCCCACGGGTGCCTCCTTGTCGACTCCGAGGGTGCCGCGGAAGTCGAGGTCGCCCTCGGCGCTCACCGTGCCGGACCGGAGTTCGATGCCAATCGCGGTGGCCACCGCCTTCAAGGTGACGCCGGCGCAGGCCACCAGGGCTTCGAGCAGCATGTCGCCCGAGCAGAGCTCGGCACCGGAGCCGCCGGTGGCCGGGTGCAGGCCCGCCACCGCGAGGGCGCGCCCGGTCTCGACCTTGCAGGCGATCGCGGTGTCGTCGAGGCTGCCCCGGGCGCGCAGGGTCACCATGGCCGCGTCCGGAGCGTTGCGGTAGCGGTCCTTGATCGGGGCCTGGAGCGAGCGCAGGGTGTCGGCGTCCATGGGCGTTTCCTTCTCCCGTCTTCAGGTTCTTCTTCGACAGACTTATCTAGGGCGCCCCGTCGGCGCGGCGAATGCGGACGCAGCCGATCGAACCTCGCTCGGATCCGCGGGATGCCCTATCTGGGGAGGCATCGACGGGGTCCGCATCCTCCGGCCCCGCCCTGTCAGGAGACTCCATGCGTCGTCCCAGCGTGAGTGCCGCCGCCGCGATGGCGCGGATGGCCTTCCCCGGCATCGCCGCCGGCCTCGTCCTCTTCGCCACCGGGGCGGAGGCCGCCGCGCCGATCACCCTCGCCAATCACCGGGCCGTCTACGACCTCTCCCTCGCCGAGAGCAGTGGCACCCGGGCGGTGGAGAGCGCGCGCGGGCGCATCGTCATCGATTTCACCGGGGATGCCTGCAAGGGCTACACGATGCAGACCCGGCAGGTGACGGTGCTGGAGAGCGGCGAGACCGGCAGCCGCACCTCGGACCTGCGCAATACCACCTTCGAGAGCGGGGACGGGCGCAGCTACCGTTTCAAGACCAGCACGGTGCTCAACGGCGCACCCGGCCAGACGGTGGACGGCACCGCCGAATCGAGTTCCGACCTGCTGAAGGTCAAGCTGAAGGAGCCCAAGCGCGACCAGTTCCAGGATGCGAGCGAGGTCCTGTTCCCCACGGTGCACATGCGGCGCCTGATCCAGGCGGCCCGCGACGGACAGAGCACCGTCTCGGTCAAGGTCTTCGACGGCTCCGACGATGGGCGCAAGGTCTACGACACCCTCGCGGTCATCGGCCGGCAGATCCCAACGCCGACGGCCTCCGACAGGGCGGCCGAGCACGACAAGCCGCTGCGGGACGGGCCGATGGCGAACGTGCCGCGCTGGCCCGTCACCTTGAGCTACTACATCCCCGGGCAGGGCGAACGCACGCCGGTCTACGTCCTCGGCTTCGACCTCTACGAGAACGGGGTCAGCGGCGCGCTGCGGCTCAACTATGGCGAATTCGCCGTGGTCGGCGATCTCACCCGCCTCGATACCCTTCCGTCGAGCACCGACTGCAACCCCTAGGAGCGGTGCCCGCACGGGACCGGTCGGCGCGTCGCGTGCATCTGAACCGGATTGCCTCAAATTGTCAGCGTCGCCGTAAAGGAATTTCCGGGACCGAGCGCCCTTATGGGGTCCTGCAACCGCAGAATGGTCATGGACGAACCTTTCACCCCTACGCAGACGAGACTGATCCTGCCAGCCATCTGCTGGAATCGGTATCGCGCCGACTTCTATGCCGTCACCGCCGACCTGTCCGTGACCGGACTTCGCTTCCGGTCCTCCGTCGTGCCGTCCCCGGGTGAAGCCCTGTCCTGCAGCATCCGGCACGCAGGCTCCCTGGAGGCGCTGGTCATCGAGGGCGGCAAGGAGCATTTCGTCACCCGGGTGATCCGCGCCGACGCGCCGCTCCCCGTCATCGTGCGCCGGCTGCTCGACCTCGCCTCCGAGCAGAATGGCGGCGAGGTGCCCCAGCGCGTGCACCCCCGCTTCGTGCCGGACCAGCCCGACATCCTCGTCACCATGCCCTGCGGCACCCGCATCCCCGGCCGGCTCATCAATGTCTCGGCCTCCGGCGCCGCCCTGCGCATCGACCTCCCCCTGGAGCCGGGCACGCGGATCACCCTTGGCCAGACGCCCGCCACGGTCGCCCGCTGCTTCAAGGACGGCATCGGCGCCGCGTTCCTGCATTCCTTGCCCGCCGGAGAGCTCGGACCCCACGTCTCCCTTTGAGGTAGGGGACCGAAGGGAGTTCCCGCCGCGGGCTGCCGGAGCGACGCGACTCCGCGAGCCCGGCGCAACGTCAGCTGGCATGGTCGGCCGCGCTGCAATTAAGATTCTTTCAAATGACATCTTCTAGCATTACAGTTGCGTTTTGGTGTGTGATGTCTGTTGGGTGGCTGTCCTGGGCTTCGGGCCTTGTCGTCGCCGTTTGGGGTGTGCGGTACGGCGTTTGAGATGGGCTTGGCGGGCGGCGGCCTGATGCGCCCGTCGCCAGAGCGACCATGCGATGACGTGAGCGGGCTGGATGCGCCGCTGCGCGAGACGGACCGCGATGCGGCGGATCTCCTGCACTGACCAGCGGATCAATGGGCGCGCGGTCTCGTCCGAGCCGGTCTTTTTGGGGGCGGTGCGTTGGCGTGACGGCGGATCACCGCCAGCAGGGCAAAGGCCATCATCACCAGGCTGACGTGTCGGTGCCAGCCGTGCCAGGAGCGGGTCTCGTTGTGAGCGAGCCCGAGTTCGGTCTTGGCCGTCTCGAACGCATCCTCGATGCTCCAACGCCGTCCCTCGACGTCGACCAGGGTCTGGATCGGCGTGCCGGCCGGGCACCAGGTCGTGAAGTAGAACCGCTCGTCGTCAGCCAGGCTGCGCCGGATCAGGAGCCCCCGCGTCCACAGGCCGGTCTGGTCGTCGGCACCATCGAGGTCGGCCAGTTCGCAGTAGGCCCAGTCGTACAGCCGCGCGCCCTTCGTCCCGTCGCCCGCCGACAGACGCGTCCAGGCCGTCGGAGCAAGGCCGTTCGCGATCGCCTCGGCGGTGCCCGCCACCGGTGGCTTGTCGATCCAGGAATTGAGCCTGTGATCACTCTTGACCCCGAGCACGTAGCCCTTGCCCGCCCGGCGTAGCGCTTGTCCGATGTCGCCGACCCCGTACACGGTATCGGCCGCCACCCAGGAAAACGGCACGTCGGCGGCCATCGCCCGCTCGATCATCGCCAGAGCCAGCCCCGGCTTGGTCGCGAAGGCCGTCCCCTCCGGCACGTGGGCGGCGGCCAGCCGGGCCGGATCCGAAGTCCAGGTCTTGGGCAGGTACAAGGCCCGATCGATGAAGGCATGACCGTGCCGTGAGGCGTAGGCCGCAAACACGCCGATCTGACAGTTCGTAATCTTGCCGGCCGAGCCGGTGTACTGACGATGCACGCCGCACGAGGCTTTGCCCTGCTTGAGGAAGCCGGTCTCGTCGAGGACCAGAACCGCATCTGGGTCGGCCAGCGTCTCCAGGGCATAATCCCGCACCACGTCGCGCAGGGTGTCGGCATCCCAGCGTCCGCGACCGAGCACGGCCTGTTGACGCCAAGGCCCAGGATCGCCCGCGGCTTCCGCCCGCATCCAACCGGTCTTGCGCCGCTCCGTGCCGAGCAGTCCGTCCAGGAACGCGCCCGCCGAGGCGGCGACCCGCTCCTGGGTGAACAGGGGCCGCATGCGCCCCTTCACGTCTCGCAGCGACGAGGCCCACAACTCCAGCGTCGCCTCGACAGAGGTCCCGGTCGTCCATGATGCGCGAATCATGGTGAGGCAGAGATTCAGAACCTCGTCGGAAACGCAACTGTAATGCTA
>NZ_JBKEZQ010000002.1:0-402214 GCF_053345175.1 Methylobacterium sp. M6A4_1b
TGGCGCTTCCATGAAGAATTTGGCCCATAGCGCTTCCCTCGCAACATGGTGCTCGACCGTATCACCACACCGCGGGATCAAACAGCTAGGCGAGATTCGCGCCCGGTGTCGGGTTCCCGCTAGGCGGCCGACACCATGAGGTTGTTGTCTCGGTTGCTTCTGTCCTGGCGATCGTCGCGGGTCTTCGGTATTCCGACCCGTGTCGGGGTGCGATGGGCTTTCGGAGATCGGCTCCCTGGACCGGGCGGTTCGGTTTCGTGGTCGTCGCCTCTCAGTTCATGGACGTCGAATGAAAGCAATCTACACGGCGCGCGGCGATGGCCTCGGCACCCGGATGCTCTCGGCGCTGTATGCCCGCATCCTGGCGCAACATCTCCGCCTACCCGTGAAGGTGATCTGGTCGCCGCTGGGCGGCGCGAGCCTCTATACCGTTTACGAGCTGATGCACCCTCGTTTTCTGCACGAGATCTTTGCCGATCGGTCGATGTTCACAGGCCCCGATCCCGGTCTTCGCGGAGCAATCCTCACGGGTGAAGAGGCCACGCAAGTCAGGCTTCGAAGCTAGTATCATTCCATGAACGAGCTCTCCGGGCTGAGCCGCGATGAGCTACGCAGTGCCTTGGATGAGTCCGAAGACCTGCTCTACGATTTCCCTGGGCCACTGCTCGGCTTCATGGCTACGGAGATCGACATGGGCAGCGCTCTCGCCGCTGCATGGTCGACGGTGAACTGGAGCGTGCCCGTCCGCGACGCCATCGCAAACGTCGGCAGGCGCATCGACCTCCCGACCTGCACCGCGGTTCATGTCCGGCGGGGCGACATTCTAGATGTCGTCAATCGCGGCGACTTGGAGCATCTCGTCAACGACGGGATGACGCAGATCCTGCAGCGCTACACCCCCCTGAGTGCGTTCTTCCGACAGATCGACACGTCGATGCAGGGAGGCGACATCCTGGTCTGCACGGAGGACGAGGAGGTGGTACGTCGATTCAGTGATCGGTATGGACGGGCGCGCGTCGCCTCGAGCGTCGGGCTCGATCTGACTGAGAATCAGCGGGCGGCCACCGTTCTGCTGCTGCTCTCGAAGGCTCGGCAGATCTTCGCGCCGGCCGTCACCTACTTCTCGCATTGCGCCGCCGCCGTCAGCGGAGCCAGCCTCACGAACACGGCCTGGGAGCTTGGGGCCAGCATCGACGAGATCCTGGCCTTCGTCGATCGCGGCGACGCCACGCGGGTGCGGCAGATCTCCGCCATCGCCTATGCCGCCGCGAGCCGCCTGGTCGCCGCGCAGGACCCGAGCCTCGCGGGACGCTTCCGGGTCCAGGCTCTGAGCTTCGACGAGGGACTGTCCCGCCGCGTGCTGGGCGAGCACTACCCGGCGGCTTGAGCCGGTCCGCCCTGCCCTCGTCCGCGCCGGCGACCGGTCCGATGGGTTCGGGTGCGGCTCACGGTCCTCCGGGCGCGCCCCGCGCCTCGGCCGCCTGAACCAGCGCGGTCAGCGCCTGATTGACCGGCGTGGCGAGGCCGGCCGCGTGGCCTCTTCGCAGGATGAACCCGTTGAGATAGGCGATCTCGCTGGGCCTGCCCCGTGCCAGATCCTGGGCGGTGGAGGAGATCTGGTCCGGCATGGTCGCCGCGAGGGCGAGGACCTGGGCCAGGATGTCCGGCGCGACCGCGATGCCCGAGGCTTGTGCGACGGCGACGCATTCGGCCACGAGATCGGACATCACGGCATCGATGCCGGGTACGGCGAGCAGGCGGCCGTAGGGAAGTTGCGTGATCGCCGAGAGGGCGTTGTAGGCGCATTTGACGATCAGCTTGCCCCAGAGGGCGTCGAGCGCGCGATCGGAGACCTCCGTCGGGATGCCGGCGGCGGCGAACAGGGCGGCCACCGCCTCGCTGCGTGGGAACGGCCCCATCACCACGTCGCCGCGGCCATAATGCCGGACGTGGCCGGGTCCCAGCATCCCGGTGGCGACGTAGACGGCCACCGGGACCACCGGCCGGCCCAGCACCGCCTGCAGCCGCTCCGGGTTGTCGACCCCGTTCTGGAAGCTCAGAACCGTCGCGTCCGGCGCCAGGAACGGGGCGATCGCCCGCCCGACCGTCTCGGTGTCGCCGGACTTGACGCAGAACAGGACCAGATCGGCGCCGGCCACCCCCGCTGCCTCGGTGGTGGCTCGCAGGGACACGGTTTGCCGACCGGTCGCGGTCTCCAGGAGAAGGCCGCGCGCTTGGATCGCGTCCACATGGACCGCCCGTCCAATAAGGGTGACGGTCGCCCCGGCGCGCGCCAGCAGCCCGCCGTAATAGCACCCGACCGACCCCGCCCCCATCACGGCGACCTTCATTCCGTCGTCTCCCTGCATCCGATCCGGCCGCGAAGGCTTAAGGGAGAGCGACGCCCGCAGCCAGTTCCCCCCTGCCCCGTCTCACGCGTGCCGGCGCCAGGGGGGCGTGGCGGCGCGACGCTCGGCCATGGTGGCGATGCGGATGCTGCCGGCTGGCGTCGACGATCTCCAGCGGCGTGCCGCTCCGGCCGGAGACCGGTCGATCCTGGGTTCGGGATGTTCGCGCGACGTCTTCGTTCCGCGGCGGCGCGGCGGCTGGTCCCGCGGCAAATCGAATGCGCTGAACGATCCCGCCGGGTCGGATGGTGCCCGGACCCCTCTGGTGCCGGGCGCTAAACACGGACCCATCCCGGTGCCCTGCCGCAGGGAGTGGGCTGATCAGGACGGCGGGTCGAAGATGGGGCGGAGCGACGAGGCGGCGTTCGGCATCCGGTTCGTCGCCGGAATGCGCAGCTTGACAGCCTGCGCCGCCCTGAGTTGGGCCGCTGCGGCGGAGCGGCCATTCCGTCAAGGGCGGACCCTGGCAAATGCCGCAGCGCTGGCCGGGATGGCCGGGGACAAGATGCCTTTGCCCCCGGCCACCGGATTCCGCCCTTCTTCGCGGCTCGGCTCGCGATCGACGCCGTGGGCGGGGGGCGCTCTCCGGCCGGAAGGCGGCGCCGTGGCCAGTACCCTCCTTGGCCGCGCCGCCCGCGGACCGGACGCGCGTAGGCCGGACGGCCTCATGCGCGGGATCGCCGAGGATGCGGTCGCGGTCGGTCTCGCCGTGCTGATCGTCCGCACGGCCGAGCGCCAGCCCCGCGAGACCTGAACCCAGTGCCGGATCCGTGTTCGGCAGAGGTTCCAGCATCCTGTCCGCCGGAGCGAGGCCGGCGGCGCGGCGGGTCAGTCGTAAGGATCGTAGGCCGGTCCGTAGCCGTAGCCGACCGGGCGCGGGCCGAAGCGGCGGGGGCCGTAGACGCCCTCGCGCTCCACCACCACGTCGCGGACCACGGGCCGAGGCCGATAGACCACCGGCGGCTCCTCGATCACCTCGCGCACGATGCGGCGCGGCGCCGGCCGCTCCACGACGACCTCCCGGACGATCTCGCGGGGCGGGAGGAGGACGTGCCGTTCCACCACCGTGCGGCGGGTCACCACCGTCTCGGGCGCATCGTCGGCGTCATAGCCATAATCGGCGGCCCGGGCGGCCGCGGAGCCCAGGAGCGCTCCGGAGAGGAGTCCGGCGGCGGTGAGCCCAGCCAGTGCGATCTGTCTCATGCTCTCGCATCCTTGTCGTCATCGAACAGGGCCGCGCGGGGGGGGCGGCCATGCCCGATAACGCGAAGGGGCGGCGTTTGGCCGACTCCCGGCTCGAACCTGGCTTCGAATCCGGCGCGATCAGTCGATGACCTCGACCACGCGGCGGGTTCCCGGCTCGACCAGCACCGGATGGTCGTTGACGATGGTGTAGTTGTAGCCCTTGAGCGCGAATTCCGCGGGGACGTCGTAGTAGACCACCCCGTCCTCCGGCAGCACCGCGCCGACCCGGACGGTGCCCGGATAGGCGTAGGATGGGCGCCGCTCGGCGCTGGCATAGATCCGGAAGCGCTCGCGCCGGTCGATACCGAGAATGCCGTTGGCCGTGCCGACGGCGGCGCCGATCGCGCCGCCCACCACCGCCCCGAGAGGCCCGGCCGCTATCTCGCCACGGGCGGCGCCCTCCTGCGCGCCCTGGACGAGACCCTGCGCCTGGGCCGTGGAGAGACTGGCCGAGAAACCGGCCACGACGAGAGCCGAGGCGGCGGCGAGAATCTTGAGGGTCATGGGAACGGCTCTCCGGTCGAAGGTTCGCGCAGGTCGGTTTTGGTTCAGGCAGTGTTTGGGTGCAGGCAGGGATTGCGCATGCCTGCGAGCGGGCAACGCGGGGCACCGCCTCCGGTGCCGGCGCCGAGGCCGACAAAGGCGGCCCGTGGCGCGGCGGACACAGGGGCGTCACGGGCTTCCGTCATGGCTGAATCCAAACGGGTTCGGCAGCGGCGTCCGCATCTGCCGAGCACCCGATCGACAGGGAGAAGGACCATGGCGGCCGTCGCGACGATCGAAGAGCTGGAGCGCCTCTACGGAGCCTTCGGCGCCGTCGGCGAGGCCTCGACGGCCAAGGTCGCCGATCACATCACCCCCGATTACCGGCGCTTCATCGCAGTCGCCCCCTTCGTCGCCCTGGCGACCGTCGGCCCGGAGGGGCTGGACTGCTCGCCGCGCGGCGATGTCCCGGGGTTCGTCCGCGTCGCCGACCCCCGCACCCTCGTCCTGCCGGACCGGCGCGGCAACAACCGGATCGACAGCCTACGCAACGTGGTGCGCGATCCGCGGGTCGGCCTGATGTTCCTCATCCCCGGCATCGGCAATGCGCTGCGCGTCAACGGCTGGGCCGTGATCGAGGACGATCCGGCCCTGCTCGAATCGTTCGCGGTCGACGGCAAGGCGCCGCGCACCGCGATGGTGATCTCGGTGGGCGAGGTCTATTTCCAATGCGCCCGCGCGCTGATCCGCTCGGGCCTGTGGCGCCCGGACAGCCAGGTCGATCCCAGATCCCTGCCGAGCCCCGGCCGGATTCTCGCCGGGCTCAGCGACGGGCGCCTCGGCGGCGAGGCCTACGACGCGGCCTGGGCCGAGCGGGCGCGGCAGACGCTGTGGTGACGGCCGCGGCGTGATCCGCGCGGCGCGAGAATGCGAATTCGCGCCGCGCCTGGTCGGCTTGGCGCTGATGATGCATCACAGGCGTCTCCCAGCCCGAAGTTGCCCGGACCCGATGATCGCCCTCCTCTCACGTTCCCCCGCCGATCCGGTCGACCGCCCTGCCCTGCCCGCGACCGGGACGGCGCGCGGGGCGGGGCGACCGGCATGAGCGAGCTCGACGGCTGGGCCGAGCGCCGCCGCATCGCCGAGCAGGGGCGCGGCGAGCGGCCCTGGTCCCTCTGGGGGCCGTATCTCAGCGAGCGCCAATGGGGCACGGTGCGGGAGGATTACAGCCGGGACGGCAATGCCTGGCGCTCGCTGCCGCACGACGAGGCGCGCTCGCGGGCCTATCGCTGGGGGGAGGACGGGCTCGCCGGCCTCTGCGACGAGCGCGGGCAGATGTGCCTCGCCCTCGCCCTGTGGAACGGGCGCGACCACATCCTCAAGGAGCGCCTGTTCGGCCTCGCCAACGAGGAGGGCAACCACGGCGAGGACGTGAAGGAGGTCTACCACTACCTCGACGCGACCCCGAGCCACGCCTACCTCAAGTTCCTCTACCGCTATCCTCAGGGGGCCTACCCCTACGACGAGCTCGTGCGCGAGGGCCTGCGGCGCGGCCGCGACCAGCCGGAATACGAGATCGAGGAGACCGGGCTCTTCGCCGAGAACCGCTTCTTCGACGTCACCGTGGAATACGCCAAGGAGGATGTCGACGACATCCACGTGGTCATCACGGCGGTGAACCGCGGCCCCGACACGGCGGACCTGCACATCGTCCCGCAGCTCTGGTTCCGCAACACCTGGTCCTGGTCCGAGGAGGCTGCGCATCGCCGGCCCGCCCTCACCCTGCGCGCCGACGGCGGCATCGCCTGCGACCATCCCCGCCTCGGGCTCTACCGCCTCAGCTTCGACGGCTATCCCGACCCGCTGTTCTGCGAGAACGACACCAACCTGCGCCTGCACGGCTGGGAGCCCGAGGCCCCCGGCCCGTTCAAGGACGGCCTGCACGCCGCGATCGTGGACGGCGACGACGGCGCCGTGCGGCGCGACGGCGGGACCAAGCTCGGCCTGCACTACTTCCGCCAGCTGGAGCCGGGCGAGACCACCCGGGTCTCCCTGCGTCTCGCAGCCGGTCCGCGCCTGCGCCCTGTGGATCGCGAGGGCACCATCGTCCATCGCCGCATCGCGGAGGCCGACGCCTTCTACGAGTCGCTGCAGGACGGCATCGGGGATGCCGATTCCCGCGCCATCTACCGGCAGGCCGCCGCCGGCCTGATCTGGTCCAAGCAGCTCTATGCCTACGACGTGCGCCAGTGGCTCAAGGGCGACCCGCTCCAGCCGGTGCCGCCCAAGGAGCGCGACGGCGGCCGCAACGTGCATTGGCGCCACTTCGCGGCGGCCGACGTGCTCTCGATGCCGGACAAGTGGGAATATCCCTGGTTCGCTGCCTGGGACCTCGCCTTCCACTGCCTGCCGCTGGCACTGCTCGACCCGGACTTCGCCAAGAAGCAGCTCCTGCTCCTCACCCGCGAATGGTACATGCACCCGAACGGCCAGCTCCCGGCCTACGAATGGGAATTCGGCGACGCCAACCCGCCGGTGCATGCCTGGGCGACCTACCGGGTCTTCGAGATCGACCGCGACCGGCGCGGCGGGCGCGGCGACCTCGCCTTCCTGGAGGGCGTGTTCCACAAGCTCCTCATCAACTTCACCTGGTGGGTGAACCGCAAGGACGCGGACGGCCGCAACGTCTTCCAGGGCGGCTTCCTCGGCCTCGACAATGTCGGGGTGTTCGACCGCTCGCGCCCGCCGCCGGGCTTCGGCCGCATCCACCAGGCCGACGGCACCGCCTGGATGGCGATGTACGCCCTCAACATGATGCGCATCGCCCTGGAGCTGGCGCTCCACAACGACGTCTACGAGAGCACCGCCTCGAAGTTCTTCGAGCACTTCCTCCTCATCGCCGAGGCGATGACCGACATGGGCGGCGAGGGCTTCGGCCTCTGGGACGAGGAGGACGAGTTCTACTACGACGAGGTCGACATTCCCGGCGGCGGCATGCTGCCCCTGCGGGTCCGCTCGGTGGTCGGCCTGGTGCCGCTCTTCGCCGTCGAGGTGATCGAGCCCTGGGTGCTCCAGCGCCTGCCAGATTTCGCCCGGCGCCTGAACTGGATCCTGGAGAACCGCCCCCACCTCGCCCGCCTGGTCTCGCGCTGGGACGAGGGCGGCGTGCAGGACCGCAAGCTGCTGTCGCTGCTGCGCGGCCACCGGATGAAGGCGCTGCTGCGCCGGATGCTCGACGAGGCCGAGTTTCTCTCGGCCCACGGCATCCGCTCCCTCTCGAAGGCGCACCGGGACCAGCCCTATGCGCTGAACGAGTTCGGGGCCTCCTTCACCGTGCGCTACGACCCGGCCGATTCCACCTCGAACATGTTCGGCGGCAACTCGAACTGGCGCGGACCGGTCTGGATGCCGATGAACTACCTCATCATCGAGGCCCTGCGCCGCTTCCACACCTATTACGGCGACGACTTCCTGGTGGAATATCCCACCGGCTCCGGCGAGCACCTGACGCTGTCCGCCATCGCGGACGCCCTGGAGGACCGGCTGATTGCCCTCTTCGCCAAGGACGCGGAAGGCCGCCGGCCGATCTTCGGCGACCGCCCGCCGATCCCGCCGGCGCCCGGCGCCGAGGAGGCGTTGCTCTTCCACGAGTTCTTCGACGGCGACACCGGCCGCGGCCTCGGCGCCTCGCACCAGACGGGCTGGACGGCGCTGATCCTGAACCTGCTGCACACCCGTGCCCGCAGGCCCGCCCCGCCTGAGCCCGGCGACCCGTCCTAGGCGTCGTGCCCGAGGATCGCCAGGATCTCCCGGCGTCGGCGGATCAGGTCCGGGTCGTCCCGGTGGCGCGGATAGGGGGCGTCGTTGGCGATGTCGGCGCGGATGCGCGCCGGGCGGTCGCTGAGGACGATGACCCGCTCGGCGAGCACCAGCGCCTCCTCCACGTCGTGGGTGACGAGGATGGCGGTCAGGCCCGTCTCCTGCCAGAGCCGGACGAGTTCGCCCTGCAGGGTCAGGCGGGTCAGGGCGTCGAGCTTGCCCAGGGGCTCGTCGAGGAGGAGCAGGCGCGGATCGTTGACGAGCGCCCGGGCCAGCGCGGTGCGCTGGGCCATCCCGCCGGAGAGCTGGTGCGGATAGGCTTCGGCGAAGCCCGAGAGGCCGACGCGGTCCAGCGCGGCGTCGACCCGGTGGCGGTTGTGGCGCAGGAGGCCGCGCGCCTCGAGGCCGAGCGACACGTTCCCGCGCACCGTCCGCCAGGGATAGAGCGTCGGGTCCTGGAACACGAGGAGCCGGCTCGGATCGGGGCCGGCGATGGCCGCGCCGTCGAGGTCGAGGCGCCCGGCATCGGGCGGTTCGAGGCCGGCCGCGAGGCGCAGCAGGGTCGACTTCCCGCAGCCCGAGGGTCCCAGCAGCGCGACGAACGCGCCGGGTTCGATCGTGAGGTCGATCCGGTCGAGGACGGGCAGCGGCGCGCCCTTGATCCGGAAGGCGTGGGAGACGGTGCGGATGTCGAGCGCCGCGCCGCGGGGCGTGGCGGGCGCGAGTGGGGCGGCTACCATTGGACGAGGCCTTTCTGCCAGGACAGCACCCGGTCGCGCAGGCGGAACAGCAGGGTGATCAGGCTGGAGCACATCAGCGCCATGGCGATGAGCGCGGCGTACATGTTGGCGTAGGCCGCCCAGCCCTGCGCCCATTGCAGGTACCAGCCGAGGCCGGACTTCACGCCGAGCATCTCGGCCACCACCAGCACGGCGAAGGAGGCGCCGAGCCCCATGAACAGCCCGACGAAGACGTGCGGCAGGGCCGCCGGGATCGCCACCTTGCGGATGAGGAAGCTCTGCGAGGCCCCGAGGGTGCGGGCGACGTCGTAGTAGGATCTGTTGGCCGCCGCGATCCCCGACCAGGTCAGCACCGTGACGGGAAAGCCCGTGGCGAGCGCCACCAGGAAGGTCGAGGCCGACCAGGACGAGGAAAACACGAAGAAGGCCAGGGGCAGCCAGGCGGTGGCCGGCAGAGGGCCGACGAAGCGCAGGACGGGATGCACCCAGTAGCCGGCCTTGCGCGACCATCCCACGGCGACGCCGAGGCCGAAGCCCGCCAGCGCCCCGAGCACGTAGCCCCCCGCCAGGAGCTTCAGGGAAGCCAGGATGCTCCCGCCGAGCTTCGGCCAATCCTCAAGGAAGACTTCGAGGATGGCCTGGGGCGGCGGGAAGAACGGCATCGGCAGGAGGGCGTATTTCGCGGTGACGAGTTCCCAGGCGATCAAGCCGAGGCCGAGCACGAGGAGCCAGGGCCCCCAATGCCCGAGGCGTGCGCCGGGGCGCCCGAGCCGGGTCCGGGCGAGACCGGCCAGGAGCAGGACGCCGCCGAAGGCCGCGGCGCCCTGGGCGAAGACCGCCGTGTAGGGGAAATCCCCGTCCTCGGGCAGCCCGACGCTGACCGCCGCGACGCTCAGCCAGGCGGCTCCCGCGGCGACCAGGCTCCAGCCGATCGCGCCGGTGCGGCGCAGGCCCGCGGCCGCATCGCCGATGCGCGGCCGGGGCGGATTCGTCGCGGCGGCCCGGCCGGCGGCCGGCCCGGCGCGGTCGCGTCGCGGCAGGGCGTTCGAGAGGGCGCTCGTCATGGTCGCGCCCCTCAGCTCAGCACGTCGGCATAGACGCGATCGGCGAACTTCGCCGTGTCCGTGCTGCGGCGCAGGACGTTCACGCGCTTCAGCTCGTCGCCGTAGAGGGCGATCTCCTGCTTCAGCGTGGCGCCCACCGGGGCATGGCCGTGGGTGTGGCTGCGCAGCATCGCCGCCAGGTCGTCCACGGAGCCCTTGCCGCCGTAGTTCGAGAAGACGCGGGCGGCCTCCTCCGGATCGCCGTGGACCCGATGGCCGCCGGCCAGCACCGCGCGGGTGAGCGCAGTGGCGACGGCCCGGTCGTTGCGGATCAGGCTGCCGCGCAGGGCGACGACGCAGCAGGAGCGGTTGGCGTAGATCCCGGTCAGGTTGGTCGCGACCTCCGTCAGGCGGGAATCCTTGAGCCAGATCCAGGTGCGCGGGTCGGAATCGGCCAGCGCCTGGGCCTCGCCCTTCTCCACCGCGAGGTTGAGGAGATCGGAGGGGTAGGGCCGCCACTCGACCTCGCGCTCCGGGTCGATCCCGGCATCGGCCAGCAGCAGCGCGAAGAAGTTCTTGGCCGGGCTCGCGTGATCGCTGATCGCGATGGTCTTGCCCTTCAGGGAGGCGATGTCGCTGATGCCGGCGGATTTGGCGCCGAGCAGGCGCAGGCAGCCGCCATGCAGGCCGGCGGTGATCTTCACGTCGAAGCCCTGCTCCAGGGGCTTGAGCCAGCGCAGGGCCATGCCGATGCCGGCATCGGCCTTCCCCGTGGCGATGGCCTCCAGCAGCGCCTCGGTCGAGCCGCCGAAATTGATGAATTCCACGTCGAGGCCGTGCGCGGCGAAGATCCCGCTCTCCTTGGCGACCGGCGCGGAGGCCGTGCAGATCGCGTTGGCGTTCCAGGCCAGCTTGACCGGCCGCAGCGGCCCGGTCGCGGCGCCGGTCTCGGCCGCGGCCCGGCAGAGCGGCCCCGCATCGAAGGGCAGGCCGGGGCCGGGTCCCCAGGCGCGCCCCGCGCCGGAGGCGAGGCCCAAGGGAAGGGCCGCCGCGACCGAAGCGCCGGCGCGCAGGAGGCGGCGCCGGGACAGGAGGGCATACGTCATCGTCGTCTCCGAGGCTCGCGGGAGCCCGATCCGTCAGGTTGGTCGGCAGGTCGGTCGGTCAGGTCGGTCCGGGGGTGGGAGGCGTCAGCCGATGGGCTGGCTCAGGTAGGCCACCATCATCTCGGCGACGGCCCGCTCGGCGTAGTCCGATTCGCTCTCGCGCCAGGCGACCGGAAAGGCCTCGACGACCCGGCGCCCGGCCAGGAGCTCGGAGAGTTCGTCCGGCAGGAGCCCGTTCTCGATCGCCGCGGCGACGGCGGCCCGGCCGTAGCTGCGCCGGGCTTCGCGCGATCCGAGCAGGAGCGCGGGGCTTACCGGCCCGGCCGGCTCAAAGGTTGTGGTGTGAAAGCTCATGGTGATCGTCCCTGCCGAGATGTCTGTCTCTCCCCGTCGCGTCGGCGTCTTTGCAGCGGCAACAGAGGGCGGGGCGGCGGGACTGGTGAATCGGCTGGGTCATCGGATCGTCTCTGGTCGGCGGCGTGTTTGGAGCGCCGATCGTCTTGAGAATAGCCGCGCGAAACGGGAATGTGCTTCCAAAGATCTGCCGGAACGGAGAGCCGCATCGCGCCGTCGGGCGATTCGACGAAAGGCTCAGGCGGCCAGGCGTTCGCCGAGGCGCTCGGCCACCGCCCGGGCGAGGGGGCGGGCCGCATCGCGGATGTCCGGCACGGCGATGCATTCCCAGACCACGCCGCGCAGCATCGGCCCGAAGGCCCAGACCGGGGCGTCGACCGGCTGGCCGGCGACCTTGCCGTCGGGGCCGGCCGCGATCCCGAGGCCGAACGGACCGGGCCGGACGAGGCCGCGGGCCAGCAGGTTGCGGATCAGTGGGTCGTCGGTCTCGGCGAGCCGGCTGAAGCCGGTGGCGTCGAGGATGCCCTGGACCTCGATCCGCTCGCGGCCGTCGGTGCCGCGCGGGCGGATCGTCACCAGCGCCCGGTCCGGCGCGTCGTCGACGGCGAGGATGCGCGCCGCCCGGACGACGAGGCTTCCGCGCCGGATCTCGGCCGCGATGGCCTCCGCCGCCGGGGGCGCCGTGCGGTGGCGGTGCACGTCCCAGTAGGGGCGGACGTGGCGCAGGATCCGGGCCTGCTCGGCCGGCGGCAGCCCGGCCCAGAGAGAGTCGGTGATCGGGCGCAGGGCGTCGATGACCCCGCGCCAGTCGGCGCCGGCCTCCCGGGCCGCCGCGACCTCGCGCCGGACGGCGGCGAAGAGCTGTCGCGCCGAGGCGCGGATCTCGGGGGTAAGGTCGGCGCGCCGGCCCACCGGGACGGCGGCGTGGGGCTTCGGCAGCAGCCCCCGGCGGGACACCGCCACGACCCGGCCGGCGAAGCCCTCGCGACGCAGGGCCGCCACCGAATCCATCATGGTCAGGCCGGTGCCGGCCACCAGCACGTCGCGCCCCGGATCCAGGGCGCCGAACGCCTCCGGGCGCCACGGATCGAGCCGGTGCCGGCTCGGTGCGATCGCGGGCCCGGGCAGGTTGCCCATGGCCAGGACCAGGCCGGCGACCCGCCGGGGCGGAACGCCCTCCCCGTGCAGGACGAAGCCCTCCGGCACCGGCTCCACGTCGACGATCGCGGTCCTGTCCGCGACGAGCCGGTCGCCGGCCGCGTCCGCCAGCCGCGCCCAGCGCTCGGAGAGATAGCGGCCGTACAGGCCCCGCGACGCGAAGGTGCCGGCCTCGGTCTCGCGCAGGCCTCTCCGCTCGGTGGGATCGAGTTCGGCCCGCATGAGCCAGTCCGAGAAGGCCCCGGGATGCTCGGGGTCGGCGCTCATCTGCGTCGCCCGCAGGTTGAGGAGATGGTCCGGGTTGAGGGTCGAATAGGCCAGCCCGAGCCCGAAGGCATGGCCCCGCTCGCAGAGCACCACGGCGCGGTCGGGCGGCAGGGTGCGCAGCAGCTGCTCCGCCGCCATCATGCCGCTGAAGCCGCCGCCGATGACCGCGACGGGCAGCGTCCGGGAGGTCGAAATCATGGTCATGGCTCCCGCAGCGTCGCGTCCCTGCCCGGCTCATACGAACGTTCTTTTTAGAGAACAAGCGGCGAAATCGGCACGGGGCTGCGCAAGCTGTCGCGGCGCTAGACGGACTATTCATCGGCGAAACAGCCTCGATGAATGCGATCTTCTCGCTCATTCCGGTTTCTTGAATAGCTCTCCTCCGAATGCGTGTTCTGAAAAACGAACGTTCTCGTTGACTCACGGCGGCGGGACCGGGACGATGGCGCGGTCGCACGGCCCGTCGAACGGGTCGCCGAGATCCCGCTGCCGGCGGCCCCCGAAACGTCGAGAGCACAAGCCCGCCCGATGCCGTCCGTTTCCACTCCGCCCGCGTTCGTCGCCGGCCTCGCCGCGCGCTTCGCCGCGCGGGCCGGAGACTTCGACCGCACCGGGCGTTTCGCGCACGGGAACATCGCCGACCTGCGGACGGCCGGGCTCCTCGGCCTGACCGTGCCGGAGCGGCTGGGCGGCGCCGGGGCCGGCCTCGAACGGGCCGCGGCGACGATCGGTGCCCTCGCGCAGGGCGATCCGTCGACGGCCCTGGTGCTGGCGATGCACCTCATCCAGCAGGCGCTGATCGCCCGCGCCCGATCGTGGCCCACCGGCCTCGCGGACCGGGTCGGGCGGGCCGCCGTCGCGGAAGGCGCCCTGATCAACGCCCTGCGGGTCGAGCCGGATCTCGGAACGCCGGCGCGCGGCGGCATCCCCGCGACGGTGGCGCGGGCGACCGCCGACGGCTGGCGGGTGACGGGCCGCAAGATCTACTCCACCGGCAGCCCCGCCCTCGCCTACGGGCTCGTCTTCGCCCGCACCGAGGACGCCGCCCCGCGCATCGGCAACATCCTGGTGCCCATGGACGCGCCGGGCGTCCGCGTGGTCGAGAGCTGGGACCATCTCGGCCTGCGCGCCAGCGGCAGCCACGACGTGATCCTCGAGGATGTCCGGGTGCCGCACGACCACGCGGTGGACCTGCGTGCGCCGGAGGGCTGGCGGGCGCCCGATCCGGATCAGCAGGCCTGGAACGCGGTCCTGATCGCCGCCCTCTACGATGGCGTCGCGCGGGCGGCGCAGGACTGGCTCGTCGCCTTCGCCACCGCGCGCCGTCCGGCGAGCCTCGGCGACAGCCTCGCCGCCCTCCCCCGCTTCCAGGAGGCGGTCGGCGAGAACGCGCGGCTCCTGGCGGTCAACGCCCGCCTGATCTGCGCGGTCGCGCAAGAGGCGGATCGCGGTCCCACGCCCGCGCCGCAGGAATCCGGCTTCCTCAAGCTCACCGTGACCGAGAACGCCATCGCGGTGGTGCAGCGGGCGGTGGAACTCTCCGGCAATCCCGGCCTGTCTCGCGCCAACCCGCTGGAGCGCCACCTGCGCGACGTCCTGTGCGGGCGCATCCACTGGCCCCAGGGCGATGCCGTGCGCACGGCCGCCGGCCGGGCCGCGCTCTCTGTCTGACCCTCGCCTCCGCTCAACGCCGCAAGGAGATTCCATGAGCTTCCTCGATCCTGACGCCGTCGAGTTCATCGGCTTCGCCGCCCCGCGCCACCAATCCGAGATCCACGCGCCCGATGGCCCGGCCATCGACCGGGACTACCTGCGTCTCCTCGCCCAGGCGCATGAATGGGGCGGGTTCGACCGCATCCTGGTGGCGTTCTACGCCACCGCGCCCGACGCGATCCTGCTTTCGGCGCAGATCGCGGCGGTGACCGAGCGCATCGGCCTGATGATCGCCCACCGCACGGGCTTCACCGCCCCGACCGTGGCCGCGCGCCAGTTCGCGACCCTCGACCAGCTCACCGGCGGGCGCGTCGCCATCCACGCGATCAGCGGCGGCGACGACCGCGAACTGGCCCAGGACGGCGACCACCTGACCAAGGACCAGCGCTACGCCCGCACCGACGAGTTCCTCACCATCGCCCGCCAGGCCTGGACCGCCGCGAGACCCTTCGACTTCGCGGGCGCGCATTACCGGGTCGAGCGCGGCTTCTCCGAGGTGAAGCCGGTCGATCCGCGCGGCATCCCGGTCTATTTCGGCGGCGCCTCACCGGCCGCCATCGCGGTGGCGGGCCGCCATGCCGACACCTACGCCCTCTGGGGCGAGAGCCTGGACCAGGTGCGCGAGGCCGTCGCGAAGGTCCGCGCCGCCGCCGCTCCGCACGGGCGCTCTCCGCGCTTCAGCCTGTCGTTCCGACCGATCCTGGCGGCGACCGAGGAAGCCGCCTGGGCGCGGGCGGAGGACATCCTGGCCCGGACCCGCGCCACCCGCGCCGCGCAGGGGCTCGGCCCGGCGGCAGCCCCGCAGAACGAGGGCTCGCGCCGGCTGCTGGCGGCGGCGGCGCAGGGCAACCGCCTCGACACCCGGCTCTACACCGCCATCGCGCGGGAGACCGGCGCGTCGGGCAATTCCACCGCCCTCGTGGGCACGCCCGAGCAGGTCGCCGAGGCGCTGCTCGCCTATCACGACCTCGGGGTGCGCACCTTCCTGATCCGCGGCTTCGACCCGCTCGAGGACGCCCTCGCGTATGGCCGCGACCTGATCCCGGCCTTCCGCGCGCTGCTCGCCCGGCGCGGCGCCCGGGCGGAGGCGGCGTGATGCGGCGCGTCCTCGCGGCCCTCGCGCTCCTCGCCCTGACGGGGCTCGCCCGCGCCGACGACGCGGTCCTGCGCGTCGGCGACCAGCGCGGCAACGCCCGCGCGCTGATGGAGGCGGCCGGCGTGCTGGCCGACCTGCCCTACCGCCTCGACTGGAGCGAGTTTCCCGCCGCGGCGCCGCTGCTGGAGGCGCTGAATGCCGGGGCGATCGATGCCGGCGGGGTGGGCGACGCACCCTTCACCTTCGCGGCCGCGGCCGGGGTGCCGGTGAAGGCGTTCCTGGCCTTCCGCAACCGACAGGACGGACTCGCCATCCTGGTGGCGAAGGAGTCGCCGATCCGGTCCGTGGCCGAGCTGAAGGGGAAAAGCATCGCCACCAACCGCGGCTCCATCGGCCATCAGGTCGTGCTCGCGGCTCTCGAAGAGGCGGGCCTGCCGGCGAGCGCCGTGACCCTGCGCTTCCTGCCGCCGGCGGATGCCAAGATCGCGCTCGCCAGCGGCAGCGTCGATGCCTGGGCGACCTGGGAGCCCTACACCTCCACCGCCGAGCTCGCCGGCCTCGCCCGGGTGGTCCGGGACGGCAACGGCATCACCCCGGGCCTGAGCTTCGCGGTGGCGAGCGACGCCGCCCTGAGGACCAAGCGGGCGCAGCTCGCCGATTTCGGCCGGCGCCTCGTCGCCGCCCGCGACTGGGCCCTGAAGGACCCCGCCCCCTACGCCGCCGTCTGGTCGAGGCTCATCGGCCTGCCCGAGGCGGTGCCCCTGCGCTGGTTCTCCCGCGCCCAGTACCGGGCCGTGCCGATCGACGAGGCGGTCGTCGCCGACGAGCAGCGCAACATCGACCTCTACGTCCGCTCCGGGCTGATTCCGCAGGCCCGGGCGCCGAAGGCGGAGGCGATCCTCGATCGCAGCTTCGAACCGGCCGCCGCTGCGGTACGATGAGCCGCGACCCCCAGCGCGAGAGGCGAGCCATGCACGGCGACCACGACCATGACCACGATCACGGCGATCACCACCATCACGACGACCCGGCGCACGAATCGCCGGCCGAGCGCTGGAAGCACGACGGCGTGCGGGTGATCCCGGGCGACAGGCTCGACGCCAACACCGCCCAGACGCCGGGCATGTTCCGGCAGGCGGCGATCAACCATGCCCGGGTCGGCGCCCAGAAGATCTGGGCCGGCACCGTGGCGATCGCCCCCGACGCCAAGACCGGCGTCCACCACCACGGCGCCCTGGAGAGCGTGATCTACGTGGTCTCGGGCCGCGCCCGGATGCGCTGGGGCGTCAAGCTCGAATACGTCGCCGAGGCCGGCCCCGGCGATTTCATCTTCGTGCCGCCCTACGTGCCGCACCAGGAGATCAACGCCGACCCGGACCAGCCCCTGAACTGCGTCCTGGTGCGCTCCGACAACGAGGCGGTGGTGGTCAACATCACCGATGTCGAGCCCGTCGAGCGGCCCGAGACCGTCCACTGGGTCGATCCGATCCACAAGCATCCCGAAACCTGAAGAGACGCCATGATCCATCGCCGCCACGCGCTGCGCGCCGCCGCCGCGCTCAGCCTCCTCGCCCTCGCGCCCGGCGCCGGCCGCGCGGCCGATGCGGACAGGCTCCGCATCGGCTTCCAGAAATCCTCGACGCTGATCGCCCTCCTCAAAGAGGATGGCGCCCTGGAGAAGGCCCTGGCCCCGCTCGACGTCACCGTCTCGTGGCACGAGTTCACCAGCGGCCTGCCGATCATGGAAGCGCTCAATGCCGGCCAGATCGACGTCTCGGCGGATGTCGCCGATACCGTGCCGATCTTCGCCCAGGCGGCCCAGGCGCGGATCGCCTACATCGCGCAGGAGGCCCCCTCGCCGAGCGCGCAGGCGATCCTGGTCGCCGCCGATTCGCCGATCCGGTCGGTGGCCGACCTGAAGGGCCGCAAGGTCGCGGTCACCAAGGGAGCCGGCAGCCACTACCTGCTCCTGGCCGCCCTCGCGGCCGAGAAACTGCCGTTCAAGGCGATCAGCCCGGCCTACCTCACGCCGTCGGACGGGCGCGCGGCGCTCGCCAGCGGCAGCGTCGAGGCCTGGGTCGCCTGGGATCCGTTCCTGTCGGCGGCCGAGCAGCAGACCGGCGCCCGTACCTTGCGCGACGGCACCGGCCTGTCCCAGTACAAGCGCTATTACCTCGCCGGCGCCGACTACGCGACGCGGCGCGCCGACGTGCTCGCGCTCCTGTTCGGCAAGCTGCGCGAGACGGGGGCCTGGGTGAAGGCCGACCCGGAGGCCGCCGCCGCCCGCCTCGGCGCCCTGTGGAAGCTCGACCCCGCCATCGTCCGGCAGGCGAATGCCCGGCGCAGCTACCAGGTCGAGCCGGTGACGCGTGCCGCCCTCGCCGAGCAGCAGACCATCGCGGACGCCTTCCGCACCGAGGGCCTGCTGCCCCGCGCCGTCGACGCCGCCGCCCTGCCGATCTGGGTGCCGCCGGGTCTGTGACGGCGCCGGCCTCGCGCGAGGCCGGCGCGGCGCCTCAGCGGATGCCGCCGCTGGCCGTGATGTTCTCGCCGGTGAGCCAGCGGGCCTCGTCCGAGGCGAGGAAGGCGACGACGTCGGCGATGTCGCCCGGGAGGCCGGCGCGGCCGAGCGGCGTCTGGGCGATGAACCCGGCCTCCATCTCCGAGCCGGCGATGCCGGCGCTCTGCGTGCCCTCGGTCGTCACGTAGCCCGGGCTGACCGTGTTGACGCGGATGCGGCGCGGCGCGAGTTCGTTGGCGAGCACCCCCGCAATCGCGTTCACGGCGCCCTTGGTGCCGCTATAGACCGCGGCGGCCGGCGTGCTGACATGGGTTATGGCCGAGGAGATGTTGACGATGCTCCCGCCCTCACCGAGGTGCTTGGCCGCCGCCTGGGAGGCGAGCAGGACACCGAGCACGTTGACGTCGAAGAGCCGGTGGTAATGCGCCTCCGTGACCTCCTCGATCGCGGCGAATTCGTAGACGCCGGAATTGTTGACCAGCACGTCGAGGCGCCCGTACTGCGCGACCGCCGCCTCGATCAGGGCCTGCGCCTCCGCCGTCTTGGAGACGTCCGCCCGGACCGCGATCGCCCGGCCCCCTTCGGCGGTGATCGCCGAGACCACGGCGTCCGCCCCCGCCTGGCTCGAGGCGTAGTTGACCACCACCGCCGCGCCGTCCCGCGCCAGCGCCTTGGCGATTCCCGCGCCGATCCCCTTCGATGCGCCCGTCACGACCGCGACCTTGCCCTGAAGCTTCGACATCCGTGTACCCTTCCGACATGGGCGGGCGCCGATCGGCACCCTGCGTCCCATAGTTCGGAAGTTCGGAACTACCGAAGTGTGGGTCAAGGCCCCATATGTCGAAAACATGAGACCGCTGTTCCACCCCGCCCTCGATGACCTGCAGCCACGTGCGATCCTGCACGCGCTGGCCGACCCCGATCGGGCCGCGATCTTCGCCAACATCGTGCGCGCGGGCTGCGTGGAGGCCTGCTCCACGCTCTCGGCGGTCGGCGAGCGGGTGATTCCGAAATCCTCCCTCTCCAACCACTTCAAGGTGCTGCGCGAAGCCGGCCTGATCCGCAGCGAGCGCCGCGGCGTCGAGATGCGCAACCACGCGCGCTGGGCGGAGGTGGATTCCCGCTTCCCCGGCCTGCTCCTGGCGATCCTGAACGCCTATGCGGGCGAGTGTTCGCGGGCGGGCGGCGCGGGAGCGGTGGCGCCGCCTCTGCCGCCTCCCGATACGGTGCAGCCGGGTCGATCCCCGTAAGACCCACCCCGTGATTCCGGGGCGCCGCAGGCGAGCCCGGACCCGGGAGGCGCGCGCCAGCGGCGTGCCATCCGGAACCGCCGACGGCGTCGACTCCGGCATCACCGACGGATCCGGATCCCGGATTCCGCGGCGCGGCCCCGGGGATGACCCGGTGCTGCGAGCGGAGGGCGCGAGGACGGCGGAGCCCCCCACGCGGAATCCGAAACCCCTCACGCCGCGGCCGCGAGCGCCTTCTGGAATTCCGCCTCGGGCAGGAGCGCTCCGCCGGTGGTCCACACCACCTGGGTGGCCCCGCGCAGCACCGGCATGGCCGCCAGGGTCGGGCGGACGGCCGCGAAGGCGGCGGCGGCCGAGGGTTCGAGGCGCAGGGCCGCCCGCTCCCAGAGGTCGCGCATTCCGGCGAACAGCGCCTCGTCCGCCACCGTGACGACACCCGCGATGAGCGGGCCGACCGTGCCGGCGACGAGGAGCGAGGCGCTCGACACCGCGAGGCCGTCGGCGGCGGTGCGGTTGTCGAGGCCGATGTCGTAGACGCTGACCGGCCGGTCGAGCCCGGCGGCGAGCTGCACCAGCATGCACGGCGCGGCGACGGGCTCGACGAAGACGCAGTGAACGGCATCGCCGAACAGGTGCTTCAGCCCCAGGGTGACGCCCCCCGGCGCGCCGCCGACGCCGCAGGGCAGGTAGACCACCAGGGGATGCGCGGCATCGACCTGGATCCCGGCCGCCGCCAGCTGGCGCTGCAGGTCGAACGCCGCGGCGGCATAGCCGAGGAACAGGTCGACCGAGCTCTCGTCGTCGACGAAATGCGCATCCGCCCGGCCCGCGAAGGCGTCCCGCGCCGCCGCGACCGCGCTGCCGTAATCGCCGGCATGCTCCACCACCCGGGCGCCGAGGTCGCGCAGGCGCTGCTTCTTCCAGGCCTTGGCATCGTGGGACATGTGGACCTCGACCTGGAAGCCGAGGGCGCGCGCCATCACCCCGACGCTGAACCCGAGATTGCCGGTGCTGCCCACCGCGACGGTGTAGGCCCCGAAGGCCGACCGGATCTCCGCCTCGGCCAGACGCGCATAGGATTCGCCGTCCTGCAGCCAGCCCTGCGCGAGCGCCAGGCGCTCGGCGGTGACCAGCACCTCGTAGACGCCGCCGCGCGCCTTGATGCAGCCCGTCACCGGCAGGTCGTGGTCGGCCTTGACCCAGATCGCCGGACCGTCGCCGCCGCGGACATGGGATGCGACCTCCGGGGCCAGCGGCAGCAGCGGTGAATCGATCCGTCCGGTCTCCAGCTCGGGGAACAGGGCCGCCAGCAGCGGATCGAACCGGCGCCAGCGCGCCTCCGCGTCGCGAACCTCGGCGAGGCCATAGGCGAGGCCCGGCAGGACCTCGGCGGCCCGCCGCAGGTGCGGATTGCGCCAGACCGTGGGCCGGCCCGCGCACACGGCGTCGGGAATCCCCTGCGGTCGATCGGACATGGGCGTGACCCTTTGATGAAAGGCGGGATGCGGATGATCCCCGGCACCACATGTCATTCCGGGGCGCCGCAGGCGAGCCCGGAATCCAGAACCGCCGACGGCGTCAGGTTCGGCGCCCCCTGCGGATCTCGATCCCGGGCTCCGCTGCGCGGCTCCGGGATGACGGCGTACCGAGCGTGAGTTTCTGGCGCGACCCTCCGCCGAACGCCTCCCCCTCGCCGCCCCGCTCAGATGTCGAGCGGCGCATTGTCGACCACCTCCTTCATCACGAAGAAGGTCCGGGTCTGGCGGACCCCCGGCAGGGCGATCAGCGTCGCGCTGTGGAGGCGGTTGAAATCCGCCATATCGGAGACGCGGATCTTGAGGAAGTAGTCGAAATCGCCGGCCACGAGGTGGCAGTCGAGCACCATCGGCATGGCCCGGGCCGCGGCCTCGAAGGCGGCGAAGCTCTCCGGTGTCGAGCGGTCGAGCACCACGCCGACCATGACCAGGGAGCCGCGCCCGACCTTCTCCGGCGCGATCTGCGCCCGCACGCTCCGGACGTAGCCCTCGTCGAACAGGCGCTGGATGCGCCGGTGGCAGGTGGCCGCGCTGGTGTTCACCCGCTTGGCGATCTCGGCATTGCCCATGCGTCCGTCGGCCTGGAGCAGGCGCAGGATCTTCAGGTCCATGCGGTCCAGCGCAGCGTCCATGGAAGATCCTTTCGTACGAGGGATCGAAGACGCAATCGACGTGCACCGTCGCCGGCCTGAGGCCCGGTTCTGCAACATCACAGGCCTGATTTCGAGAGCACCTTTCGCCGACTCTTTGCTAGCTTTCCGGAGCTGACCACGAAGGACTCCGCCCATGCTGTCGAAATTCGAGCGCTACCCCCTCACCTTCGGCCCGACCCCGATCGAGCACCTGCCGCGCCTCACCGCGCATCTCGGCGGCGACGTGCTGATCTACGCCAAGCGCGAGGACTGCAATTCGGGCCTCGCCTATGGCGGCAACAAGCTGCGCAAGCTCGAATACATCGTGCCCGACGCCATCGCGAGCGGGGCCGACACCCTGGTGACCATCGGCGGCGTCCAGTCCAACCACACCCGCATGGTGGCGGCGGTGGCCGCCAAGATCGGCATGAAGTGCCGGCTGATCCAGGAAGCCTGGGTGCCGCACGAGGACGCCGTCTACGACCGCGTCGGCAACATCATGCTGTCGCGCATCATGGGCGCGGAGACGCAGCTCGTGGATGACGGCTTCGACATCGGCATCCGCGAAAGCTGGACGAAGGCCCTCGAAGACGTGAAGGCCAAGGGCGGCAAGCCCTACGCGATCCCCGCCGGAGCCTCGGTGCACAAGTTCGGCGGCCTCGGCTTCGTCGGCTTCGCCGAGGAGGTCCGCGCCCAGGAGGCCGAGATGGGCATCCACTTCGACTACATCGTGGTCTGCACCGTCACGGGCTCCACCCATGCCGGCATGGTGGTGGGCTTCGCCGCCGACGGGCGCGCCCGCAACGTCATCGGCATCGACGCTTCCTGCACCCCGGCCCAGACCAAGGCGCAGGTGCTGGAGATCGCCCGGAACACCGCCGAGCTCATCGGCGCCCCCGCCGTCACCGCCGACGACATCGTGCTCAACGAGGACTACGCCTACCCGGTCTACGGCGTGCCCTCGAAGGAGACCGTCGAGGCCATCCGGCTCTCGGCCCGGCTGGAGGGCATGATCACCGACCCCGTCTACGAGGGGAAGTCGATGCAGGGCATGATCGATCTCGTGCAGAAGGGCTTCTTTCCCAAGGGTTCGAAGGTGCTCTACGCCCATCTCGGCGGCGCCCCGGCGCTCAACGGCTACAGCTATACCTTCCGCAACGGGTGAGTTGCCGGCCCGGCCCGGGGGCCGATACGTCTCCTCCCGTCGGATGGCGGAGGCTTCCCTTCGGGGCGGCCGCGCGACATGGTTCGACCGCGAAGGCCGAACCTGCGCGGCCAGCCACGAAGCGCCCTGCCGAAGGAGCCCCCATGCCGGAATCCCTGTCGGACCGCGACGCCCTGGCCCCGTTCGAGGTGCTGCTCGGCACCGGCGGCGTCCTCACGGACCCGGCCCTGACGGCGCGCTACACCCGGGACCAGCGCGACCTGATGCAGGGCGAGACGCCCGCGGTGCTGCGCCCGCGCAGCGTCGCGGAGGTCCAGGGCATCGTCGGGCTCGCCCGGACCCACGGCTTCGGCCTCGTGCCCCAGGGCGGTAACACGGGCTATGTTGGCGGGGCGACGCCGGAGCCCGGCCGGCGCCAGCTCGTGGTCAGCCTGGAGCGGATGACCCGCATCCGCGGGGTCGACCCCCTGAACTTCACCCTGGCCTGCGATGCCGGGACCATCCTGGCCGATGCCCAGAAGGCGGCCGAGGCGGAGGGGCTGTTCCTGCCGCTGAGCCTCGGCTCCGAAGGCAGCTGCCGCCTCGGCGGCAACCTCGGCACCAATGCGGGCGGCCTCCAGGTCCTGCGCTACGGGATGGCCCGCGACCTCGTCCTCGGCCTGGAGGTGGTGCTGCCGGACGGCTCGCTGTTCTCCGACATGCGGACCCTGCGCAAGAACAACATCGGCTACGACCTGAAGCAGCTCTTCATCGGGGCCGAGGGCACCCTCGGCATCATCACCGGCGTGGTGCTCAAGCTCTGGCCGGCCCAGGGCCAGCGGGCGACCGCCTGGCTCGAACTCGCCGAAGGGGCGCCGATCCCCGAAATGGCCGCCCTGGTGCGCCGCGAAACCTCCGATCTCGCCTCGACGTTCGAGTTGATCTCGGCCTCCTCCCTCGGCCTCGTCACCGCGATGCGCGGCGCCGAGACCGGGCTGAAGGCCGGACCCGGCGGGGCCGTGCTCCTCGAGCTCACCGCCTCCTCGGACCGCATCCCCCTCGACGACGTGCTGATGGGCTGCCTCGAGGCCCTGATGGAACGAGGCTGGGTCGTCGACGCGGTGCTGGCCCAGTCCGAAACCCAGCGCCGCGCCTTCTGGACCGTGCGCGAAACGATTCCCGAGGGGGAGAAGCATGCCGGCGGATCGGTCAAGCACGATATCGCCGTGCCGATCTCCCGCCTGACCGATTTCCTGGCGCGCGGCGCCGCCCTGCTCGCCGAGCGCCTGCCGGACGTCCGCCTGTCGGTCTACGGCCATGTCGGCGACGGCAACCTGCACTACAATCTCGTCGTGCCGGCGGGCCGCGACCGGCTCGCCTTCACCCGCGAGATCGAGGCGGGTTTCGCCCACGACCTCTACGCGATCGCGCTGGAATACGGCGGTGGATACAGCGCGGAATACGGCATCGGCCGCTTCAAGCGCGACCTCCTGGAGCGCTATTCCGATCCCGCCCGCCTGCGCCTGATCGCGGCCGTCAAGCGCGGCCTCGATCCCGACGGGATCATGAATGCCGGCGCCCTGGTCTGAGGAATCCTCAGCCCTGGAACGAGAGGGTGGCGCGGGTTCCGATCGGGCCGCCGCCATAGACCAGGGCCGAGCGCAGGTTCGTCGCCATCGCCCGGATGATGCGCGAGCCGAGGCCGGTGCCCCGCGGCTGGCCCTCGCCGGTCCAGCCGATGCCGTCATCCTCGACCGTCAGGGTCAGTCCATCGGCGCCCTCGCGCGCGACGGAGACCCGGATTTCGCCCGGAACTTCAGGTGGATAGGCATACTTGTAGGCGTTGGTCACCAGCTCGGTGACGACGACGCCGATCGAGACCGCCTTGTCGGTGGCCAGCCGCACCGGCGCCGCGTCGAGGCGAATGGCGTGGTCGCGACCGGCCGCCTTCATAGCCGCCTGAAGCTCCTCCACGAGGCTCGCCAGATAGGCGTCGAGGTCCACCGCCTCGACGTCGTCGGAGGTGTAGAGCCGGCGGTGGATGCCCGCGATCGCCGAGATCCGGGCCTGCATCTCCCGGAGCGCGGCCTTCGCGGCCGGATCCGTGACCGCGTTGGTCTGCATGTGGGTCAGCGCCGCCACCAGCGCCAGCGAGTTGGCGACGCGGTGGTTGACCTCCCGCAGCATGATCTCGGCCCGGTCGCGCGCCTCCCGTACCGCCTGCTCGGCCCGCTCCTTGTCGCGCCGGAGCGCTTCTTGCCGGAGCGCCGTGTCGATGGCCTCGCCCAGGAGTTCGCGGAACTGGCCCTGGAGATCCTTCCAGACGTAGTCGACGGCGCCCGCCTTCAGGGCCGCCACAGCGACGCGGCTGTCCTCCGACCCGGTGACGTAGACCACCGGCGGCGCTTCCGGCAGCGCCCGGATCGTCGGCAGGATGTCGAGGCCGGTCTGACCCGGCATGTGATGATCGAGCGCGACGACGTCGATGCCACCCTGTGCGAGACGCACGAGGCCGGCATCGCCGTCGACGGCGATCTCCACGGCGTAGCCTCGCGCCGCGAGGGCGCGCTGGACGAGTCGCCCCAGACCGGGGTCGTCGTCGATGTAGAGGACGCGACCGCGGCCTGGAGGGGCTGGCTCGGTCATGAACGTGCGGACGTCATGGGTTTTCCGGCACCTGCATGACCGAGAAGAACAGCCCGAGCTGCCGGATGGCGTTGGCGAAGCCCTCGTAGTTCACGGGCTTGGTGATGTAGACGTTGGCGCCGAGATCGTAGCAGCGTTGAATCTCGCGCTGGTCATCCGTGGTGGTGAGGACGACGACGGGCGAGCGCTTGGTATGAGTGTTCGCCTTCACCTTCTCGAGGATGTCGATGCCCGTCATGTCCGGCAGGTTCAGGTCGAGGAGGATCAACATGTGACGCTTGGCGCTCGCCTCGCCGGTTCCATCGGCACCGAGAAGGTACTCGAGCGCCGTCGTCCCGTCCCGGAAGGGCAGGATCGTGTTGTTCACGCCGGCACGGCGGATGTTGCGCTCGATCAGGCGCGCATGGCCCTCGTCGTCTTCGATCATGACGATTTCGACGGCGTTCACGCTTCGCTCCGCATCTATTCCGCAGCGAGCCGCATCGGCGGCCCATCCTGTCCCCGACCTGTAGCGGTCTCGCGCGGCAGCGTCACGCTGAAGGTTGTACCGACCCCCAGTTCCGACGCGACCTCGATCCGACCCCCGAGTGAGCGCACCAGCGCCTTCACGTGGGCGAGCCCGATGCCCTCACCGGGCTTGTCCTGAGCGCCGGAGCGCCGGAACAACTCGAAGACCCGCGCATGATCGCGTTCGGCGATGCCGCGGCCATTGTCTGCAACGGTGTAGCGGATGCGACCGCCACCCAGCGTCTGCGCCTGGATCTCGATCCGCCCCGGCCGCGCCGGATCGAGATACTTCACCGCATTGTCGATGAGATTGCCGAAGACCTGCTCGATCGCCAGCCGGTCGGCAACGAGACGAGGTAGGTCCGGTGCGATCACGACGCGGGCATTTACCTGCTCGATCTGGTGCTGCTGCGCATCGGCGAGTCGGCGCAGGAGACCCGACATGTCGAGACGTTCCGGCGTGAAGCTGCGCCGGCCCTCCCGCGACAGCTTCAGGATGGCGGCGATCAGACGCTCCATGCGCGTCACCGCAGCCTTTATGAAGCCGAGAGCCTCCCCGAGATCCGCGTCGATCCGCTCCGCCTGCGGATTCCCCTGCAGGGCGGCGCGTACATCTTCCCGTGTCGTCTCCAGCTCGCTCGTGAACCCCATCACGTTGACGAGGGGCGCGCGCAGATCGTGGCTGACGATGTAGGCGTAGCGCTGAATCTCTTCGTTGGATTCGCGGAGTTCCGCCTCGGCTTGGCGCTGCTCGGTGATATCGGTGTGAACCCCGACCCACTCCCGAATCGACCCATCGGCATTCAGGACCGGCACGGCCCGGATGGCATAGTGCCGCCAGGCGCCGTCAACGGAGCGCACCCGATGCTCGTGTATGAAGGTCCGGCGCGCCCGGACGGTCTCGTTCCACTCCTCGATACTGGCCTGCTGGTCGTCGGGATGGACCGCATTTGCCCAGCCATAGCCCTCGTATTCAGTCCGGGTCTGGCCGGTGATGGCGCTCCAGCCGGGCTGCTCGCCAAGCATCCGGCCCTCCGCATCGTTGGTCCAGAGAACGCCGCGCACCGCCTGCACGGCGGCGCGGAAGCGCGCCTCGCTGGCCTGCAGCTCGCTCTGGACCCGCTGCTGGTCGAAGGAGGACGCGAGCATTGCCAGGAAAAGAATCAGGAAGGTTGCGCCGGCTACGGCCAAGGCGAGGTTCTGCTGCGCGGTGCCGAGGTCGGTCGCGTGACCGATAGCGCCCTCGGCGGTGAAGGTCGCTGCGGCCATGCCCGTATAGTGCATGCCCGCCACCGCAAGCCCCATCACGCTGGCAGCGATGAGTGTCTGCCACACGCTGTTCTGACGCAGGGTCAGCCAGAGTGCCGCAGTCGCTGCCGTGACCGCGATGACGACCGAGAGTCCGACCAGCGGCCAAGCATAGCTGAGGTGGCCCGGCATGCGCATCGCCGCCATGCCGGTGTAGTGCATGGCAGCCACCCCGAGGCCCATGGCCAGCCCGGCGACGAACAAGTCGCGACGCGTCGCTCCCCGGCGGCTGATCCAGCCAAAGGCCGCTCCGGTGCAGACGACGGCCAGCATCAGGGACAGGGCCGTGGTGCCGAGATCGTAGGCGATCGGCATGCTCATCTCGAAAGCCAGCATTCCGACGAAGTGCATCGACCAGATGCCGCCGCCCATCGCGCAGGCGGCAGCAGCGATCCAAGCCCAGCGACGCCCGCCCGCCGAGACCCGGCCGCGTCCCCCGAGATCGAGGGCGGTGAAGGAGGCGAAGGTCGCGATCGTGACGGACAGGGCGACGAGTGCAGGATTGTAGCCGGTGTGGACCATCGGAGGCGCGAAGGGACCGTTCTGACAGGGAAAAAACCAGCCTAGCCCGTCTTCGCCTCGAGGACCATCGGCGCCGATCCGGGAGAAGGCGCGGGTTCGGTGCCGGGCTGCACTACCCCTCGGCGTCCGCATGCCGTAAGGCCGCTGAACCTGCCCGAACCTCCGTGAAACCATGATCCGCCTCGAAAAAATCGGCAAGCAGAACGGTCGCCAGATCGTCTTCATCGAGGCCTCCGCCGCGCTGCAGCGGGGCGAGAAGGTCGGCCTCGTGGGGCCCAACGGTGCCGGCAAGACCACGCTGTTCCGGATGATCACCGGCGAGGAGCAACCCGACGAGGGCCAGGTCGCCGCCGATCGGGGCATCACCATCGGGTATTTCAGCCAGGATGTCGGCGAGATGTCCGGCCGCACCGTTGTCTCCGAGGTGATGAACGGCGCCGGCCCGGTCAGCGAGATCGGGGCCGAGCTGAAAGAGGTCGAGCAGGCCCTGGCCGATCCCGAACGGGCCGACGAAATGGAGGCGCTGATCGAGCGCTACGGTGAGGTCCAGGCCCGTTTCGAGGAACTCGACGGCTACGCTCTGGAAGGCCGTGCCTACGAGGTGCTGGCGGGCCTCAGCTTCTCCCAGGAGATGATGGACGGCGACGTCGGCAAACTCTCGGGCGGCTGGAAGATGCGCGTGGCGCTCGCCCGCATCCTCCTGATGAATCCGGACGTCATGCTCCTCGACGAACCGAGCAACCACCTGGACCTGGAGAGCCTGATCTGGCTCGAAGCCTTCCTCAAGGGTTACGAAGGCGCCCTCCTGATGACCTCGCACGACCGCGAGTTCATGAACCGCATCGTCACCAAGATCGTCGAGATCGATGGCGGGCAACTCACCACCTATTCGGGCGACTACGCCTTCTACGAGCAGCAGCGGGCACTGAACGAGACTCAGCAGCAGGCGCAGTTCGAGCGCCAGCAGGCGATGCTGGCCAAGGAGATCAAGTTCATCGAGCGCTTCAAGGCGCGCGCCTCCCACGCCGCACAGGTACAGAGCCGGGTGAAGAAACTCGACAAGATCGAGCGGGTGGAGCCCCCCAAGCGCCGCCAGAGCGTCGCCTTCGAGTTCCTGCCCGCCCCCCGCTCCGGCGACGACGTCGTGATGCTGAAGAACGTGCACAAGCGCTACGGCAGCCGCACGATCTACAAGGGCCTCGATTTTTCGATCCGGCGGCGCGAGCGCTGGTGCGTGATGGGCATCAACGGGGCCGGCAAGTCGACGCTCCTGAAGCTCGTGACCGGCACGGCGGAGCCCGACGACGGCAGCGTCGCTGTCGGCGGGAGCGTGAAGCTCGGCTACTTCGCCCAGCATGCCATGGATGTGCTGGACGGTGATCGCACGGTGTTCGGTTTCCTCGAGGATTCCTTCCCGCAAGCCGGCCAAGGCTCACTCCGGGCTTTGGCGGGCTGCTTCGGCTTCTCGGGCGACGATGTGGAGAAGCGCTGCCGGGTGCTCTCGGGTGGCGAGAAGGCCCGCCTCGTCATGGCTCGGATGCTCTACGACCCGCCGAACTTCCTCGTCCTCGACGAGCCCACCAACCATCTCGACATGGGCACGAAGGAGATGCTGATCGCCGCCTTGGCGAACTACGAAGGTACGATGCTGTTCGTGAGCCACGATCGGCACTTCCTCGCCGCCCTGTCGAACCGCGTCCTCGAACTCACTCCGGACGGGATCCATCAGTATGGCGGCGGCTACACCGAATACGTCGCCCGCACGGGCCAGGAAGCGCCTGGACTGCGAAGCTGACGTCGGGAAAACGGGCCGGCCGAGGCTCCGTCGAGCCGATGCCGGATCGGCGATGCCGGATCGACCGCGATCCATATCGTGAGCCTGTCGGCATCGCGCGGAGCAGAAACGACCGCCCGAAAGATACCTTGAGAGTGCCATCGGACACAAAGCCGACGGCCAACGAAACGCGCATTCCGACCCTGAACTTGAAATGAACAAAAAGTCAGATTAACTGAACATTAACGATCAGCCTTCCACACTCGGCTGCCACTCACCAACCAGGAGTTCGGATATGTCCAGCGGACTGTTCCAGAACCTGCCGGGCGCTCACGAAATGGGAGGGCTTCAGGCCCTTCCGAGTGAGCCGTGGCTTCTCCCGATCTCGGACCGGACGAACTCCGTGACGACGGATGCCGATCGACTGGAAGCGGCCGTTCGGTTGTCCGTTCGTCCTTTCCAGCGAGCTGCGAACGTTCTGGTGGCAGCGCTCCTGCTCCTGTTGTCCGTTCAGATCGGCGCCAACTGGATGAGTGCTGGAACTCCGCATCCGACCACGGGCCAGATCGCGGACGCGACCCCGCCGGAGATGCCGGTGACGAAGGCCGCGCTCACCATCAACAACTGAGTGCTTGCTGCGCCGTCCTCATGGCCGACCCGCTTTCGAGCGGGTCGTGGGATCCTCCGAGAGAACGTCGCGGCAGCCAAATCCACCGAACCGCCTGAGCGACTTAGCCATCGTGCCCTGTTCGTGAGCCGACCGGGTGGTTGCTTGAAGCGCGAGCCATCGGTCTCCCTCCGCTGCACCACTGAGTTCCCCCTGATCATTCGCGTGAGTCCGGTCCGCGGCTTCACGGCTGCTCGCGGTCCCGGATCGAGTTCAGGCGGTGACCGAAGCCGGCTGTGCAGTCGCGTTCGCCGGCACCTCCCCGTCCTCCTCCTCGGCCAATCCGGGCGTCCGCCGTGACAGCGTCAGGATGAGCACCGGCAGGATCAGCAGGATGAGGAGCGGCGCGAGGCTCATGCCGCCGACGACGACCAGCGCCAGCGGCTTCTGAACCTGCGAACCTACGCCGTTCGAGAAGGCGGCCGGCAGGAGGCCCACGCCGGCGACCACACAGGTCATCACCACCGGACGAAGTTGCGTCTGGCAGGTCCGCAGCATCGCCCGCACCCGTTCCTCGCCTTCGACGATGAGGCCATTGAAGTGCGAGAGCACGATGATGCCATCCATCACGGCGATACCGAGCAATGCGATGAAGCCGATGGCGGCGGATACACTGAATGGCGTGTCGGTGATCACCAGCGCGAGGACGCCGCCGGCTGCCGCCATCGGGATGACGCTGAGCGCCAACAGCATGTCGATCACCGAGCCGAAGTTCATGAAGAGCAGGATCGCGATGAGACCGATGGCGATCGGCACCGTGACCGACAGGCGCGCCAGGGCGCCCTGCATGTTGTTGAACTCTCCTACCAGTTCGAGGCGGTAGCCGCGCGGCAGGGTCACCTCGGTGTTCACCCGCTCGCGCGCCTCCAGGATCGCGCTGCCGAGATCGCGGTCGCGCACGCTGAACTTGACCGGCAGGTAACGTTCCTGACCTTCGCGGTAGATGTAGGCCGGGCCTGAAACGAGCGCGACTTGCGCGACTTCGCTCAAGGGCACCTGCATCAGCGTGCCGTTGGGCCCCTGCCCCGAAATGCGCAGGTTGCGGATCGAGGCCACACTCTGGCGGAATTGCTCGGCGAGGCGGATCACGATCGGATAGTGCCGGTCCGAGCCGCTGTCGTAGAGGTCTCCGGCGCTGTCGCCGCCGATGGCGGTACGCACCGTGGCATTGATATCGCCGGGGGTGAGGCCGTAGCGCGCCGCGCGGATGCGATCGACGTCGATCTGAACCGTCGGCTGGCCGAGCGACGTGAATACGCCGAGATCCGTGACACCGGAGACTTTGCGCAGCACCGCTTCGACCCGGTTGGCAACCTCCGTCAAGGTCTCGAGGTCGGGCCCGAACACCTTGAAAGAGTTCTCGCCCTTGATACCCGAGACCGCTTCGGCGACGTTATCCTGGAGGTATTGCGAGACGTTGAACTCGACGCCGGGGAAGTCGGTACGCAACCGGTCCAGGAGATCACCGATCATACGGTCCTTGGTCATGCCAGGGCGCCACTTCTCCGCCGGCTTGAGGGGCGCGAAGAACTCCCCGTTGAAGAAGCCAGCTGCGTCTGTCCCGTCATCCGGCCGGCCGTGCTGGGAGACCACGCTCTCGACCTCCGGCACTGCGGCGATGATGCGGCGGATGCGGTTGACGTAAAGGTTGCCCTCCTCCAGCGAGATCGTGGCCGGCATGGTGGCGCGAAGCCAGAGATTGCCCTCCTCGAGCTTGGGCAGGAACTCGAGGCCGAGTTGACGTCCCGCGACGCCGACACCGGCGGTGAGCAGCAACGCGAGGCCGATCGTGAGGATGCGGTTGCCGAGGGCGGCGCGGATGGCAGGCCGGTAGAACCGGTCGAGGGTCCGCACGAGGATCGTCTCGACCTCCTCGACATGGGCCGGCAGCAGGTAGGCGGAGAGGACCGGCGTCACCGTGAACGTGGCGATGAGACCACCGAGCAGCGCATAGGCGTAGGTCTGTGCCATCGGCCCGAAGATGTGGCCTTCCACTCCCGTGAGGGTAAAGAGCGGCAGGAAGCCGGTCACGATGATGATCGCCGCGAAGACGATCGAGCGACTGACATCGCCTGAAGCCTGACGGATGCGCAGGAGCTTGCCGGCGAGGCCCGGGCGGACGACCTCCCTGGTCGGGGCGCCGTGACCGGAGAGCCGCCGGAAGATCGCCTCGACCATGATCACCGTGCCGTCGACGATCAGCCCGAAATCCAGGGCGCCGACGGAGAGCAGGTTCGCCGACTCGCCTCGCACCACCAGAATGATCACGGCAAAGAACAGCGCAAATGGGATCGTCGCCACCACGATGAGGGCGCTACGCAAGTTGCCGAGGAACAGCCACTGGACGATCAGGATCAGAACGATGCCGACCAGCATGTTGTGCAGCACGGTGTGCGTGGTAACGGCGATGAGATCGGCTCGGTCGTAGATACGCTCGATCTTCACGCCGGGCGGCAGCAAGCCCATGGCCTCGATGCGTCCGACCTCCGCCTGGACGGCCTCGATGGTTGGCGTGCTTTCCTCGCCACGTCGCATCAGCACGATGCCCTGGACGATGTCGTCGTCGTCGTTCATGCCGGCGATGCCGAGGCGCGGCTGATGCCCGATGGTGACGGTGGCGACGTCCTTGACCAGCACCGGCGCGCCGCCCGACTGGGTCAGCACGGTCTCGCCGATGTCGTCCGTCGAGCGAATCAGGCCGACGCCACGCACCACCGCCGACTGCGTCCCGAGGTTGATCCGGTTGCCGCCGACGTTGAGGTTGCTGTCGTTCAGGGTCTTCACCACGCCCGATAGGGTCAGGCCGTAGGCAGTGAGCCGGTCGAGGTCTACCGCGATGTCGAAGGTCTTGGTCTTGCCGCCCCAGCCGATCACGTCGATGACGCCGGGCACGGCGCGGAAGCGGCGGCGCAGGACCCAGTCCTGAAGGGACTTCAGGTCGAGAACGCTGTAGCCCGCTGGAGCCGTAAGCTTGTAGCGGAAGATCTCGCCGATCGGGCTCACCGGAGAGATCGTGGGCTTGGCGCCGTTCGGCAGGGCATCGAGTTGGGCAAGCCGGTTGAGAACCTGCTGCTCGGCCTCGCGGTAGCTCAATTCGAAACCGAACTGCAGCTTCACGTCGGACAGGCCGTAGAGCGAGACCGAACGGACCTGCTTCAGATTCGGGAGGCCCGAGGTGATCACCTCGATGGGCACTGTGACGTAGCGCTCGATTTCTTCGCCCGAAAGGCCCGGCGCCTGCGTGATCACGTCGATCATCGGCGGGGTCGGATCCGGATAGGCCTCGATGTTCAGGGTTCGGAAGGCCACGAGCCCGCAGGCCAGCAACAGGACGAACGCGAGCACCACCAGGGCACGCTGGCGCAGCGCGAGATGGACGAGGCCGGTCATGCGTGGGTTTCCTGCTGCCGAGGGCCGACGGATCAGCCCCGGGTCACCATCCGGTCGATGAACAGGGAGCCACGCGAGATCACGCGCTCGCCCGTTGTCAGACCTTCGAGGATCTCGATCTTCGCTCCGTCGATGATGCCGGGCTTGACCCGGCGGTTCTCGACGGAATTGTCGGGCCTGAGCACCCAAACGCTCGCCTTGCTGCCCTCGAGGACCACGGCCGCGCGCGGAACCGACTGCGACAAGGTCTCCCGCTCGTTGATGACGCGCACGGTGGCGTACATCTCGGGCTTTAGCAGGTTCTGGCTGTTGTCGATGTCCGCCCGGACTGTGATCCGGCGGGTCGCGGGGTCGACCGATGAGCCGATGAAATTGATCCGCCCCTCGAAGGTCCTGTCGGGATAGGCCAGGACACGAAACTTGAGGCGGTCGCCGAGATCGACCTTGGCCGCATCCGGTTCGCGCAACTGCGCGATGAGCCAGACCTTGGACAGGTCGCCGATGATGTAGGAGGGGTCGCTGCCACCGGTGCCGACATACTGGCCCGGTCCGATCTTGCGCTGAATGATGGTTCCCTTCAGGGGCGCATTGATCGCCGTCTCCGGGTTGATCGAACCCTTTTGCAGATTCGCGACCTCGTCATCGCGCAGTCCGAGGATGCGCAGGCGGTTGCGCACCGCCTCGAGGCCGACCTCTGCCGTCCGGGCATCGTTGGTGGCCGTGTTCAGGTCGTTCTGCGCGGATTGGAGCTCACGCAGAGTGGTGACCCGCGAATCGTAGAGGTCGTGCAGTCGCTTCTCTGCCGCCTGGGCGTATCCGAGCTGCGAGCGTGTCTTGGCCAGGACATTGAGGGCCGCAAGATAGTCGTTCTGAGCCTGAACCATCTCGTTGGCCTGGATCGAGAACAGCCGCTCGCCCTTCTGCACCTGTTCGCCGGTGCGCGCGAAGATCGCGATGACACGGCCTGGATAAGGCGAAAACACCGGGGTCGCCTGATACTCGTCGACGCCGATCTTACCTTCGGTTGTGATTTCCTCGTAGAAGAGGCGCTGCTCAACCGTCGCTGTGTCTATGGCCGCGAGCTGGTCGGCGCTGAGGACGAAGTCGCTCGCGCTCGACGGCGCGACCGAGACGGCCGCCGGCGTCGGGGATGTCGAAGCACCCGCAAACGTGCCCGGAAGCCAGAGAAATCCAGCAGCGCAAAGAATTGAGGCGACTAACAGAATCGAGATCTGTGTGCGATGCTTCAGGCCGGCGAGTGGAGCGAACGAACCCTGAGGGTCAGTCATCTGATTAATCTCGCGCGTCTTCGCATTTGTGCACTCATCCGACCCGACCGGATGGCGCGTCGGTCTGTAGAGGGCCGTCGCCTCGGATACAAGCGCGGCCGATTCACGTTTTGGTCGCCCAGCGCAGCGCGCGAACGGTGTGGCTTCCTTGCCGCTCGGAGCCGGTCGTTCCGTCGCGCGAGACGATTTCCGCAACACAACCTAACCCCGGACCTCCAGCGCCGCGGGATACCGGGACGACAAAACCCCGCGGACCCTAAGGTCTGCGGGGTTAAAGTTGCGTCACATGAATCCCTGGGAGGGACTGTTGGTATACTACATGCCAAACGCTGGGCCGCAAGGGTCATCGAGCCCAAATGCGCTTTATTTTGCCAATGGCAATGTTACCTTCAGAAGAATTGTTCAGCTTCAATGGAGCTGGTTCAAGCTCACTCCCACTCGATCGTTCCGGGCGGTTTCGACGTGATGTCGTAGGTCACCCGATTGATCCCCTTGACCTCGTTGATGATCCGCGTGGCGACGCGGGCCAGGAAGGTCATGTCGAAGGGGAAGAAATCGGCGGTCATGCCGTCGACCGAGGTCACGGCGCGCAGGGCGCAGACGTGATCGTAGGTGCGACCGTCACCCATCACGCCAACGGTCTTCACGGGGAGGATGACTGCGAAGGCCTGCCAGATGGTGTCGTACAGACCGGCCTTGCGGATCTCGTCGAGGTAGATCGCATCCGCCTTGCGCAGGGCTTCGAGCTTTTCGGGGGTGATCGTGCCGGGGCAGCGGATCGCGAGACCCGGGCCCGGGAAGGGGTGACGCCCGACGAAGGCTTCAGGCAGACCCAGCTCCTTTCCCAGTACCCGGACCTCGTCCTTGAATAGTTCGCGCAGGGGCTCGACGAGCTGCATGTTCATGCGTTCGGGTAGCCCACCGACATTGTGGTGGGACTTGATGGTGACGGAGGGGCCTCCGGTGAACGACACGCTTTCGATCACGTCCGGGTAGAGTGTGCCCTGGGCGAGGAAGGCGGCACCGCCGATCTTCTTCGATTCGGCCTCGAACACGTCGATGAACAGGCGTCCGATCGTCTTGCGCTTCTGTTCCGGGTCACTGACGCCGGTCAGCTCGCCCAGGAACAGATCCTGGGCCTCCACGTGGACGAGGGGGATGTTGTAATGGTCGCGGAACAGGCGCACGACCTCCTCGGCCTCTCCCATTCGCAAGAGGCCGTGATCGACGAAGACGCAGGTGAGCTGCTCGCCGATCGCCTCGTGGATGAGCACCGCCGCCACGGCGGAATCGACCCCGCCGGAGAGGCCGCAGATCACCCGCTCCCGACCGACCTGCGTGCGGATCTTCTCGATCGCCTCTTCCCGGTAGGCGCCCATGGTCCAGTCGCCGGAGCAGCCGGCGATGTCGCGCACGAAGTTCCGGATCAGAAGGGCGCCGTGCGGCGTGTGTGCCACCTCGGGGTGGAACTGTACGGCGTAGTAACTGCGTGCCTCGTCGGCCACCGCCGCGAAGGGGGCGTTCTTCGACATGGCAACGGTGGTGAAGCCGTCCGGCAGCTTGGTGACGCGGTCACCATGGCTCATCCAGACAGGATAGTGCTCGCCCACGTGCCAGACGCCCTTGAACAGGGGACACTCCGACAGGATCTCGATTTCCGCCCGGCCGAACTCTGCGTGGTGTCCACCCTCGACCTCACCGCCGAGTTGGGCCGCCATGGTCTGCTGGCCGTAGCAGATCCCGAAGACTGGAACGCCGGAATCGAACACGATCTGGGGCGTCCGGGGCGAGGCCTCGGTGGTCACCGATTCGGGACCACCGGATAGGATCACGCCCTTGGGCTTCGTCTCGGCAAAGGCTTCGGCGGCCTTGGTGAAGGGAACGATCTCGCAATAGACCCCCTCCTCGCGCACGCGGCGCGCGATGAGCTGCGTCACCTGGCTGCCGAAATCCACGATGAGGATCTTGTCGTGTTCTGTCGTCATGGAACCGGAGTTAGACGAGGCCTCGATCCGGTGCAACGGATCGGCCCGCAGAGTCCTCCCGCGATCGGCATCGAGCTGGGGATGCGGAGCCCACGTGCGTTAACCGTCCGTTCACCGCCCAGCGACGACACCGAGCGCCCCCAGCAACGAGCAGGAGCCTCAGCCATAGAGCCACCATCTTCGGGATCGCCACCCTCGCCCTCGCCGGGTTCGGAGCCACCACGGCCTCCGCCCTGCCCGTCCCGGCCGGGATTGCACCCGCCAGCGGGGTCGAGCAGATCCGCATCGTCGAGCGCAGAGTGATCCGAGGCCCTCGTTGCAAGACCGTCGTCACCAAGCGCCGCGGGCCGCTGGGCCGGGTGGTCGTGATGCGCAAGCGCCGCTGCTTCTGAGACCTGCGCCGCGCCGGCCTATGGGCAGCGCCTTGAACTTCCGGAATGGCCCTTCGCGGGGCCATTCCCCGTTTCAGTCCTTGCGCTGGAGAGTGGCGACGTAGAAGCCGTCGGTGCCGGTCCGGGCCGGACTCATCTGAAGGCCGTGTTGAGTCAGGCGAATAGCCGGGCCGAGGTCGGGTGCGTATGCGGCGACGATCTGTGCGGCGGAGACCACTGCGAAGTCGGCCGAACGGCGCGCGAGGAGGCCGGCGACGGCTGCATCGTTCTCCTCGGGCAGCAGCGAGCAGGTGATATAGGTGATGCGACCACCGGGGCGCACCAGCCGCGCCGCCCGGTCGAGGACCATGGCCTGATCGGCGATGCGGGTGCTCAGGGCATTCGGGCGCATTCGCCACTTGGCATCGGGATTGCGCCGCCAGGTACCGGAACCGGTGCAGGGGGCATCCACCAGGACGCGGTCGGCGCTGCCGTCGAGGTCGGTTAGCACGTCGGTGCGGGCCTTGCCGGCGCGAGGCGTACGGATATCCGCGGTGGCGCCAGCCCGACGCAGGCGCTCGTGAATCGGGGCGAGCCGGCGCGGATCGTCGTCGCTTGCCACCAGACGGCCCGAATTCTCCATCATCGCGGCCAAGCTCAAGCTCTTGCCGCCACCGCCGGCGCAGAGGTCGATGACGGTCTCGCCGGGCCGTGCGCCGCTCAGGAGGCTCGCGAGTTGCGAGCCCTCGTCCTGGATCTCGTACCACCCGTCGATGAATTCCGGCTCGACATGGAGGGCGGGTCCCCGCCCGTCCTCGCCGATGGGAATGCGCAGCCCGTTTGGCGCGTGCTGAGTCGGCTCCGGGGTGAGGTGGGCGAGGCCTGCCAGGGCCTCCGCGCGGCTGCGCTTCAAGGAGTTGATCCGAATGTCGAGGGGCGCGCGCCGGCTCAAGGCACGCAGTTCATCGAGGGTCTCGGAGCCGAAAGTCGCTTCCAGTGAGGGCAGAACCCATTCGGGCACGTCTCCGGCGACATGCAGCGGTGCGTCGGCCAGCGTCCCCTCGGCCAGACGCCTCCGCTCGTGGTCGGACAGGGGCTCCGGGGCGAAGCGCTCGCCACTGAACATCTCTGCGATGGTTGGGGCGGCGCGGCCGTATTGCAGCCGCAGCATGCCGATGACGAGACTGCGCGGGCTCTCGTCCGCCATGATCCAGGCGGCGGAGGCGCGCCGGCGGAGGGCGTCGTAGACGAGGCTGGCGATGGCGGCCCGGTCGCCCGAGCCGGCGAAGCGGTGAGCGAGACCCCAGTCCTTCAGGGCGTCAGCGGCGGGGCGGCGGCGCGCCGCGATATCGGCGAGGACCTCGATGGCGGCGGAGAGGCGTGCGGGGGGCGTCAGGGCAAGATCCTCGGATTCATCGGCGGGCGCCGCGATACGGCCACGCTTCGGGCAGCGGCCGGACACAATACAGTCGAGCTTCCGGCGCGTTTACAGCTCAGCTTGAGCCTTGGAGCCGCGCGGAGCGGACGCCCGGAGCTTTAGAGAACCCCATGTCTCCCGTCATCCATTTCAGCCTCGCCGGCCTCGTCATGCTGGCGGTCGCCGCCTGTTCCACGGCACCGGACGCCCCCGACCTGTCGGCCCCGCCTCCGCGCCGGCCCGATGCCAAGACCCAGCTCGAATACGGTGCGCCCCCGCCCCCGCCGCGCGGCCCGCGCTACTGAGGCTTCTGTGCCGTCGCCTCACGGCCGCGGCGGTTCTCGTACGCCTTGAGATGCGTGTAGACGCGGTCGAGCATCGGGTGCCCGGCCGCGTCGGGTGCCCGCGCGATCAGGTCGCCGATGATGTGATCGGCCTCGATCCGGGCGCCGGCTTCGATGTCGCGCAGCATTGAGGCCGTGAAGGCCGAGCCTTCGGCGGTGAGGGTCTTGCGGGTGTTGTCCAGAGCGTTCGGCCGTGGCGCGTAGCCGGCGGCCTCGGCGATGGCGCGGCACTCCTCCATCAGCGCCTCGATGAAGGCGAGGCCGCCCGGTGCGGCGACGATGTCGCCGATGGTGGCGCGCATCAGGCAGGTGGAGCCGGCCAGCGTCGCGAGGAAGCTCCACTTCTCCCACATCTCCAGGACCATGCTCTCGCTGAGGCGCGGCTGGAAGTTCGCGCCGCGCATCAGGGCCTCGATGGCCTCGACCCGGGCGGAGCGGCCGCCGGCACGCTCGCCGTAGGTCAGGGTATGGAGCTGGTTCATCTGGCGGATCTCGCCCGCGGGTCCCAGGGTCGCCGCGATGGCGCAGGAGCCGCCGAGGACCCGCTCCGCGCCGTATACCACGTCGAACGCGTCGAGGTGGCGCATGCCGTTGAGCAGGGGCAGGATCGCGGTGTCGGATCCGACGGCCGGAGCGACGTCGGCGATGGCGCTGTCGAGGTCGTAGGCCTTGCACGAGAACAGCACGAGGTCGAAGGCACCGCCCTTTCCGTCGGCGAGCTCGGCGGCCGTGACGGTCCGAGGCGCCGGGATGTGCAGGTTCCCGGCCGGCCCCTCGACCTTCAGGCCATCGCGCGCGAGCTTCTCGGCCCGGGCCGGGCGCACCAGGAAGGTCACGTCGCGACCGGCCTCGGCGAGGCGCGCCCCAAAGTATCCGCCGGTGGCTCCGGCGCCGACAACGAGCACGCGCATGGTCCCATCCCTTTCGTCGTTCGTGGATCGAGCCCCGACGTGGCTCCGATCCCATCGATACCGCGTCTTCGTAGCGGGTCAGACGCCGATCGGCGCCAGGAATATCCGAACCGCGAAGAGGATCCACATCACCAGCAGCACCAGCGTACCGATGGCGTAGGCGCGGAAGCGGTAGGGGATGTGATTCGTAGTGAGGTAGACCCCGGCATGGACGAAGCGGGTCGCGACGAAGACCCAGGCCAGGATCACGAACAGCAGGTCGGCCTTGCGGGTCGCCAGGGCGAAGCCGACGAGGACGTAGAACAGGACCGGGATCTCGAACTGGTTCGAGAAGGTGTTGGCGGCCTGCTGGGCCGGGGCGGGCCAGTTGCGTTGCCCGAGGGACAGCTCACGGCCCTTCGCTGTGCCGCCGCGCACGGCGGAGAGGCGCTGGCGCCCCGTCCAGAACAGCAGCGCGAAGGTCAGGAAGACCTGCGCGAAGACGGGCGCCAGGATGGCTTGGACGGTCACGGCGGTTCCTTCGCGCGGTGACCCGGCCGGACGTCCGGCCCGGGCGCCCGCAGGTTTGTTCAGGCGCGACCGGGATAGTTCGGGCTCTCGCGGGTGATGGTCACGTCGTGGACGTGGCTCTCGCGCAGGCCCGCATTGGTGATGCGGATGAACTGCGCCTTCTCCTGGAAGTCGGGGATCGTCGGGGCGCCGACATAGCCCATCGCGGCCCGCAGGCCGCCGGCGAGCTGGTGCAGCACCGCCGCCACCGGACCCTTGTAGGGCACCTGTCCCTCGATTCCCTCGGGGACGAGCTTGTGCGTGTCGCTGACCTCGGCCTGGAAGTAGCGGTCGGCGGAGCCGCGGGCCATGGCGCCCACCGAGCCCATGCCGCGGTAGCTCTTGTAGGACCGGCCCTGGTGCAGGAACACCTCGCCGGGCGCCTCGTCGGTGCCGGCCAGGAGCGAGCCCAGCATGGCGACGGAGGCGCCGGCCGCGATCGCCTTGGCGAGGTCGCCCGAGTACTTGATGCCGCCGTCGGCGATGACCGGAACGTCGGCGCTCTGCGCCGCCTCGACGGCCTCCATCAGGGCGGTGAGCTGGGGCACGCCGACACCGGCGACGATCCGGGTGGTGCAGATCGAGCCGGGGCCGATGCCGACCTTGATCGCGTCCGCGCCGGCATCGATCAGGGCCTGGGCGCCGTCGCGCGTCGCGACGTTGCCGGCCACCACCTGCACGGCGTTGGAGAGCTGCTTCACCCGGCGCACGGCGTCGAGGACCTTGATCGAATGGCCGTGGGCGGTGTCGACCACGATGACGTCGCAGCCGGCATCGATGAGACGCTCGGCCCGCTCGAAGCCGCCGTCGCCCGTGGTGGTGGCGGCGGCGACCCGCAGGCGGCCCTGCTCGTCCTTGACCGCGCCCGGGTAGGCGACCTGCTTCTCGATGTCCTTGACGGTGATGAGACCGATGCAGCGGTAATGGTCGTCGACGACGAGCAGCTTCTCGATGCGGAACTGGTGCAGAAGGCGCTTGGCCTCGTCCTGGCTCACGCCCTCGCGCACGGTGATGAGCCGGTCGCGGGTCATCAGTTCGGCGACGGTCTCGGTCGCGTTGGTGGCGAAGCGGACGTCGCGGTTGGTGAGGATGCCGACGAGCTTGCCGCGCGAGCCGTTGGGGCCGCGCTCCACCACCGGGATACCCGAGATGCGGTTCTGCTTCATCAGCGAGAACGCGTCCGCCAGGGTCTCGTCGGGATGGATGGTGATCGGGTTCAGCACCATGCCCGACTCGTACTTCTTGACGAGGCGGACCTGCTCGGCCTGCTCGGCGGGCTCGAGGTTGCGGTGAATGACGCCCATGCCGCCGTTCTGCGCCATGGCGATGGCCATCGGCGCCTCGGTGACGGTGTCCATGGCCGAGGCCAGGATCGGCAGGTTGAGGTGGATCGAGCGGGTCAGCCGGCTCGCGATCTTCACATCCCCGGGCATGACCGAGGAGGCTGCGGGGCGCAGCAGGACGTCGTCGAAGGTCAGGCCCTCGATGATGGACTCAGCGGTGATGCGGGCCATGAACCAACTCCGGAACGGGTGCTGCGCCGGGCCCTCACGGGCGTTCCGACGTCACTGGGTTGGCACGGGCCAGTATCATGCACGGGGAACCGGCGCAAAGCGCCGGTGATCCCGTCCGACAGGAAAATTCGCCCGCGGCGCCGTTCTCCGATGGGGGTTGCGCCTAGCGCACGCCTCGCGGTGCACCCGGCAAGCCCTCGGCCGGTCCCTTGTCCGTCCATTCCGGGGGTGCGCCGACATAGTCGCCCAGGATGCCGTCGAGGCCGGGGGCGCGGCCGAAGGCTTCGCAATCCGGGTCGAGGGGCGCTTCGCCGAGGGTCGTGATGCGGACGCGGTCGTAGGTCGGCAGCGTGAGCGGCGCCTTGAACGGGTCCTGGCCGGTCGCGAGGTAGAAGCCGAAATCCTGACCGAATTCGCCGGCAAGGTCGTAGGCGTCGCTGGCCGGCGAGAACCGGGCCTGGTTGGTGAAGGCGTTGCTCGCTCCACCCCAGACCATGGCGGCCCGCTGCACGTTGCGGCTGTCGAGCGCCTCGGCCTCCACCGTGAGGCTGCCGAGCCCGATCGGGATGCGCGGGATCGGGATGCGGCCCACCGCCGTGGCGAAGCCGGCGCCGAGCTGGGACGCGATGGTGATGCCCGCCGAGGTCGCCACCGTGGCGCCGGCCGCCGGCACGTTGGTGAGGTCGATCCGGGTGACCGCCGAGCGCACGGTGAGGTCCGCCTTCCGGCCGGAGACCACGTCGTAGCGCAGGGAGAGTTCGTAGCAGAGCGCGCGGTCGGCCGCATTGGCGACGAGCTTGCGCTCGGCCGGGGTCAGGCCCGGTGCCACGACCTCGGAGAAGGTGGTGGGCACGATCCGCACGGTGCGGGTGGCCGCGAGGGCCGCCGGATCGACGAAGATCCGCGAGGAGCTGGCCGTTTCGTCGCTGGAGGCGAGGCGGTCGTACCGGGTCAGGGCGCCCGATTCGGTGAGCACGACCGTGCCGCACCCGGCGACCGCAGCCGCCAGGGCGAGGCAGGAGACGAAGCCTGCCAGCCTGCGGCGATGTTCGAACCTCGGAAGCATCGGTGACTTTCTTGGGGACGCGCGGGCGGGCGCTCGGCACGCCTCCCGGAGGAGACCCGCGGCGTCCGGATCATGCCGCCGAGCTTAGCGGCTCCAGCAACATTGTGGAAAGGTGAGCGAGGCCGGCGATCGTCCGAAGCTGGACTGATGTGGCCGCAGGGCCACGCCGTCGGAAGCCCCAGGCCCTGCACGTGCGACATGCCCCTTTCATCCCGCGTCCGTCGTCACCGGTCGCGCGCTTGCCGCGGCGCGACTTTTCGTCGGTAAGAGGCACCCGAACGCCCCGACCGGACCTATGTCTCGCCGATGCGCACGTCCCAGATCGTTCCCCTCGTCGTCGCCACCGCGCTGTTCATGGAGAACACGGATTCCACCGTGATCGCCACCGCGCTCCCGGCCATCGCCCGGAGCCTGAACGAGGACCCGATCGCCCTCAAGCTCGCGCTGACCGCCTATCTCGTCAGCCTCGCGATCTTCATCCCGATCAGCGGCTGGATGGCCGACCGCTTCGGCGCCCGCACGGTCTTCCGGGTCGCGCTCGGGGTGTTCATGGCCGGCTCGCTGGCCTGCGCGGCCTCGAACTCGCTCGCCGGCTTCGTCGCGGCGCGGTTCTTCCAGGGGCTCGGCGGCGCCATGATGGTGCCGGTGGGACGCCTGGTGATCCTGCGCAGCGTGCCCAAGAGCGAACTCGTCAGCGCCCTGGCCTACCTCACGATTCCCGCCCTCATCGGGCCGATCTGCGGCCCGCCGCTGGGCGGCTTCATCACGACCTATTTCGACTGGCGCTGGATCTTCTTCATCAACATCCCGATCGGGATCGCCGGCATCGTCCTGTCGACGATCTATTTCGAGAACGTCCGCGAAGCCGAGCGCCCGCCCCTCGACGTCCTCGGCTTCCTGCTCTCCGGACTGGGCCTCGCCACGCTGATGCTCGGGCTCGCCTCCACCGGCCGCCACCTCCTGCCGGACGGCGTTTCCTGGGGCTGCCTCGTGGCCGGTGCCGTCCTGCTGGCGCTGTACTTCCGGCATTCGCGCGGCATCGCCCATCCGGTGATCCGCCTCGACCTGCTGCGCTATCCGACCTTCCGCGCCGCGGTGACCGGCGGCAGCCTGTTCCGGATCGGCACCGGGGCGATTCCGTTCCTGCTGCCGCTGATGCTGCAGATCGGCTTCGGCCTCGATCCCCTTCGGTCCGGCCTGATCACCTTCGCGGCGGCGGCCGGGGCGCTCCTGATCAAGATCATCGGCCCGCGCATCCTGCGCACCTACGGCTTCCGGCGGGTGATGCTCGTCAACGCCCTCGTCGCCTCGGCCTTCCTGGCGGTGAACGGCCTCTTCACCGCGGAGACTCCGCATGCGGTCATCATCTGCATCCTGCTGATCGGCGGCTGCGTGCGCTCGCTGCAATTCACCTGCGTCAACGCCATCGCGTATGCCGAGCTGGACGGCCGCGAGATGAGCGCCGCCACAAGTCTCGCCAGCGTGGCGCAGCAGCTCTCGCTGAGCCTGGGGGTGTCCCTCGGGGCGCTGGCCCTGGAGGGCGCCGCCGCCGCGCATGGCCGCACCGAGATCGCGGCGCAGGATTTCGCCCCCGCCTTCCTCGCCGTGGCGTTGATCTCGGTGATGTCGTTCTTCGCCTTCCGGCGGCTCAGCCCGGATGCCGGCGCCGAGGTTTCGGGTCACCGGCTCGCCGCCGCCGCGCCGCGCAACGCGATGCCGTAGGACCCGAGGAGAGTTCGGGGGCTCAGGCCGCGGCCCGGGCCGGAGCCCGCCCGGGCGCGCGCTTCGGCTTCTGCCCGCCCCGTGCGGCGGCGGTCGACGGGACCGGTGCCCTGGCTAGGTTCGCCGCGGCGCGGGCGCCCTGGCGCCAGCCCTGCCAGCTCCAGCGGCCCGGACCCGTCATGGCGTACATGAGAAAGCCGCCGGCGAGACCGAAATCGGCCAGCAGCAGGGTCCGCTCGGCCACCGCGCTCGGCCCGGAGAACTGCCAGAAGGGATGGAGCAGGACCGCCATCGCCCCCGCGAAGGCGGCGAGCGCCAGGCCGCTCAGACGCGGCAGCACGCCGAGGACGAGAGCGACGGGACCGAACACCTGGACGATCACCGCCGCGGTGGCGACGGCGTTCGGAGACGGCAGGCCGGTGGCCGCCAGGGTGACGGCGAAGCCGGAGACGTTCAGGGCCCGGGCGATGCCGGTGGGCAGCAGCGCGGCGGCGAGGAGCAGCCGGGCGAGGAGGAGCAGTCCGTCTTGGGCTCGGCCGGTCACGTCTGGGGCTCCGTCTGGCATCCTGGGACGCCGAGCTTTGTCGCGACGGCCTGAAGACGGCGTTAAGGCCGCCGCGCCCTCAACCGGAGACGCCGCCGCGGAACAGGCGGCCCCGCTCGGTCCAGGCCACCACAGCCAGGGCGAGGCCACCGAGGAGCGCGTAGCCGATGCCGATGGGCAGCACCGAGCCGTCGAAGGCGTGCCCGATCAGGAACCCGCAGAAGGCACCCAGGATCGTGGTGTAGAAGCCGAGGAAGGAGGAGGCCGTGCCGGCGATCTCGCCGAGGGGCTGCAGGGCCAGGGCGTTGAAGTTCGGCATGGCGAAGCTGATCAGGAACTGGTTGGCGGCCAGGATCGCCAGGAACAGCCCCAGCGGCGGGTGGCCGTGATAGGCGAGCCCCGCCACCACCTGCCCCACCGCCACGACGACGAACAGGCTCAGGCCCGCATGGGAGAGCGGGCGCATGCCGAGGCGCCGGACGAGGCGGGCATTCACCAGGGTCGCCGCCCCCATGGCGCCGGCGACGAGGCCGAAGGCCAGGGGGAACAGGCCTCCGAGATGGTAGAGTCCGGTGTCGAAGACCTGCTGGGCCGAGCCGACATAGCCCATGATGCAGCCGGTGAGCAGGCCGAGCGCGGTCGCGTAGCCCACCGCGACGCGGTTGCGGAAGGTGATCGCCACCGCCTGGGCCACGGCCCCGAGGGAGAAGGGCCGCCGGTAGGCGGGATGCAGCGTCTCGGGCATCCGCCAGGCGAACCAGACCACCAGGATGCCGGCCAGCGCCAGCATCGAGACGAAGACCCAGACCCACGAGCCGAACAGCAGCATCGCGCCGCCGATGGCCGGCGCGATCATCGGCACGATGAGGAAGACCATCATGATGAGCGACATCACGCTCGCCATCTCGCGGCCGGCGAAGCGGTCGCGCACGATCGCCGTCGACAGCACGCGCCCGCTGGCCGCGCCGATGCCCTGGATGATCCGCGCAGCGAGGAGCCAGCCGAAGGTCGGCGCCACCATCGCGAGGCCGGTGCCGACGACGTAGATCGCCAGACCCGCGAGCAGCACGGAGCGCCGCCCGTAGGTGTCCGAGAGCGGCCCGTAGACGATCTGCGCCGTGCCGAAGCCGATCATGTAGACGTAGACGAGGAGCTGCAGGCTGTTGGGATCGGCCACGCCGAAGCGGGCCTGGATCGCCGGAAACGCCGGCAGCAGGTTGTCGATGGAGATCGCCGTCACCGCCATCATCAGCGCGACGATCCCGACGAACTCGCCGAAGCCCGGGCCCTTCCACGGCCGGGCGGCGGGTTCGGAAAGCCGCGCCGTCGGGGCGGGCGCGGTCGTGGCCGGGGTGGTGCTCACCTGGGACGGTCCTCGGGGGCTGGGGCGGCGCAGCGGGTCACCCGTCGAGCCAGAACGCTTCGTCCGGCTCTTGGTGCCTTCGGCGCGGCCGGGCCATCGGGGCCGCCGCATGGCAGCCGCGCGGGCCGCCCGGCGCGCTCGCGCCACAATTCCGGAGAACCGTGCCCGGGCGCCGGGATCGCGGCGGGTGAGGAGCGGAACAGCGGCAGCATGCACGAGACGCGTCGCCGCATCGTCCAGTTCGCGCTCCTCGGCGCCCTCCTCCCGGTCCGCTCGGCATCGGCCGAAGCCGAGGCCGTCGCGAGCGAGGCGCCGCTCCCTGCCGACCTCGCCGGTAGGGCCGACGCCCTGGTGCGGCCCTATGCCCGCGCCGGCATCTTCTCCGGCGCCGTCATCGTGGCCCGCGACGGCGCGGTGCTGTTCCGCCAAGCCTACGGGGCCGCGCAGCGCGAGTGGTCCGTGCCGAACACGCCCGAGACCCGCTTCCGCATCGCGTCCCTGACGAAGCAGTTCACGGCCGCCGCGATCCTGAAGCTGCAGGAGGCGGGGCGGCTCGGCCTCGCCGATCCGGCCGCGCGCCACATGCCCGGCCTGCCGGCGACCTGGGCGCCCATCACCCTGCGGATGCTCCTCGACCACACCGCCGGCCTGCCCAACGTGACGGCGCTGCCCGACTTCGCGCCTTCGATCGCCCGGGCCGCCCGGACGCCGATGGAGGTCGTGGGCCGGCTCTTCGACGAGGCGCTGCTGTTCCCCGCGGGGACGGCGCAGGAATACAGCAACACCGGCTACATCCTCCTGGCGGCGATCGTCGAGCGGATCACCGGCGCGCCCTTCGCGGACGCCCTGCGCAGCCTCGTCCTCGCACCGGCCGGCCTCGCGGAGACCGGCGACGCCGACCCCGACGCCGTCATCCCGCAGCGCGCCGCCGGCTATCACCGGGTCGCCGGGCAGTGGCGCAACGCGCCGCCCGTGGTGCCGCCGGCGGCCCTCGGGGCGGGCGGGCTCGTCTCCACCCTCGACGACCTCGTGGCCTGGGATGCCGCGCTGCTCTCGGGCCGGGTCCTGCGGCCGGCCTCGGTGGCCGAGATGGTCCGCGACGGCGGCCACGGCTACGGGCTCGGCCTCTATGTCGGCCGGGCCTACGGCGAGCGGCTCCTGTCCCATGGCGGGTTCCTGAACGGCTTCGCGGCGATCAAGGACACCTATCCGGATCTCGGCCTCAGCATCGTCGTCCTCGGCAACACCGAGACCGCGCCGGCCCAGACCCTGTCCCGCCGGCTCGGCGCCCTCGTCCTCGGTCGGCCGGAGGCCACCGAGATCGCGGTGCCGGCCGCCGTGCTCGACCGCTACGTCGGGGTCTACCGGACGGGACCCCGCGCCGTGGTCTCCCTCGCCCGGGAGGGCGACCGCCTCGTCGCCCGTGGGGCCGGGCCCGCCCGCCTCGGCCTGACCCCGGAGAGCGACCGCGTCTTCGTGGCCGAGGACGGCACCCGCCTCGCCCTCGACATCGAGCCGGACGGCCGGGCGACGGGCCTCCTCTTCGACCTGCCCGGCGGGGCGCGCGCGGGCCCCCGGATCGAGGCGCAGACGGCCCGTCGAATCGGCAACCGCCGCCTGGCGCGCCTCGGGCCGCGCTGAGGGCCCTCCGGGTCGCCAACCCGCCCGAACGGGTCTAACATCCGCGCCGCGTCACGACGCCATCGGGCGCGCCGATCATCCGAGCCACGCCCCTGCGCGACGATCCGTTGGCCAAAAGTCCACCTTGATTTGACGCCGCGTCTGGCCTTGGCTGCCGCCCATAAGAACAATCAGGAGGAACTGCGATGAACAAGCCGGAATTTCTCAACCAGGGTACCAAGGCGCCGTTCTCGGCGCGCTACGACAACTTCATCGGCGGCCAGTGGGTCGCCCCCGTTGCCGGCCGCTACTTCGAGAACACCTCCCCGATCACCGGCCGGGTGATCTGCGAAGTCGCCCGCTCGGACGCCGCCGACGTCGACAAGGCCCTCGACGCCGCCCACGCCGCGAAGGAGGCCTGGGGCCGCACCGCGCCGGGCGAGCGCGCCCGCATCCTGAACAAGATCGCCGACCGGATGGAGGAGAACCTCGACCTGATCGCGCTGGCCGAGACCTGGGACAACGGCAAGCCGATCCGCGAGACGACCCACGCCGACATCCCCCTGGCGATCGACCATTTCCGCTACTTCGCCGGCTGCGTCCGTGCGCAGGAGGGCTCGATCTCCGAGATCGACCACGACACCGTCGCCTACCACTTCCACGAGCCGCTGGGCGTCGTCGGCCAGATCATCCCGTGGAACTTCCCCATCCTGATGGCGGTGTGGAAGCTCGCCCCGGCGCTCGCCGCCGGCAACTGCATCGTGCTGAAGCCCGCCGAGCAGACCCCGGCCTCCATCCTCGTGGTGGCCGAGCTCATCGCCGACCTGCTGCCGGCGGGCGTGCTCAACATCGTCAACGGCTTCGGCCTCGAATGCGGCAAGCCGCTGGCCTCCTCGCCCCGCATCGCCAAGATCGCCTTTACGGGCGAGACGACGACGGGCCGCCTGATCATGCAGTACGCCTCGCAGAACCTCATCCCGGTGACGCTGGAGCTCGGCGGCAAGTCGCCGAACATCTTCTTCTCGGATGTGGCCAACGAGGATGACGACTTCTTCGACAAGGCGCTGGAGGGCTTCACGATGTTCGCCCTGAACCAGGGCGAGGTCTGCACCTGTCCGAGCCGCGCCCTGGTGCACGAGTCGATCTACGACCGCTTCATGGAGCGGGCGATCAAGCGCGTCGAGGCGATCACGCAAGGGTCGCCCCTCGATCCCGCCACGATGATCGGGGCCCAGGCCTCCTCGGAGCAGCTGGAGAAGATCCTCAGCTACGTCGACATCGGCAAGCAGGAAGGCGCCCAGTGCCTCACCGGCGGCGAGCGCAACGTGAAGGACGGCGAGTTCGCGGAGGGCTACTACATGAAGCCGACCGTGTTCCGCGGCCACAACAAGATGCGCATCTTCCAGGAGGAGATCTTCGGCCCCGTCCTCTCGGTCACGACCTTCAAGGACGACGCCGACGCCCTCAGCATCGCCAACGACACCCTCTACGGCCTCGGCGCCGGCGTCTGGACCCGCGACGGAACCCGCGCCTACCGCTTCGGACGCGCCATTCAGGCCGGCCGCGTCTGGACGAACTGCTACCATGCCTACCCGGCCCACGCGGCCTTCGGCGGCTACAAGCAGTCGGGCATCGGCCGCGAGAACCACAAGATGATGCTCGACCACTACCAGCAGACGAAGAACATGCTGGTCAGCTACTCGGCCAAGAAGCTCGGCTTCTTCTAGGACCCGTTCGAGGCACGCAGACCCGCGTGAGACTTGCCCCGGCCGGACGACGGCCGGGGCTTTTTCGTCTCCCGCCCTATCTCTCCCGACGAGTCCTTCCCGGAGACCGGCCCATGAGCGAGACCGCCCTCGACCCGACCACCGCCGATCAGGCCGGCGCCGACGGGACGCCCCTGCGCGTCACCGTGACTCCGGCCGCCATCGAACTCATCGAGGAATTGCGGGCCGATCACGGTCCCGTCATGTTCCACCAGTCCGGCGGCTGCTGCGACGGCTCGTCGCCGATGTGCTATCCCGTCGGCGAATTCCTGACCGGCGACAGCGACGTCCATCTCGGCACCGTGGCGGGGGCGGATTTCTGGATCAGCCGGCCGCAATTCGAGGTCTGGAAGCACACCCACCTCATCCTCGACGTGGTGCGCGGGCGCGGCGGCATGTTCTCCCTGGAGAACGGCCGCGACAAGCGCTTCCTGATCCGGTCCCGAATCTTCACCGAGGCCGAGAACACGGCCCTCGCCGGCGCCTGCCGGATCTGAGGCGTCAGGCGCGCGGCTTCGGCGCCTCGCCGGCGTTGCAGCGCTTCATCGCCGCGAAGGCCTCGGAGGCGCCGCTGAGGTCGAAGCCGGCCTTCCAGCCCTTGCCCTTGAGCAGGATCCCCTCGGATTCCGCGGCCTTCTCGACGAGGTTGGCCGGCAGGGTTCCGACGAGCCGCGTGCCGTTGCCGGTCCAGGTCGCCTTGGCGTTCACGGTCTTGCCGCCGAGCTCGGTGGCGGCCACGATCTTCTCGTCCTTGTCGTGCTGCCACTTGCTGTAGGTCAGCACCACGACGAGCGCCTTGTTCTCCAGCGCGAAGGTGACGGAATTGTCGGCGTCGTCATCGTCCTCGTCGACGTAGGACCGCACGATCACGCAGGAAGTGGTGCCGGTGATGCTGCCGGCCCGCTCGACCTGCCAGCCGTTCAGGCTCTCGAACAAGGGACGCTCCAGGAGACGGCTCTCCTGGGCTGCCGCGACCGCGGGGGAAACGAGACTGGCGAGGAGGCCGAACAGACAGGTCCGAGCCGGCGACGGGCGCTTCATGACGGGGTTCTCCGGTTGGGGCGGGGACGGTCGCGGCTCAGAGCTTGGCGCCGGGCACCGGCGTGTCCGCCGCCTTGGCGGCCGCCTTGGCGGCCTCGCGGGCATCCATGAAGCCGGCGAACTCCTCGGGCGTCTGGGTCGAGAACGCCACGATGGGCTGCGGATCCTCCGACAGGTCGCGGAAGGCGCCGCAGAGTTCGGCGACCGGCTTCGTCAGGGTCGGCCGCAGCTTGCCCTGAACCTCGTCCGTGACCGTGCTCATCTCGGGCGCCAGGGCCGCGAGCTTGGCATCGAAGGCGGCCCGCTGCCGCGCGGTGGTCGGGATCTCGCAGCTCCCGAGAAGCTTCTGGAAGATCAGGCCCATGCCGTAGACCTTGATCCGGGTCTCCGTGGGCCGCGCCGCCGCGTTCTTCCTCTCCTGGCGCCGCGCCGTCTCGGCCGCGAAGGCCTCCGGCGACAGCACGAGGTACTGGTCGAGGGCCGTCCCGAACGCCGCCGCGTCGGTCGCCTTCGGACAGAACGGCTCCTTCGGGTCGTTGAAGCGCTTGGCGAGTTCGATGTCGATCAGCGCCTGGATCGGGCTCATGTCCGGGCGCATGCCGGCCAGCTTGGCGTCGAGGTCGGCGCGCTGCTTGCCCGTGCTCGCCACCTCGCAATCCGTCAACGCCTTCTGGAAGTAGAGCCCGCTCGCGTAGTTGGCGATGCGGCCTTCCGACGGGATCTCCGTCGCGACGGCCGCCGGATCCCCGGTGCAGCGCTTCAGGGCCTCGAAGGCTTCGGCGAAGGCCGGGATCTTGAAGTCGGCGTCGCCGTCCTTGAAGCGCAGCACGATGGCGTCGGCGCCTTGGAGGTGCGGCAGGAGCGTGTCCGGGAACTCGCCGGTCAGCTGGGTCTCGTCCGCCTTCCATTTGGAGCGCGGAAGGACGACCCTGCCGCCGGCCAGGAGAACCACGGTCCGGTCCCCCTTGTCGTGCGACCAGCCCTGGTAGCCGAGGGAGAGGATCAGGAAGCCCGGATACGTGGCGACGACGACCGAGCTGGCATTCTCGTCGTCCGGGTCCTGGTAGCCGCGGGCCATGAGGCACTTGGCCTTGTCGCCCTCCCCGCTGCGGCTGATCTCCCAGTCCTTGACCTTCGCGAAGGGGACGTCCTTCGCCGACGCCGCGGTCGCGCCGAACCCGATCCCGGTCGCGAGCAGGGACACCAGAAACCGGGGGACCATGGGCAACTCCGCATCGCCTGTGCGTCCGGGGCCAAGTGCCCGGACCAGCTCTGATCGCTCTAGACGGTGGAGCGTGGACGATGTCTTGATTTCACCGAGACCATCGAACCTTCGTGCGGATCACGGCTAATGAAAGCGTAATGACGCGCGATCCGGCTGCCGGACATAGTCCGGTTCGAAAGAAGTCGGGACTGGTCCTGCGGCCGATGACTGATCAGGGCGGAGTTGTCGCGCCGAACGCGATCGGACCCGGAGGTCGAGGATCGACGACCATGAAGGGCAGGCAAGAGGAAGGGACGACCCCGCGCGATGTCCAGGACCATCGCGTTCGGTCCGCTTGGAAAGAGTCGGGGACGCCCGGCGCTCCCCGGGCGGTCCGGCCCGGAGAGCGACGTGGTGGTGGCGCGGTGAACGCCGCCGCGCGGCCCGCGGGATCAGGCGCGGCTGACGCTGGCGGGGGTGATCTCGGACAGCTTCGTGGCGCCGACCTGGCGCATGATCGTCTCGAACTCGCGCTGCATGATCGCCAGGACCGCCGTGACGCCCGGCTCGCCGAAGGCGGCCAGACCCCAGACGTAGGGACGTCCGATGCAGACCGCGTTGGCACCCAGCGCCAGGGCCTTGATCACGTCGGTGCCGCGGCGGAAGCCGCCGTCGATCAGGACGGGCACCTTGCCGTTGACGGCCTGGACAACCTCCGGCAGCGCGTCGATCGTCGCCTCGAGGCTCTCCTCGGCGCGGCCGCCGTGATTCGACACGATCAGGGCGTCGACGCCGTAATCGAGGGCCTTCTTGGCATCCTCGTGGGTGACGATGCCCTTGAGGACGAGCTTGCCCTTCACGATGCCGCGCAGGCGCTTCACGTAGTCCCAGGTCATGCCGGTGCCGTAGAGGTTCGTCACCTTCGACACGTCGATGTCGTCGAACATCGGCTTGCGGCTGACTTCGTTCTTGAAGCCGGGCGTATGGCAATCCGAGCAGTTGCGGGTGTCCATCCGGCGCTCGCGGAACAGCGTCTCGGTGTTGCGGCCGCCCTGCCGGTCGACGGTGAGCACGATCGCGGGGGCGCCGGCCTTCTCGGCCCGTTTCACCAGGGCTTCGGTCACGGCCCAGTCGTCGGTGGGGTACAGCATGTACCAGACCGGCGCGCCGCGCTCCTTGATGACGTCTTCGATCGAGGTGCTGCCCACCGTGGAGAGGATCATCTGGTGACCCTTGACCTTGGCGCCGCGCGCCACGGCCGACTCGGCCTCGGGGTGGAAGGCCGCCTGGCTGCTCACCGGGGCCAGGACGATCGGGCTCGCCCAGGTCTCGCCGAAGATCTTCACCGTGGTGTCGATCTTGCGCACGTCGATCAGGCGGCGGGCGCGGATGCGAATCTTCTCGAAGCCCTCGCGGTTGGCCTTCAGGGTCTCGTCGCCGTCGACGCCGCTGGCGAGGTAGCCGTAATGGGCCGGGGGCAAGGCCTTCTTCGCGGCCGGCTCGAAGTCGAAGACGTTGAGGGCCTGGGCCGGGGAGTCGATGATCTCGCCGACATTGCCGGGGGACTGACGCAGGACGTCGTAGCTCTGGGCCATGGCGGCATCGGTGCCGAGGACCGATAGGCCGGCGAGCGCGCTCACCATCGACGGCGCCACCACCGGGCTGGCCGACAGGAACTCCAGGAACTTGCGGCGATGGAACATTTTTTCAGTCTCAGAACCGGGCTGAGGTTGAAAAGTCTCGGACATGTACGGGCTCACACAGCAATCTCGCGAAGCTGCCGTCCTGCACCAGAAATGTTGCACTGCGCAAGATCACGACGCGGATCTATTATTCTACAGTCCGGGCCGCGCGTCACCCGATATAATTCCGTTTTCAAATTTATAACGAGAACAGGATGACGAAGTCCCGGCGTAGACAGATCTCCGCAATGGAGAGATCTGCGCGGGACTGCATGCTGCATTGCACCCCACGCATTATGGTCACGCTTCTTACGCGTCAGGGTGGCCCGGTTCAGCCGTCCCGCGGATCGACGGCGGCTCCGGCCGGACCGCGATATCCCGAGGCCAGGACGTAGAGTTCGCTCGAATCGGCGCGGCTTGCATTCGGCTTCACGTGGCGGACGCTGACGAAGTCGCGCTTCAGGTCGGCCAGCAGGGTCCCCTCGGTTCCGCCCTGGAACACCTTGGCGAGATAGGAGCCGCCCGGGGCCAGGATCTCGCGGGCGAACTCGGCCGCCGTCTCGGCCAGGCCGATGATGCGCAGGTGGTCGGTCTGCTTGTGGCCGGTGGTGTTGGCGGCCATGTCGGACAGGACGAGGTCGGCCGGCCCGCCGAGGAGGTCCGTGAGGAGCTTGGGCGCCTCCGGGGCGAGGAAGTCGAGGGTGATGAAGTCGACGCCGACCATGGGCTCGATCTCGAGAAGGTCGATGCCGACGATCTTGCCGCTCGTGCCGACGATCTTGGCCGCCACCTGGGACCAGCCGCCTGGGGCCGCACCGAGGTCGACGATGCGCTGGCCGGGCTTCAGGAGCTTGAAGCGCTCGTCGATCTCGATGAGCTTGAACGCCGCGCGCGAGCGATAGCCCTCGCGCTTGGCCCGGGCCACGTAAGGGTCGTTGAGCTGGCGTTCGAGCCAGCGCTTCTGGGAAGCGGTGCGTCCCCGCCCCGTCTTGACCCGCTGCTTGAGTTCGCCGCGCAGACCCGCGCCGGCACCACGCCTGTCACTCACCGGTAGCTCCCACGGCGCCAGACGCCGTCCTCACGCATCATGTTCATCAGCAGCCCCTCGCGCAGGCCACGATCGGCGATGCGCAGGCGGTCGGACGGAAACGCCCTGCGGATCGCCTCCAGGATGGCGCAGCCCGCGAGCACGAGGTCCGCGCGGTCGCGCCCGATGCACGGATTGTCCGCGCGCTGCTCGAGCCGGGTGTCGAGGAGGTCGTCGATGGCCTCGCCGACATTGGCGTCGCTCATCCACAGGCCGTCGACCCGGCGGCGTTCGTAGCGGGCGAGACGCAGGTGCATCGCCGCCAGCGTCGTCACCGTACCGGAGGTGCCGAGCAGGTGGAAGTGCCGGGCGTTCGCGGCCGGGGCCGCCCGGATGGCGAAGCGCGCCAGCAGATCGGCCACCTCCTCCACCATGCCCTCGAAGGTCAGGCGGGTGACGTCGGAGCCGCCGTGGCGCTCGGCCAGGGTGACGACGCCCACGGGCAGGGAATCCCAGGCCCGGATGCGCAGGGTCGGGTCGGCGGACGGATTCGTCGCCGCCCCGTCGAGCCAGGCGATCTCGGTGGAGCCGCCGCCGATGTCGAAGATCACCACCGATTCGGAATAGGGGTCGGCCAGGGCGGCGCAGCCCGTCACCGCGAGGTAGGCCTCGGTCTGCCGATCGACGATCTCGAGGTCGAGGTCGACCTCGTTGCGGACGCGCTCGACGAACTCGGCCCCGTTCACCGCGAGGCGGCAGGCCTCGGTGGCGATGATCTTGGCCCGCACGACGCCGCGGGCCTGCATCTTGGCCTTGCAGACCCGCAGGGCCTCGAGGGTCCGTTCGATCGCGGCCTCGCTGAGCCGGTCGGAACTGCCGAGGCCCTCGCCGAGGCGCACGATGCGCGAGAAGGCGTCGATCACCCGAAATCCGTGCGAGGCCGGCTCCGCCACGAGGAGGCGGCAATTGTTGGTTCCGAGGTCGAGGGCGGCGTAGGCGCTGCGCCGGTTGGCGCGCCCCGGGGTTCCCGGCGCCTCGGCGCGCGAGGCGGGGGCCGCTAACGGCGTCTTCCCACCGCTCGGGCGGGCCGGCATGGTCGCGGCGCTCTCTTCCCTCATCGGCCGAGCCGAAATCCCCGATCGTGGTCCCAGGCGGAGAGCCGGACCAACACGTCCCCGGGACGCTACAGGTCTCCCCGGCAAACTGCAAAGCCTCGATCACGAAGGCGCGGGAATCGGGGATGATTTCGGCGGCCCGAACGGAGCGGCCGGTGGATCAGCCGAGTTTGCCGGCAGCGGCCATGCGCGGAACGGGCCTGAGCAGGCTCTTGACCTGCGAGAACGGGCGCGGCCGATTGATCACTTCGTCGAGGCGCGACCAGAGGGTCTTGGGCGAGAACGGCTTGGCGATGATCTCGTTGACGCCGAGCGAGATCGCCCGGTCCACCACGTTCCGGCGGGGCTGCGCCAGCATGAGGATGATCGGGACGGTCGGCGACGGCGAGGTGGTGGGCGTGCGGGCGAGGCGGATGAACTCCTCGCCGGAGAGGATCGCCAGGTCCCAGTCGATGATCGTCAGGTCCGGCTTGCTCTCGGCCAGGACGCCAAGGGCCTCGGCCCCGTCCGGCGCCTCGAGCACGCGCTTGATGCCGACGCGCATCAGCATGTCGCGCACGATGCGGCGGATATAGAGGCTCTCGTCGACCACGAGTGCCGAGAGGTCCGGGAAACTCGGAGTGGCGATCATCGATGCGGCGTCGGGCCCGGCGAGTCGGGGCGAGCATGCCCCGCCGACACTCTGGCGCCCCGAGGCTTTGCGCTTTGCTAACGTCAGCCAGCAAATCGACTCGATCGCGCCCGGCGGAAACTGCTCAAACGGCAGGCAGGGAACGCGCCGCCAGCGTGGGTGCGCTAAAAAGCTACGCATTTTGCCGCAGGAAAGTTACGGAACTCTCGCCAAGCGGGACAGAAGCATCTTGCGATCAAGGCGGCTTTCAGTCAGGACTAAGGCGTTATTCTTGGTTACCGCTGCTGGGAGTAATGATAGAGCGGAGCGTGGGCTGTCTGGGATGGCGCGCACGCGGTTATCGAAACTGATGGTCGGCGGACGGTTTTTGCGAGCTTTCTATGGGACGTGGTCGTGATTTTCGGGGGCCGCAGAAGCGCGGCTTCGATGAGGGTGGAGCCGAGCCGCGTTGGCCGGATCAGGCTCCTCCGAGCGGCGGTGGCTTCGGTGGCGGTTACGGTGGCGGCGGCGGTTTCGACCGTGGCCCGTCGCGCGCCGCGGCAGCCCCTTCGGGACCGGAGCGCGATGCGACGGTCAAGTGGTTCAACAAGGAGAAGGGCTTCGGTTTCGTCGAGCTGGCTGACGGCTCGGGCGATGCCTTCCTCCACATCCGCGCCGTCGAAGCCGCAGGCCATGCCGACCTTCTCCCCGGCACGCGTCTGACGGTCCACACCGCGCAGGGCCAGAAGGGTCCGCAGGTGACGGACGTCACCAGCGTCGACACCTCCACGGCCGAGGCCGCTCCCATGCGCGACGCGCGTCCGCCCCGCACCGGCGGCTTCGGCGGCGGCGACCGCTTCGGCGGTGGCGGCAGTTACGGTGGCGGCGGCGGCGGTAGCTACGGCGACCGCGGCGGTGATCGTGGCGGCGGTGGCCGCTTCGCCAGCGGTCCCTCCACCGAGATGTCCGGCACCGTGAAGTGGTACGATCCGGCCAAGGGCTTCGGCTTCGTCTCCGTCAACGACGGCGGCAAGGACGTGTTCGTGCACCGCTCCGCCCTCTCCCGCGCCGGCCTCGACTCCCTGGCCGAAGGCCAGCAGGTCGTCCTCGGCGTCGTCGAGGGTCAGAAGGGCCGCGAGGCCCAGAGCATCAACGTCGACGATTGATCGCCCCGGGGCTGGCCGCGCCGCGGCCACCTTTCACGGCATGACTGAAGCGGCGGCCCCGACCGGGCCGCCGTTTCGCGTTTCAAGACCTGACTCACCCCCGGAGATTGCGATGCGGACCGCCCTCCTCGCGCTGATCGGCCTCGCCGGCCTGGCGTCGAATGTCCCGGCCGCGGCCGAGGACTTCACCGGCTTCTATGCCGGGGTGAATGCGGGCTACGGCTTCGACACCGGTGGACGAGACAAGCGCGGCTTCGTACCCGGCGTGCCGGGCGACGAGTCGGCCGCCGCCGAGACCGGACTGCCGCCGAGCGCACGGGATGCGTCCCGCGCGCTGCAGACGCGCAACCGGGCGTCCCAGGGAGCTGGCGCGGTCACACGCTGACATCCGCGCGCATCTGCCCGGGCCGCACGATCCCGCACCGAGCACGACGAACCCGCAACGAAAAAGGGCCACCCTCGCGGGCGGCCCTTTCGCATCTTCGCCGGTGATCCGGGGGGATCAGCGCGAATAGAACTCGATCACGAGGTTCGGTTCCATCTGGACCGGGTAGGGAACCTCGCCGAGGTTCGGCACGCGGGTCACGCGGGCGGTCATCTTGGAGTGATCCACCTCGATGTAGTCCGGCACGTCGCGCTCGGCGAGCTGCGCGGCCACGACCACGATCTCGAGCTGCTTCGAGGAATCCTTGACCTCGATCAGGTCGCCCGGCTTCACGAGGTAGCTGGCGATGTTCACGCGCTGGCCGTTGACCTTGACGTGGCCGTGATTGACGAACTGACGCGCCGCGAACGGGGTCGGAACGAACTTCGCGCGGTACACGACGGCGTCGAGGCGGCGCTCCAGCAGGCCGATCAGGTTCTCGCCGGAATCGCCGCGCAGGCGGATCGCCTCGGCGTAGTAGCGGCGGAACTGCTTCTCGGTGATGTTGGCGTAGTAGCCCTTGAGCTTCTGCTTGGCACGCAGCTGCGTGCCGAAGTCGGACATCTTGCCCTTCCGGCGCTGGCCGTGCTGGCCGGGGCCGTACTCGCGGCGATTGACGGGGCTCTTCGGGCGGCCCCAGATGTTCTGGCCCATGCGGCGATCGAGCTTGTGCTTCGCCTGAATGCGTTTTGACATCGCGGTTCCTCTCGCAATGGAGATCTATCGAGGAACGCGCCCTCCTCTCTTCGCCGCCGGCCTTGGCCGGGGACGGAGCGACAGGACGGACATTGCCGTCCACGGGTGCGCTGGAAAATGCTTCGGGGCCCCTCGTCGGAGCCCCGTCACCGGCGCCTCGTTAGAGCAGGCCGCCCTCCGCGTCAATGCCGAGCCGGCTCGGTTCAGGCCGATGCCGCCGGGCTGATCGGCCCCGAACGGGTCAGGCGGGGCTCGCGATAGCTCATCGCCGCGTGCCGCGCACTCGGGTGGCGGAGCTTGGAGGGCCGGCCCTCGGCGCGCATGCGCGCGTCCGCCGCCGTCCAGGACGGCAGGTCCGCCGCGTCCTGGACCCAGTGAACGACCGAGGCCTCGTCGCACCAGTGGATCAGGCGCGGCATGGCCCGCCGGTGCGCGCCCGCAAGGATGTAGGTGCGCATGCTCGCCTCGTCGGTCCAGGCCGTCATGGTCCAGAAGGTCCAGCTCCGGTCCGGCAGCAGCGCCCCGCCCCTGAAGCCCGGGGCCGCCCGAACCTGGTTGCGGGTCCGGACGGCGTGGAGCGCGAAGCCGGGCAGGAAGCGCAGGGCGCGGATGCGCAGGCGGGTGACGCTGATGAACGGCATGGCTGGTCGGTTCGCCTCGAAACTTCTGCGCCCGTGCAGATGCCCCGCACCTGCGCAGACCCGGCGCCCGGGCACCAGCGCGGCGGCGGCTATTGCAGGCCCAGCGGCATGGGCTCCACCGCGATTCCGTCGATGCCGCGTGCGGTCAGGGAGCGGCGCAGCGACGGAGTCAGGCCGGACCCGCTGGTGAAGGCCCCCTGTATTGGAGCGGAGGCCGGGGCGCTGCGATCGACGGGTCCGAGGAGCTGGATCACTCGCCGGGCGATGGCGGGGGCCGGATCGATCCAGGTGACGGGCCAGGGGGCGAGCGTCTGGAAGCGGGCGAGCAGCAGGGGATAGTGCGTACAGGCGAGGCAGATGACGTCGGTGCGCCGGCCGTCCTCGAGGCTGACGAAGCAGGGCGCGATTTCGCGGGCCAGGGCGTCGTCGTCGACGGGCAGGCCGGCCAGCTCGGCTTCCGCGAAGCCGGCGAGATTCGGGGCGCCCACCAGGGTGACGGCGCAGGCGCTCGCGTAGGACTCGATGAGTTCGTGAGTGTAGGCGCGCGCCACGGTGCCGGGCGTCGCCAGCAGACTGACCACCCGCGAGCGGGTCGCTTCGGCCGCCGGCTTGATCGGCGGTACGACGCCGACGAAGGGCGTGGCGAAGCGCTGGCGCAGGGCGGGAAGCACCAGGGTCGAGGCGGTGTTGCAGGCCACCACCACGAGATCCGGCGCATGCAGGCCGATCAGGCGCTCCATGACGCCGAGCACCCGGTCGACGAGCACCGGCTCCGACAGGCGGCCATAGGGAAAAGCCGCGTCGTCGGCGGCATAGACATAGGCAGCATCGGGCCGGGCGCGCCGGACCTGCTCCAGCACCGTCAGGCCGCCCAGCCCGGAATCGAACACCAGGATGGTCGGCGCCGGCGCGACGCTCCGTGCCACGGCCGCCGTGGTCGCTCCTGCCATCAGATCGATCCGCATCCGAGTCCGGCCCGATTGTCCCGCGTGAGCGGCGAAGTGTCGGCCCCGGAGGGTTAAGGGGAGGTCACCGTGGCCGGAAAAAGGCGACCGATCCGATGGTCCGAGCGCAGCCGCGACGAAGGACCCCGATGCGCCTCCGTTGCCGAATGCGCGCGCGGCCATATCTCATCCTGATGTTCGAGTCCGAACCTTCGAGTCTGGGAGTGGTCGCCATGGCAGCGACGGCAGCGTTTCGCGAGACCCCCGAGGCGGAGCCTGGCCGATCCGCGTTCCCGCCACCGCCCCTCTCGGTCAGACCCGTCGATCGCGCGGCCTGGATCGCGGCGTTCCATCATGTCCGCGACGAGACCGAGCGCCGCGCCGCGCCACTCTCCCCGGAGGACCAGCAGGTCCAGTCGATGGCGGATGCGAGCCCGACCAAGTGGCACCGCGCGCACACGACCTGGTTCTTCGAGCAGTTTCTTTTGCGCGAGCATCTGCCGGGCTACGCCATCTACGACGAGCGGCTGCACTACCTGTTCAATTCGTACTACGTCGCCGCTGGCCCGCGTCAGCCGCGGATCATGCGCGGCCTCATCACCCGCCCGACGGCGGACGAGGTCGCCGCCTATCGCGCGCATGTGGACCGGTCCGTCGACGCCCTGCTGAGCCAGGCTTCGGCGAGCGCCCTCGAAGCGGTCCTCCCGGTCCTCGAGATCGGTCTCTATCACGAGCAGCAGCACCAGGAATTGCTGGTGACCGACATCCTGCACGCCTTCGCGCAGAACCCGCTCGGTCCGGCCTATGACGGGGACTGGCGCTTTCCGCAGGCACAGGGTGCGACCGGCCGCACCGAACTGCGCCGCGGCATCGAGCCGATCGGCCACGACGGCGAGGGCTTCTCCTTCGACAACGAATCGCCGCGGCACGACGCCCTCATCCAGGGTGGGACCATCGACCGTTCCCTGGTGACCAATGCGCAGTGGCTCGAATTTATGGCCGATGGCGGCTATGCACGGCCCGAACTCTGGCTCTCGGACGGCTGGATCGCGGCCCAGGCCGAGGGCTGGCAGGCGCCGGGCTACTGGCGCGAGGCCGATGGCGGCTGGGCGAGCATGACGCTCGCCGGAATCCACCCGGTCGATCCGGCGCTTCCCGTCACCCACATCAGCTACTACGAGGCCGACGCCTATGCCCGCTGGGCCGGGCGCGACCTGCCCACGGAGTTCGAGTGGGAGGTGGCGGCGCGCGAGGGCGATCTCCCCGACGCCTTCGGACTGGTCTGGCAATGGACCCGAAGCGCCTACACGGCCTACCCGGGCTACCGTCCGGTGGACGGCGCACTCGGCGAGTACAACGGCAAGTTCATGTCCAACCAGTTCGTCCTGCGCGGCTCCTCGGTGGCGACGCCGCAGGGCCATGCGCGGGTCGGCTACCGCAACTTCTTCTACCCGCATCAGCGCTGGCAGTTCACGGGCCTGCGCCTGTCGGACGCCCGGTCCTGATCCACGAATCGTCGCGCACGCGGAGACGTCCCTTGACCATCAACCCCGTCTTCACGGATGCGACCCCGATCGCAGCCGTCGACGCCGAGCGTCAGTTCCTCGACGATGTGCTGGCCGGCCTCTCGGCGCCGCAGAAGTACCTTTCGGCGAAGTACTTCTACGACGCGGCGGGCTCGGATCTGTTCGAGGCGATCACCCGGCAGCCGGAATATTACCCGACGCGCACGGAGCTCGGCATCCTCGAGGCGCAGGGCGCGTCCATCGCCGCCACCCTGCCGGCGCGGGCCAATCTCGTCGAACTCGGCAGCGGCTCGACGGTCAAGGTTCGGCGCCTGATGGTGCACCGGCCGGATCTGGCCGCCTACGTTCCGGTGGACGTCTCGGAAAGCTTTCTCCGGAGCGAGGCCGAAGCCCTGGCCCGCGACTTCCCGAACCTGACGATCGCACCCGTGGCGGCCGATTTCACGCGCGCCTTCACCCTGCCCGACGGCCTCTCGAACGGCCCGGTGGCGGGTTTCTTCCCGGGCTCGACCATCGGCAATTTCGAGCCCCCACAGGCGACCCGGCTGCTGGCCCATTTCGGACATGTGCTCGGCGCCGGCGCCACCCTGATCATCGGCGTCGATCTCGTGAAGGAGAAGGCCGTGCTCGATGCGGCCTATGACGACGCGGCCGGCGTGACGGCGGCCTTCAACCGCAATCTCCTCGTGCGGATGCGCCGGGAGCTCGGCGCCGAGGTCGACCTCGACGCCTTCGCCCACCGTGCCTTCTTCAACGCCGAGGCTTCCCGCATCGAGATGCACCTCGTCAGTCTGAAGGCCCAGACGATCCGGATCGCCGATCGCGTGATCGCCTTCGACGAGGGCGAGACGATCCACACCGAGAACAGCTACAAGTACACGGTCGAAAGCTTCCGCGCCCTGGCACGCGAGGCCGGCTGGAGCGCGGAGGCGGTCTGGACCGATCCCGACCGGCTGTTCTCGATCCACGCCCTGCGGCGGGGCTGACGGATCAGCTCCGCTTCTCCATCATCGCCTTGACCTGCATCAGCTGGTCCCAGAGCTGGCCCGGCGACGTCCCGAGGAAGTCGAGGCCGGCGGTCACGCCCCAGTAGATTCCGAGGACGATCACCGGGACGAGGATCCAGCCCAGGATCTCTTCGCCGCGCCGGCGGCGCCTGCGCCGCAGACGGCGCTGCTCCCGGGCCGTCAGCTTCGGGGCCGGCGCCTGCTTGATCGCGATGGGCGTGAGGGGTCCCTCGTGCAGGTCGTTCATCGGGGACGCCTTTCCTCAACCGAACTCAGCGTTGGGAGGCGTATCCGGCCAGTCTCCCGCGGTGCCCGCTCTCCGTTCCCGCGCTTGCTAACCATCCGGCGACCTCGTGTCGACCGCCGGATTTCGTTTTCCAAACCCTCGAGACGTGAAGAACCGGCCCCTCCCGCTCGGGAGAGGCCGGTTCGACGGAGCCCGATCAGGCCTTGACCAGCGGAACCTTCGGAACGGTTCGGACGCCGCCGGAGCCGCCGCTCGGACCGCCCTTGTCGTCGCGCTTGTCGTTCGTCTTGCGCGCGGAGGCCTTGGCCTTCGTGCGCTTGTGCTTCTTGGCCGCGTTGGCCACGTCCTTCTCGGGCTTGGGCGTGACCGGGCCGGCCGGGAACTCGAAGCCGAGACCGTCCTTCTCCGCGCCCTCGCCCTTGCGCAGGACCACGCGCACCGCGCCGCCATCCTTGAGCCGCCCGAACAGGACCTCGTCGGCCAGCGGGGTCTTGATGGTCGACTGGATCAGGCGGGCCATCGGCCGGGCACCCATCGCGTCGTCGTAGCCGTTCTCGGTCAGCCACTCGCGCGCCTCGTCCGAGAGCTCGATGGTGACGTTGCGGTCGGCGAGCTGCGCCTCGAGCTGGAGGACGAACTTGTCGACCACCTTCGCCACCACGTCCTTCGGCAGGTGGCCGAAGGAGATGATCGCGTCGAGACGGTTGCGGAATTCCGGTGCGAACAGCTTGTTGATCGCCTCGACGTCGTCGCCCGTGCGCTTGGCCTGGGTGAAGCCGTAAGCCGAACGCGCGAGATCGGAGGCGCCCGCATTCGTGGTCATGATGATGATCACGTTGCGGAAATCGACCTGCTTGCCGTTGTGATCGGTCAGCTTGCCGTGGTCCATGACCTGCAACAGGATGTTGAACAGGTCCGGATGCGCCTTCTCGATCTCGTCGAGCAGCAGCACGCAATGCGGGTGCTGGTCGATGCCGTCGGTCAGCAGACCGCCCTGGTCGAACCCGACATAGCCGGGGGGCGCGCCGATGAGGCGGCTGACCGTGTGCCGCTCCATGTATTCCGACATGTCGAAGCGCAGCATCTCGACGCCGAGGGACGCGGCGAGCTGCTTGGCGGCCTCGGTCTTGCCCACGCCGGTCGGACCCGCGAACAGGTACGAGCCGATCGGCTTGTCCGGATCGCGCAGACCGGCCCGGGCCAGCTTGATCGCCGAGGTCAGCGCCTCGATGGCGTTGGGCTGGCCGTAGACCACCCGCTTGAGGTTCTCGGTCAGGTTCTTGAGAACCACCGCGTCGTCCTTCGAAACGGTCTTCGGGGGAATGCGGGCCATCGTGGCGATGGTCGCCTCGATCTCCTTGACGCCGATGACGCGCTTGCGGCGCGCCTCCGGCACCAGCATCTGCGAGGCGCCGGTCTCGTCGATGACGTCGATCGCCTTGTCCGGCAGCTTGCGGTCGTTGATGTAGCGCGCCGACAGCTCGACCGCGGCCTTCACCGCCTCGGTGGTGTACTTGAGCTTGTGGAACTCCTCGAAATACGGCTTCAGGCCCTTCACGATCTCGATCGCGTCGGGAATTGACGGCTCGTTGACGTCGATCTTCTGGAAGCGGCGCACCAGGGCGCGGTCCTTCTCGAAGTACTGGCGGTACTCCTTGTAGGTGGTCGAGCCGATGCAGCGCAGGGAGCCGTTGGCCAGCGCGGGCTTGAGCAGGTTCGAGGCGTCCATCGCCCCGCCCGAGGTGGCGCCGGCCCCGATCACCGTGTGGATCTCGTCGATGAAGAGCACCGCGTTGGGATGCGCCTCGATCTCCTTCATCACCTGCTTCAGGCGCTCCTCGAAATCGCCGCGGTAGCGGGTGCCCGCCAGCAGCGTGCCCATGTCGAGGGAGAACACCGTGGCCTCGATGAGGACCTCGGGAACCTCCTTGTTGATGATCTTGCGGGCCAGGCCCTCGGCGATGGCGGTCTTGCCCACGCCGGGCTCTCCCACGAGGAGCGGGTTGTTCTTCTGCCGGCGGCACAGGATCTGGATCGTGCGCTGCACCTCGGCCTCGCGGCCGATCAGCGGGTCGATCCGGCCGTCGCGGGCCTTCTTGTTCAGATTGACGCAGTAGGCGTCGAGGGCATCGCCCTTCTTCTTCGTGCGGCCCTCGCCCTCGTCGCCGCTCGGGCGCTCGGAGGCGGATTCCTCGTCGGACCCGCGCACGGGCTTGGCCTCGGAGGCGCCGGGGCGCTTGGCGATGCCGTGGCTGATGTAGTTGACCGCATCGTAGCGCGTCATGTCCTGCTCCTGCAGGAAGTACGCGGCATGGCTCTCGCGCTCGGCGAAGATCGCCACCAGCACGTTCGCGCCGGTGACCTCCTCGCGCCCGGAGGACTGCACGTGGATCACGGCGCGCTGGATGACGCGCTGGAAGCCGGCCGTCGGCTTGGCATCCTGGCGTCCGTCCCCGATGAGGTTCGACAGTTCGGTGTCGACGTACTCCACCAGCGCGCGCTTGAGGGTGTCGACCTCGACGTTGCAGGCCCGCATGACGGCCGCCGCGTCCTGATCGTCCACGAGGGCGAGCAGGAGATGCTCCAGCGTCGCATATTCGTGCCGGCGCTCGCCGGCGAGCGCCAGGGCGCGGTGGAGAGCTTGTTCTAGGCTGCGAGAGAAGCTGGGCAAAGCGTGGCCTCTGTGTGGGGTGCCTATTTCTTTTCCATAACGCACTGGAGAGGATGTTGGTGTTTGCGGGCGAAGTCCATGACCTGCGTCACCTTGGTCTCCGCAACTTCGTAAGTGAAGATGCCGCACTCGCCGACACCGTTGTGGTGCACGTGCATCATGATCTGAAACGCGACTTCCTGCGACTTGTTGAAGAACTTTTCGACGACATGAACGACGAATTCTTGCGGTGTGTAGTCGTCGTTCAGCAAGAGAACCCGGTAGAGGCTCGGTCGCTTGGTCTTCGGCTTGGTGCGGGTGATGATGGCGGTTCCGGAGCGTCCGTCATCCGTACCACCCGGCTCGCTCGGTTCGTCCACCGCCCGCACATCCGTGCGGTGACGGTGAAGCGTGAAGGTTTCGGGGCCGCCCGCGCGCGAGGATTCGCTGCCCCGTATCAGGACGTCGGTCATCTGGATTGCATCGACCCCTTGGTGCGGCATGCTGCTCGTTGGCTGCTCATCCGCGGGTCGCGCCGGCGAGGCGCGCTCGCATCGCTGGTAATCTATAGGGCGTTCGGCTGCTTCGCCAGTCGGCTGCGCGCACTTGTCCGAGACCGTCACGGTCCGAGCCCCCGAGGGTCGCCGCGCGCGCAGCCCCGTACGGTCGACAGGAAAACGGAAACGGCCCCGCGCGATGGCTCGCACGAGGCCGACTGGCAGGCTTCGAGGCCGGGTCCGGAAGCGGATCCCTCCGCTCCCGGAAATCCGGGTGTCAGGCGGCCTTCTGCTCGGCCGCGGGGACGCCCGGCAGCTTCGGGAAGGACTTCAGATCGAAGGCCTTGGGATCGAAGAACGTCTTGGGGTCGAAGAACGCCTTGGGGTCGAAGAACGCCTTCGAGTCGAAGAAGGTCTTCATGTCGAAGGGCGCCTTGGCCTGCAGCGGCGCGCCGATCTCCTGGGCGAGGCCCTGATACAGATCGGTCATCACCTTGGCCTGGCTCTGGAGGCGCTCGTAGGAGGCCTTGAGGTACTCGGCCTGGATCTGGAGGGCGGACTGGAGCGTACGGGCGGCGGCCAGCTTCTTCATCGCTTCGGCGCCGGCGCTGTAGGTTTCCTTGGCGAAATCGGCGATCTCGATGCCGGCGGTCTGGTTGGTCTTGGCGAGCGACGAGACGCTCTTCATCACGGTGGCGAGACCGGTCTTGTTCATCTCGGCGGCCTTCTCGTAAACTTGGCTCATCTGATGATCCTTTCGCCCCGATGGGGCTTACCCTGACGTGTCGGGCAGATGCCCGCGAGGCCGAGTGCGGCCCGTATCGCCTATGTGTGCGATGCACCATGGAACGTCAAGCGATATATTGCACTGCACTATGGCGATCGATTTCGAAAATCGGCTCCATGGCATTAACCGGGCCGTAACTGCGTCCACCTAGCCTGATTGACAGATGTTGCGGGGTTACGGCGGCAGGCCCGCTCCCCCCGCCGAGATGTTGCGGTGCAAGCCGGCCTGCGGGCCGCGCATGTCGAGGCAGTGAGTCGTGATGCGTAGCCATACTCCCCGCGTCGGCCGGGTGCCCGCCCTGTCGGCCGCGATCGCGGCGGCCGCCGTCCTGGCCGCCCTCGCCTCCCCGGCCGAGGCACGGCGCGGCCATCATCACCGCGGAGGCGGCGGTGGCGGCTACAACCCGCCCTACGCCGCCATGGTGGTCGACGTGAAGACCGGCAAGACGCTGCACGCGATCAACGAGGATTCGCTGCGCCACCCGGCCTCGATCACCAAGGTGATGACCCTGTACATGCTCTTCGAGCAGCTGGAGCGTGGGCGCTACACCCTCGAGTCGCCCCTCACCATCTCGTCCTTCGCGGCCTCCCAGGCCCCCTCGAAGCTCGGCCTGCGCCCGGGATCCACCATCGAGGTCGAGGACGCCATCAAGGCGATCGTGACCAAGTCGGCCAATGACGTGGCCTGCGCCATCGGCGAGAACATCGCCGGCTCGGAAGCGCGCTTCGCCGAGATGATGACGCAGAAGGCCAAGGCGCTCGGCATGAGCCGCACCCACTACGCCAATGCGTCCGGTCTGCCGGATGCCGACCAGATCACCACGGCGCGGGACCTGACGCTCCTCGCCCGGGCGATCCAGGACCGCTTCCCGCGCTACTACAAATATTTCCAGACCCGCTCCTTCGCCTTCCGCGGCCGGGTCATCGGCAATCACAACCGCCTCCTCGGCAACGTCCAGGGCGTGGATGGGATCAAGACCGGCTACACCCGGGATTCCGGCTTCAACCTGATGACGGCGGCGAGGCTCGACGACCGGCAGATCGTAGCGATCGTGCTCGGCGGCAAGTCCGGCGCCAGCCGCGACCGCATCATGGCCGACCTCGTCCGCCAGTCCCTGCCCCGCGCCTATGCCGGCGCTCGCCAGACACCCGCGACCACCGAGGTCGCCGAGCGCGCCCGTCCGGCCGTGGTCGCCGACGGCGCTTCGCGGACCCGGACCCAGGTCGCCTCCGCCGACGACGAGGAAGACGTGGAGACCACGGCCTCGACGATGCGGGCCGGCCAACCCCTGGACATCTCGCCCAACCGCTCCGCCACCACGACGCCCGGCAGCGCCGGCATGAAGTGGCGCTCCGGCGCCCTCCCGGCTTCGGCGCAGGCCTATGCGCCGTCGAACGGACAGGCCGCGTTCCCGGCCGGCGGCAAGACCGACGCCCGCCTCGCCTCCGTGGACGGCCCGCGCACCGAAGGTCCGAAGCCGGTGGCCGGCGCGCGGATCACGCCCACGGCCTGGGTCATTCAGCTCGGCGCCATGGACGACGAGGGCAAGGCGAAGTCGATGCTCTCCGAGGCCCGCAGCCGGGCCGGCGGCGCGCTGGCCAAGGCCTCGCCCTACACGGTGAAGGTCGAGCACGGCGGCGCCACGCTGTTCCGGGCCCGCTTCTCCGGCTTCGCGGAGCAGGACACCGCGCAGGATGCCTGCAACGCTCTGAAGCGCAACGGCTTCAACTGCTTCGCCACCCGCAGCTGAGTTCACGCTGACGGATTCGCAAGGGACCGGCGCCGCCCGCGGGCGGCCCGGCACAGCACAGGTACGCCCGGTTCGTATCGCCGGACGTCCGCACCCTCGACATTCCCTGTCTGGCAACGCGCGTGGAGTATCAGCGATGTCGGTTGTTAAGCCTGTCACGGGCCGCGTTGACGCGGGCCGCTTCCTCGGCCGTGCCCCCCTGGTCGGGGTGCAGCCGCTTCATCAACGTTCGATGAGCCGCGCGGACCTGCTCCAGGGACGCCCCGCGCTCAAGCCCCAGGATCTCATAGGCCTCCTGCTCCGTCATCGCCCCTGGATACGCCGCGCGTCGCGGCCCCGGGTCGGGATCTCCCTGAGCGTCTACACGCCAGCCGGGATGCCGGCGGTCGAGATACGCCTCTAGGCGTCGCGTCGTCTCCGCATCGCGCCCGAACAAGGCGACGAGGGCGGGCAGCGGGATCACCGAGAGGGGCTGACCCGCATAGGGTCCCACAAGGGCGATTCCCTCCCCGGCCGCGTCGAAGCGGATGGTCGCGCCCGTGAGGCGCCGCGGATCGAAGCGGGCGGCAAGGCCCCGGACCCGTATCCGAAGGCCGTCCGAGCCTTCGAGCAGCCAGACGGCGCCCGCGCCGAACAGGATCGCGAGTTCGACGCGGCCCCGCACCAGAAACAGGCCGGCCCCCGCGAGAGCGACGTAGCCTCCGACGCGGCGCAGGACGCGCGTGCTCAGGGCGGGATGCCGGAGCCGCAGGTTCCGCCCGAACCACCAGATCAGGAGAAGCGCGACCGCACCGGCGAGAAACGTCACCGGCCGGTGCCGTATTCGGCGCTCACCCGGCCTCCGACCCGCAGCTTCACCCCGTCGAGGTCGCGAAAGCCCTGCCTGTCCGGTGCCGCCGGTCCCGCGCGGGCTGTGCCGCAGCCGGGCTGCGGCGGCAGCCGGATGCCCTCCGGTGCGTTCTCCGGGCAGAGATGCGGCGGGGTCCGCTCGGCCACGCCGGCGGCGAGTGCGCCCGCGAACCAGAGCAGGACGACGAGGGGAGAGCGGTGCCGGACCATGGATCGCCTTCGCTGATCGATACGCCGCTTTAGCGAGCGCCGCGCGCCCTGACGAGGGGCGGGCTCAGAGGCGGCTCTCCGCCACGTCGGTGGTGGTCAGGCGGACCCGGCGCGTGCGCCCGTCTCGCTCCACGGTGAGTTCGATCGAGGCACCGAGGCCGGCCGCCTCCATGGCGCCGGTGAGATCGGCGAGGCGGTGCACCGGCCGGTCTCCCGCCCCCACGATGATGTCTCCGATGTCGCCCGTTTGCGGATCGACCCCGCGCAGGCCGGCTGCGGCCGCGGGCGAGCCCCGCAGGACGCGCAGGACGACGACACCGTCGATGCCGAGGCGAGCGGCGGTGGCCTCCTGCCCCGCGATGATGCCGATGCCGGGATTGCGCGTCCGGCCATTGCGGATCAACTCGGGCACCACGCGGTTCACGACGTCGACGGGGATCGCGAAGCCGATGCCGGCGCTGGCCCCGGAAGGCGAGAAGATCGCGGTGTTGACGCCGATGAGCCGCCCGGCGGAATCGAGAAGCGGTCCGCCGGAATTGCCCGGGTTGATCGCGGCATCCGTCTGGATCACCCCCGAGAGTTCGCGGCCCGCGCTGGTGGGCAGGCGCCGCTGCAGGGCGCTGATGACGCCGGTGGTCAGGGTGTGGTCGAGGCCGAACGGGTTGCCGATGGCGAAGGCCGACTGGCCGACCTTGAGGTCGGCGGAGGTGCCGACCGCCAGGGGCTGCAGCGGAACGGTCGTCCGCCCGAGGCGGATGACCGCGAGGTCATAGCTCGGCGCCGCGCCGACGAGGCTCGCCGAGACGACCTCGCCCGAGGACAGGCGCACCGCGATGGAGCCGCCGCCCTGGGCCGCCGCCGCGACCACGTGGTTGTTGGTGACGATGTGCCCGGCCGCGTCCCAGATGAAGCCCGTCCCGGTCTGCGAGCCACCACCCTGCTCGCCGTTCTCGCTGTCGACCCCCATCAGGGCCCGCCCCTGGGCCGCGGCCTGGACGAAGACGTGGACCACCGACGGACTGGCGCGGGCGAAGAGGTCGACGGTCGCCGTCTCGGCGGGCGCGAGGTCGCCCCGGGCCGTGACCGCCCGAGGGGTCTCCGCCGAGAACAGGAAGCCGGTCACATAGGGCTGTGCCACGAACAGCGCGAGCAGGACGAGGGCCGCCCCGGCGGCCCAGCGCAGGAAGCGATCCGCCGGCCGCGGCGGATACCGATCGGGCATGTGTCATCCTCTTCACCATGCTGCGAAAACCGCATCACGTCGCAGGTCCATTAACTGGGCGGTGACTCAATGCCCTTCAACTGGATGGGTGCCGTGATGGATCTGGGTGCGACAGCACACGGAACCCGGACGCAACCAAAGATAAACATCGGCCAGATAGTGTCGACCGAAGCGACAAAACAAAACGAGAGGGCGTCCAAAAGCAGCCATATTCTGCGCGCTGATCAGCAACGGCGTGCCTTATGTGAGGGAGGGAGCGTTCGGACCGGAATGTGAGTTTCATTCTTGCCTGAATTGACCTCAAAGCTGCCTTAGAGATGCTTCCATTCACCCGGATAGACGTCCCGCAGCAAATGTTCAGGTTCGAGATCGTACAGATCTCTTGCCGGACATCTGGCATCGCGGGGAACGACCCTCACGATTGAAGGAATCAAGACCTATGGAAACCCAAGCCCTGGAACGCCCCGCCGATCTCACGATCTGGCGTACCGCTCCGGTCCCGGCGCCCCTCGCTCAGCCCGCCCGCTACCGCACCCTGCGCGAGGCGATCGAGGCCGCGGCCGGCGCCCTGTCCGATCCGGCCAAGCAGCCCTGGATCATCACCGAGGATGGCGAGGTCCTCTCGCCGAACTGGATCCGCACCTACCTGAACTGAGTCCGTCGGCGCTTTCGCGCCCGTCGACCCGCGAGCCGACCGCTGCCCCGTGCACGGCCGGCCCGCGCGCCGCTCCGCGGCGCATGATCGATACCCTGCGGCACGACGCCGAGCCCCGCTCCGCGACCTCCGGATTCACGGTCGCGTGCAGATCCGTCCCCTCCCCTGCCCCCATTCTGACCGCGCCCTTGTCACGGCTGTGCCCGGGCGCCGGCCGGTCCGGCAGCCGCCGTGACGCAGCGGATACCAGACGAAAAAAAGGCCGCTCCGAAGAGCGGCCCTAAGTCTAGGGAGGAAACGCCCAAGAAGGGCTGCTGAACCGCGACGCCATCGCGGTCCCGCAATGCACAATCTAAAGTGCGCCGCACAAAATGCAAGGGCTTTGAACGTCGTTCAACGCAGATTCCCAGTGCGGAACGTCACGTCTCCCGGGTCGGCGCCTCGCCCCTAATGCTCGCTCAAGAGCTGCGCGATCTCGGCCTTGAGGGCGTCGGAAAGGTCCTTGCGCTCGAGGGCGTAGGCGATGTTGGCCGTCAGGAAGCCGAGCTTGGAGCCGGTGTCGTAGGTCCGGCCCTGGTAATGCATGCCGAAGAAGGCCTGGTCCTTGGCGAGCTTGATCATGGCGTCGGTGAGCTGGATCTCGCCGCCGGCACCGGTCTCGCCATGCGAGAGGATATCGAAGATCTCGGGCTGGAGGATGTAGCGTCCGGAGATTATGAAGTTGGACGGTGCCGTTCCGGCCTTCGGCTTCTCCACCATGCCGTTGATCTCGAAGGTCTGACCGAAGGTTTGGCCGACGCCGACGATGCCGTACTGGTGCGTCTCCTCGGGCTTGACCTCCTCGACCGCGATGACGTTGCCGCCGTGGCGCTCGTAGGCGGAGAGCATCTGCTGCATGCAGCCCCGGCTCAGCATGTCGGGCAGCAGGACCGCGAAGGGCTCGTCGCCGACGATCTCGCGGGCGCACCACACCGCGTGGCCGAGGCCGAGGGGCGCCTGCTGGCGGGTGAAGCTGGTCTGGCCGGCGGCCGGCAGGTCGCGCTTCAGGGCCTCGTAGGCCTCGGTCTTGCCCCGCTCCTGCAGCATCCGGTCGAGCTCGAAGGCGACGTCGAAGTGATCCTCGATCACCGCCTTGCCGCGTCCCGTCACGAAGATGAAATGCTCGATTCCCGCTTCACGCGCCTCGTCGACGACGTGCTGCACGACGGGGCGGTCCACGACGGTGAGCATCTCCTTCGGAACCGCCTTCGTGGCCGGAAGGAAACGGGTGCCCAATCCGGCAACGGGCAGGACGGCTTTGCGAATCGGTTTCATCAAGCGGGACCCGGTAGCGAGGATAAGGTGAGGAGAACCTCGAATGGATTGACGTCGCCCCGCTACAACCTCCACTGACAGAGCTGATCGAGGCGTCGACGTTACGGGCATAACCGACAAGCTCGATTTCCGATATATCGTCGGTGAGACGTTTGGGGAGAAGGTGTCATGGCGGTTCTTGTCACGGGCGGGGCGGGCTATATCGGCAGCCACATGGTCCTGGCACTTCTCGACGCCGGACACGAAGAGGTCGTCGTACTCGACGACCTCTCGACCGGGTTCGACTGGGCGCTCCCTCCCGAGGTCAAGCTCGTCGTCGGCGATGTCGCGGACCAGTCTCTGGTCACGGAAATCATCCTTCAGCACCGTATCGATGCGATCGCACACTTCGCCGCGCGGATCGTCGTGCCGGATTCGGTCGCGGATCCGCTGCATTACTACTTGGCCAATACCGTAAAGACGCGGGCATTGATCGAAACCGCGGTTCGCTGCGGGGTCAAGCACGTGATCTTCTCCTCGACGGCGGCTGTCTATGGCGAGCCGGAGGTCGTGCCGGTGCCGGAGAATCTGCTGCCCGCGCCGATCAATCCCTACGGACGCTCCAAGTTGATGAGCGAGTGGATGATCGCCGATGCGGCCAAGGCCCACGGCTTCTCCTACGTCGTCCTGCGCTACTTCAACGTGGCCGGCGCCGACCCGCGCGGCCGGACCGGGCAATCGACGCCGAACGCCACCCACCTGATCAAGGTCGCCACGCAGGCGGCGCTCGGTCAGCGGACCCATCTGGAGGTCTACGGGACCGACTATCCGACCCGCGACGGCTCGTGCCTGCGCGACTACATCCAGGTCTCCGACCTCGCCGAGGCCCATCGCGTGGCGCTCAACCACCTCCGGTCCGGCGGCGAGAGCCTGACCCTGAACTGCGGCTACGGCCGCGGCTACTCGGTTCTGGAGGTGATCGAGGTGGTCAAGCGCGTCTCGGGCCGCGATTTCGAGGTTCGCCTCTCGCCGCGGCGGCCGGGGGATCCCGCCCAGATCGTCGCCGAGGCGCAGCGCATCCGCGATCTCGGCTGGACCCCGCAGAACGACGACCTCGACCAGATCGTCGCCCAGGCCTTCGCCTGGGAAGAGGCCCTGACCCGGCGCAACCGCACGTGAGGCGCTGGACGCTCGTCGTCCTCGCCGGCTTGCTCGGAGCCTGTCCCGCCGAGGCCGCGGGCGCCGCATCGACCCCGGCCGCCGCGACGATGGAGGCGAAGCCGGGCTTCGCCGCCTTCGTCGCCGCGCTGCGTCCGGATGCCGAGGCCCGTGGCGTCACGCCCCACACTTTCTCGGCCGCCTTCGCGGGGATCTCCGGACCCGATCCCGACATCCTCGCCCGCACGCGTAAGCAGGGCGAGTTCGGGCGGCCCGTCTGGGACTATCTGGTGGGCGCCGTCTCGGCCGGGAGGATCGCCCGAGGCCAGGCTCAGGCCAGGCGGCTCGCGCCGCTCCTCGCGCGGATCGAGGCGCGCTACGGCGTGCCGCGGTGGATCGTGCTGGCCTTCTGGGGCGTCGAATCGGATTTCGGAACGAGCGCCGGCAGCGTTCCGACGATCCGGGCGCTCGCGACCCTGGCGGAGGCGCGGTTTCGCGGCACCCTGTTTCGCGACGAACTCCTCGCCGCCCTCACCATCCTGGAGCGCGGCGACGTCACGCCGGAGCGGATGAAGGGCTCCTGGGCCGGCGCCATGGGCCAGGTGCAGTTCCTGCCCTCCAGCTTCCTGGCCCATGCCGTGGACTTCGACGGGGATGGGCATCGGGACATCTGGGGGTCGGAGGCCGATGCCCTCGCCTCCATCGCTGCCTACCTCAAGGCCCTGGGCTGGAACACGGGCCCGTCCTGGGGCTACGAGGTGATCCTGCCGCCCGGGTTCGACCTCGCGCGCTATCGCGGGAACCTCGCGGACTTCGCCCAGCGCGGCGTCAGGCGTGCCGACGGCGAAGCCCTGCCCGGCGCAGGCCCGGGCAGCCTGTTCCTGCCCGGCGGTCTCGGCGGACCGGTCTTCCTGATCACCGACAATTTCGAGGTGGTCCGCGCCTACAACACATCGGATTCCTACGCCCTGGCGGTCGGACATCTGGCGGACCGTCTGGCCGGCGGACCCGCCCTGGCCGCGCCCTGGCCCGTGCGGGATGCCCGCCTCGACAAGGCCGGGCTGCAGGCGCTCCAGACCGGCCTCGCCGGGCGCGGGCTCTACGCGGGCGAGGCCGATGGGCGCGCCGGGCCGAAGCTGCGCGAGGCGGTGCGGCAGTACCAGATCGCCGAGGGTCTGCCGGCGGACGGCTACGCCACGCCGGCGCTGCTTGAGCACCTCCGGCGCCGCCCTTAGACCTCGGCCGCATCCTCCTCTAAGGTGACGGCACCCGACCGGTACTCCGGTCTGATCGATCGAGGCGTCCCATGACCTTGCCGGCATCGCGCGCGGCCTGGTGTTTCCTCTCCGGATTGTCCCTGCTCGTCGCGGGTGCCGCGCCGGCCCATGCGCAGTGGGGAGATTCCTACGATGCGCCGCGGGGCGGCGACTACTCGTCACCGCGCCGGCGGGCGCGAGACTATTACCGGAGCGACGACGGCTACGGAGCACGGCAGGCGAACCGGCGCTATGCGCCGCCGGCGCCGCCGCAGGAGGCGCCGCGTCAGTTCTACTGGCCCTGGGAGGACCGCCCGGCGCCGGCCCAGGTCGCCCCGGTGCCCAGTGTCCGGCCAGCGCCGCCGCGCAATCGCGGCTACGCCGATGATGGGCGCTCGGGTCACGATGACGGACGTGCCGTCCGCCGCCGCCCCCGCCCCGCTCCGGTCGTCGCCCAGCCGAAGCCCGCCATCCCGAAGGTCGAGCCGACGACCCGCATCGCGGTGTTCGGCGACACGCTCGCGGGCCACCTCGGCAGCGGCCTCTCGAACGTCTTCGAGGACAATACCGAGATCGGCGTCGTCGATCGCTCGAAGGCCGATAGCGGCCTCGTGCGCAAGGACGTGGTCGACTGGCCGAAGGCCGCCGAGGAGTTCCTGAAGGCGAACCCGAAGACCAGTTACGCCGTGGTCATGCTGGGTTCGAACGATCGTCAGCCTCTCCGCGAGGGCGACCAGACCCTCGACCCGTTGAGCGACCGCTGGCGCACCCTCTATGCCGAGCGGGTCGATGCCCTGATCCGGGTGTTCGGCGAGGCCAAGATCCCGCTGATCTGGGTCGGGGCGCCGCCCATGCGCAGCGAATCCCTGACGAAGGACATCGCAGCGATCAACGACATCTTCCGCGAGCGCGTTGCCAAGGCCGGCCAGACCTACGTCGATATCTGGCCGGGCTTCGTCGACGATCGTAATCGTTACACGGCGACCGGTCCCGATCTCGAAGGGCAGGAGGCGAAGCTGCGCACTGCGGACGGCGTGCACTTCACCAAGGCGGGCGCGCGCAAGATGGCGCATTTCGCCGACGTCGAACTGAAGCGGATGATGGGGGCCGGCACGCCCCCGGCCCAGCCGTCGCTCGCGGCCCCCGTGGCGGCGCCGCAGCCGTCACTGGAGGGCGAGACGGCCAAGCTCGACGATGCGGCCGCCATCGACCGGCAGATCACCGCGATGCTGCCGAGCCTGCCCGAGCCGCCGGGTATTCCGGCGCTTCCGGTCAAGCCCCTCGCCGGACCCGTCCTGCCCCTCGGGCGGGCCGAGGTCACGCCCGGTGGAGCCCTCATCAGCGGCCGCCCGCGCGATCCAGATCCGTCGGGCACCGTCGAGCGGACCCTCGTGCGAGGCGCCGCGCCCGTGTCCCAACCCGGCCGGGCCGACGACTTCAAGTGGCCGCCGGGCTGACCGGCGGTCAATCCTCCAGCTTGCCGAGATGCCCGATGGCGATCAAGTGCAGGGCAAAGCCTAGGGTGAGGGCACCGAGGCTCGCGACGCCGGGCTCGGTCTGGAAGTAATGCCAGATCACGTCCAGGGCCTCGTCCTGGGTCAGGCGATAGTCGTAGCGGTCGTAGAGCCGGATGCCGGGCAGGAAGAAGCCCAGCATCACCAGGGACGTGCCGATGGTGTTCAGGAACGTCGCGCGGTAGCGAATCCTGTCGTTGCGCGCGTTCTTGCCGATGACGCGCCGGCGGAAGATGTAGCGCCGAGACGTATCGGGCGCGGGAGCCTCGCTCACCGGGCCGTTAGCCGACGCCCACCGGGTGCTTCGTCACCACGGGGCTGCGCATCGTGACGAGTTCCTCGCCGGCGGTCGGATGCACCGCGATGGTGCGGTCGAAATCCGCCTTGGTGGCGCCCATGGTGACCGCGATGCCCACCGCCTGGATGATCTCGCCGGCATCGTGCCCGAGCACGTGCACGCCGACGACCCGGTCGCTCGCGCAATCGACCACCACCTTCATCAGCACGCGCTCCGCACGGCCGGATAGGGTCGCCTTCATCGGGCGGAAGCTCGACCGGTAGACGTCGACGGCGCCGTAGAGCTTGCGCGCGACGTCCTCGTTGTGGCCGACGACGCCGATCTCCGGCGTCGAGAAGACGGCGGTGGGGATGAGGCCGTGATCGACGCACCAGGGCTTGCCGCCGAACACGGTGTCGGCGAAGGCGTGCCCCTCGCGGATCGCGATCGGCGTCAGCGCGGCCCGGTCCGTGACGTCGCCCACCGCGTAGATCGACGGAACGCAGGTCTGCGAAAAAGCGTCGACGGGAATCGCGCCGCGCGCATCCGGCGTGATTCCGACTCGATCGAGGCCGAGGCCGGCGATGTTCGGCCGCCGCCCTGTCGCGGTCAGCACCTGATCGACTTCCAGATCGCTGCCGTTGTCGAGGGTGACGCGAATGCCGCCATCGGTCCGGTCGAGGCGTTCCACCGTCCGGCCGAGGCGCAGGTCCATGCGCTCGGCATAGGCCTCGCCCAGGGCGTCGCGGATCTCGTCGTCGAAGCCGCGCAGCAGCCGGTCGCCCCGGTGCAGCAGCGTCGTGCGGCTGCCGAGATGCGCGAAGACGCCGGCGAACTCCACCGCGATGTAGCCGCCGCCGACCACGAGGATGCGCTCGGGCAGGGTCTCGAGGTCGAAGACCTCGTTCGACGTGATGGCGAGCTCGGCGCCCGGGATCAGCGGCTCCTTGACCGGTTGGGCGCCGACCGCGACCAGGATGATGCGGGCCGTGACGCGGCGGTCCGACCCGACGAGGCGCACCGTGTGCGCATCCTCGATCACGGCCCGCTCGGGAACGACGGAGACGCCGGCCCGGCCGAGATTGGCATCGTAGATGCCCTCGAGCCGCGCCACCTCCGCATCGCGCCGGGCCTTCAGAATGCTCCAGTCGAAGCGCGGCTCGGGCACCGACCAGCCGAAGCCGGCGGCATCCGCGAAGTCGTCGGCGAAGCGCCCGGCATAGACCATGAGCTTCTTGGGCACGCAGCCGCGGATCACGCAGGTGCCGCCGACCCGGTATTCCTCGGCGAGTTGGACCCGGGCACCGTACCCGGCGGCGATGCGGGCCACGCGGACGCCGCCGGAGCCGCCGCCGATGACGAACAGATCGACGTCGAAGGTGCGGTCCGGATCGTCTGCCATGAACTCATCCTGCAGGTGGGGGCGCCGAAGGCTCTCCATCGCCCGAACGGGTCGGCACATCAACCGTCCCGTGGCCCAAACGAAAAGGCCGCTTCCCCTCCCGGAGAAACGGCCCTTCAGACACCTCTGCGGCGCGGGATCGCGCCGTCGGGCTTACTTGATCTTGGTTTCCTTGAAGTCGACGTGCTTGCGCACGACGGGGTCGTACTTCTTCATCGACAGCTTCTCGGTCTGCGTGCGTGAGTTCTTCTTCGTGACGTAGAAGTAACCCGTATCGGCGGTCGAGATCAGCTTGACTTTAACGGTGACGGCCTTGGCCATGGACGCGGCGCTCCTGTGATCGCGGCATTCCGCATCAGCGAAACGCAAAAGGGCCGGCGTGGGCCGGCTGAATACCGGCGGGTGATTGCCTCATCGGCCGGGATTCGTCAAGGCGCATCATGCTTGGGATGCTGGACGATGCGCAGGGCGACGACCGCCGCATAGCCGAGAAACAGCAGGCACAGGCTGTAGGCGAAGCCCTGGGGCGGGGCGAGGTCCATGCCGCCACCGATGATCGGCGGACCGAGCATCAGGCCGACATTGTAGAGCACCACGAAGGCGGCGTTGGCGCCTGCGAGCTCCGGTCCCCGCACCGTCGCCCCGAGGTGGGCGAGGCCGACCGTGTAGAGCGTGCCGGCGATCCCGCCCCACAGGAACAGCAGGACCAGCAATGCGGGGAACGAGGCGGAGGCAAGCGGGATCAGGCTCGACCCGAGCGCGCCGCCGAGGCCAGCCATGAGCAGCACGAGGCGGCGGTCCACCCGGTCGGCGAGCCAGCCGAAGGGGATCTGGAACATGACGTTGCCCAACGCCAGCGCGCTGACGAGCCCGGCCGCCGTCTCGGCGTCGTAGCCGAGGCGTAGGCCGTAGAGCGGCAGGATCGCGAAGCCACCGGTCTCCACCGCGCCGTAGACCAGCGCCGCGACGGTGGCGGCGGGAGCCAGGCGCAGATAGGCGAGGAAGGACCGTCCACGCCCATGACCGATCACGGGCGACAGGTCCCGGGCCAGCAGGAGCGGCACCAGGGCGACGAGGAACAGGCCGGCGCCGGCGACATAGGGGGCGTAGCCCTGCGTGCCGAAGACAGCGAGCAGGGCCGGTCCGACCGCGAAGCCGAGGGCCAGGACCGTCGCGTAGATGCCCATCACCAGCCCGCGGCGCTCCGGCGGGGCCGCCGCGTTGATCCAGAATTCGGAAAGCACGAACAGGGCACCGAGGCTCGTGGAGAACACGAAGCGCAGCACGAACCACCAGGCGATGCCTTGGAGGAGCTTGAAGGCGACGAGGCAGAGCGAACCGAGGACGATGGCGCCGACGAGCAGGCGCAGGACGCCGAGGCGGGCGGCGAGGCGCGGCACGAACGGCACCGTGAGAATGGCCGCGAGGCCGGCGACCGCGGTGTTCACCCCGATCAGGGTGCTCGAGGCCCCCATGCGCTCCATCTCGATGGAGAGCAGCGGGATCGTCAGGCTGAGGCCGATCCCGACCACCGCGACGCAGGTGATGGCAGCGGCAATCGAGGCGAAGCGCGCGCCATTCGCGATCTCGCTGGGAGCTTGAGCCGGCATGTGGGGTCCATCGCGGGTCGCCGGGGCAACGCCGGGACCGCCTTGTCCACGCCGGGTTCGCTTCACGCAACCACCTGCGGGCGCGCGGGCGATCATCCGATGGCGGCCCGCCCGGCTGCGCAGGGGCTCGTGAACCGCCGCGGAGCTTTCGTGAGTCAGGTCCGATCCGCGCCGGGGAGGTGGTGGAGCGGGCACGAGACTGCCCGCATACGCCACGCCGTCAGCAACTCCGCGAGGGCATCCGGATCCAATCCATACGTGTCCGGGAGGCCCATGCCACGTCCAGTGAGCTTGCGGTTCATCGCCGCGAGGCGTGTGTCCTCGGCACTGGCGTCGTCGAACATGACGATCCGCTGCGCTGCGCGGGACACCGCGACCGCAGTGAATCCGCTGGCATCGTGCCAGCCCACCCGCCGCACGCGGTCGGCCTGCACGATCGTCAGGCCCACCCCGTCCAGGTGGAGCGCCGAACCCCGGATCGCAATGACGATCATCAGGGGCGCACCACCGAGGAACAGTACCACGCCCGGCCAGACCAGCACCTGGGCGGCGATCGGGATCGCCTCGTACAGCAGCGTCCAGAGCATGACCCCGCCGAAGGCGGCCGACAGAGCGGCGAGGACGAGGAGCTTGCGCTTCGAGGCGCGCAGGACGACGGGACCCGGGTAGCGCGCGAGCAGCGCGTCGGCGGAGCGGGTCTCCGTCTCGAGCAGGGCCGGCCACAACTGCCAGGCAGCGATGGCTGCGCAGATTCCGAAGAACGCCGTCGCCGTGATGCCGCCATCCGCTCCGGTGACGATCATCCCGATTCCGGCCGCGACGAACACGAGACTGAGGACGAGCAGCAGGACGTGTCGGATACGAGGCCCGCTCGCTGACTTCATGAAGCCCAACCTGTCTTCTCCTCCTGCCCCAGTCTGCCGACGCGATCGACCTGCCCGCCTCGTGGTGTCCGACGAGGTGGCAGATTCCGACGATCGACACCACGGCGCGCAGACGTCCGACGCGAAGCCCGCGCGGATCGTTCGGTTTCGCCGAACTGTCGCGAAGCCTGAGACCGCGATGGGCAGGCCTCGTTGTTCGTCTACGCCGATGTCGCGCACGGTTACGCCGGCGGCGCGGCCCTCCGGCGTCCAGGCAAATCGATGGGTCGAAAAGAATGCGAGATCACCCGCCGGGCACCGGGCTACGAAGGCGAAGGGTCCGAATTCGAGCGAACCCCATCGATCCGCGTCGGCGGATGGGTGGACGACTTCGCCGGATCCATCCCGTCCCATGCCGCCGCCGTTCACGGCGAAGGGTCCACCGAAGGCAACGTCTCCGACGGGTCGGACATCGGTGAGGTCGCGACCGGCGGTGCACTTGTCCGCGGGAAGGGAGCGTTCGGAACCGAGCCCCGGAGGCGGGTCGGCCCCCCGGCACGGCGATGCCGCCGGTCTCGAAGAGGAGGGCGGCAAGGATCGAGCGGGTGGTGACGCGACGAAGAAGCAGGGCGCGCGCGGCGAGGTCCGGGTCGCGTGCCGCGAACACGCTGGCGTTGCCGTCCGACCGCCGAGCCCATGGCGCGGGTGAACGATCCCGGGATCGTCGCGGTCGATGCGCCCTTCGATGTGCAGGGCTACGCTTCTCCGGATTCCATCGATTCGAAACGGCCGGGGAAGCCGATGGCCCCGTGACACCGGCCCATTTCGGCCGAAGAAACGTGCGGCGCGGTGCGTGTGAAGGTGTTGCTACCGGGCGGCCGACTTCAGCGGCTTGCCGTCCCCCGCCGGCGGCTTGCGCTCGATCTTCTGGCCGTCGCGCAGGTCGGCGGGCGGGCTGAGCACGATCTCTTCGCCGCCCTCCAGCCCCTGGCCGAGCTCGACGGTCGTGCCGAGGTCGCGCCGGATCGTCACCGTGCGCCACTGCGCCGTACCGTCGTCGCGGGCCACCGCCACCTGCGTGCCGCGCTGGTTGAAGACGAGACTCTCGGCCGGCACGCGCACGTTGGGCTCGGTGCGCGGCACCTTCAGGGTGACGTAGACGTAGAGCCCCGCCCGCAGGGCGCCGTCCGTGTTCGGCACGTCGACCTGGGTCGTCAGGGTGCGCGACGATGTCAGCAGCGCCACGGAGCTGCGCTCGACCTTGCCGGAAAAGGTCCGGTCGGCGATCTGCGGCACCTTGATCGTGGCATCGACGCCGGGCTTCACGCCGACCGCGACGTTCTGGGGCACGTTGACCGAGACGCGCAGGATGTCGTCACGGTCCATAGAGAGCAGCGCCGTCCCCGTTCCGTCCGCGTGCACGAGGTCGCCGACATCGACCCCGCGCTGGGTGATGACGCCGTCGAAGGGCGCGATGATGTCCTTGAAGCCGGTGAGCGCGCGCAGGCGCTCCACCGTGGCCGCCTGCGCCTTGATGTTGGCCTGGGCCACCTTCACGCCGGCCTCCGCCGAGGCGAGGGTCGCGGCCTGGCTGAGCACGCTGGCCTGGGAGTTGTCCGCGTTCTGTTTCGAGGCCCAGCCCTGGCCCGCGAGCGTCGTGGTTCGGTTGTTGGTGACGTTGGCGAGGTTCACGTTGGCCTTGGCCTGGTCGACCATGGACTTGGCCTGCAGGAGCGCGGCTTCGAGCTGCCCGGTCTGCGCTTCCGCCTGGGCCAGCTGCTGGTCGAGATCCGGAGCGGCGATGCGCATCAGGATGTCGCCCTGGCGGACGCGGCTGCCGATGTCGACGCGGCGCTCGGCGATGTAGCCGGTGGCGCGCGCGTAGAGGGCCGCCTTGGCGAAGGCGTCGGTCTGGCCCGGCAGGGTGATGTCGATCGGCTTGTCCGCCCGCTCCGCGGAGGCGGTGCGCACCATCGGCACGAAGCTGTTCATCTTGCGCTGGGTCTCGGAGGCGGCGGCGCGCCGCTCCATCTGGCCGTACCCGCCCCAGGCGAGCAGGCCGATGGCGGCCACCGCGGCGATCAGGAACGGCGCCTTGCCGGGCGGCGGCGGGATGTCGGACGGGTCATGGGTCTGATGCATCACGGCTGTCCCATCCCCGAACCGGGCCTTACCCTGCCGGCAACGCCCAAGACCCGCCAACGGCTCACGCGTAATCCTCCAACGGCTTGACATCGCCCCGGCGCAGAAGCGCGTACAGGAACGGCACGAAGAGCAGCGTCGCCGGGGTGCCGACCGCGATGCCGCCCATCACCGCCCGGGCCAGCGCGGCGTTCTGCTCACCCCCCTCGCCCGTGCCGAGGGCCATCGGGATCAGGCCGAGGAACATCGCGCTCGCGGTCATCAGCACCGGCCGCAGGCGGGTCTCGCCCGCGAGCAGCGCCGCCTCGACCGCGCCGCATCCGGTCGCCTCGCGATGCTCCTTGGCGAAGGTGACCAGCAGGATGGAGTTGGCGGAAGCGATACCCACCGACATGATCGCGCCGAAGAGTGAGGGAATCGAGAACGTCGTTCCGGTGATGAACAGGCTCGCGACGATGCCGCAGAAGGCGAGCGGCAGGGCGGCCAGCACCACGAAGGGGTCGCCCCAGCTCTGGAAGTTCACCGCCATCAGGAGATAGACCGCCACGAGGGCGATCGCGAGGCCGACCTGGAGGCGGAAGAACGCCGATTCCATGTTCTCGATCTGCCCGCGGACCGTGATCTTGTCGGGCGCCGGCAGGGCCTTCTGCTCGTCGGCGATGATCTTGCGGATCTCCTTCGACACGGAGCCGAGGTCGCTGTCCTGCACCGCCGCGTAGACGTTGAAGGTCGGCTGGGTGTTGACGTGGTTGATCACCGTCTGCGAGCCCTCGCGGCGCATGGTGGAGACACTGGAGAGGAGCGTCAGCACGCCCGGCGCATCGGCACCGCCATTGACCAGGAGCGGCGTGTTCTGCAGCGCCGTGAGCGAGTCGTTTCGATATTCCGGGGTCTGCACCCACAACTGGTAAGGGATGCCGGTCTTCGGGTCGGTCCAGAAGTTCGGCGTGACCTGGAAGGAACCCGACAGCGAGACGTTCAGGCCCTGCGCGATCTGCTGCTGGGTCAGCCCGAGCTCGGAGGCGAGCCGCCGGTCGACGTCCACGAAGAATTGCGGCGTGCCGACGATCTGGTGCAGGTGCACGTCGACGGCGCCGCGCACGCTCTTCAGGCGACGGACGATGTTCTGCGCCACCGCCAGGTCCTTGGCGGTGTTGCGGCCGGAAACCTGGATGTCGATCTGCGCCAGGGTTCCGAAGTTCAGGATCTGGGTGATGATGTCCGAGGGCTGGAAGTAGAAGACCACATCGGGGAAGCGCTCGCGCAGCATTTCGCGCAGGCGCTTGGTGTAGTCGGCCACCGAGCCGTGCCCCTCCTTGAGGTTGATGAGCATCTGGCCGTCGTTGTAGGCGACGAACGAGCCGTCAGAGAACGCGAAGTTGTAGTTGTTCGCCGGCAGACCGATATTGTCGAGGATCTGGTCGATCTCACCCTGGGGGATCACTTCGCGGACGACGTTCTCGACCTGCGCGAAGACCTGCTCGGCGGTCTCGATGCGCATGCCGGGCCGGGTCCGCAGGTGCAGGGTCATCTGGCTCGAGGCGACCTGGGGGAAGTAGTCCTGCCCCACGAAGACGAAGAGCCCGGCCGTGGTGGCGAAGACGACGGCCACCAGGGTCAGGGTCGCGGCGCGGCGGGCGATGACGACGTGGAGCAGGCCGAGATAGCCGCGGTGGAAGCGTGCGAACCGCGCCTCGAAGCCGTGTCGGAACCAGCCGGCCAGGCGAAAGACCGGGCCGCCGATCCAGCCGAGGGCGCGGGCGACGCGTCCCCGCCGCGGCTCGGCGCCCTCCCCATGCTTGGCATCGTATTCCCGGGCCACCAGCACGTCGATCAGCACCGGGACGAGGGTGCGCGACAGGACGTAGGAGGTCAGCATCGCGAACACGACCGCCAGGGCCTGGGGCGTGAACAGGTATTTCGGCGTGTCGGTCAGCGCGAAGACCGAGACGAAGGCGGCGCAGATGGACAGGGTCGAAATCAGCGCCGGCTTGGCGATGCCGGCGGCGCCCTCCACCACCGATTTCCGGAAGGGCTCGCCCTCCTCGAACAGCCGGTAGGTGTTCTCGATCGCCACGGTGGCGTCGTCGACCAGGATTCCGACCGCCAGCGCCAGGCCGCCGAGGGTCATCACGTTGATGGTCTCGCCGAGCGCCGCCAGGATGGCGAGGGAGGTCAGGATCGAGAGCGGGATCGAGACCAGCACCACGATGGTGGAGCGCCAGGAGCCGAGGAACAGCAGGATGGTCAGGCCGGTGAGGCCCGCCGCGATGATCGCCTCGTGGATCACGCCCTCGATGGCGGCCGAGACGAAGACCGACTGGTCGAACAGCGGCTTGAGGCTCATGCCCTCGGGGGCGGCGGCCTGAATGTCAGGCAGAGCCTTCTTGACGTTGTTGACCACGTCGAGCGTCGAGGCGGTGCCGTTCTTGAAGATGCGCATCAGCACCGAGTGCACGCCGTCGGCACGCACGATGTTGACCTGCGGCGGTCCGCCATCGCGCACGTTGGCGACGTCGCGCACCAGGATCGGCTGACCGCCCACCACCTTGATGGGGATCTGGTTCAGGGCCTCGATCGCCTCGGGCGAAGCGTTGAGCTGCACCGGGTACTGCTGCTCACCGATCTTGGCGAGGCCGGAGGGAATCGTGAGATTCTGCGCCGTGACGGCGTTGGTGACGTCCAGCGCCGTGAGCCCGAGGGCTTGAAGGGCGTGCAGGTCGAGGTCGACCATGATCTGGCGCGGCGTGCCGCCGAAGGGCGACGGCAGGGTCGAACCGGGCACCTGCGTCAGGCGCTGGCGGATGCGGTACTGGGCGTAATCGAAGACCTTGGTCAGGCTCTCGCGGTCGGAGGAGAGCGCGAGCTGGATCACCGGCACCGAGGAGGCGGAGAAGCGCAGCACGATGGGCGGCTGCACGCCGGGCGGCATCGTCGCCCGGATCGAGTTCATCGCCGAGACGACCTGCGCGATGGCGAGATCGATGCTCACCGCGCCGTCGAAGTAGATCTTCTGGATCGCCGTGCCCTGGAGGGTCGTGGATTCCATCCGGGCGATGTTGTTGACGTTGTTTGAGAGCGAGAACTCCGCGTAGGTGGTGATGCGACGCTCCATCTCGGAGGTCGACAGGCCGTTATAGGTCCACACCACCACGACCACCGGGATATCCACGGTGGGCAGCACGTCCTTGGGCGCGACCACGACCGCCGCGGCGCCGCCGAGCATCATCAGCACGGCGAGGACGTAGATCGTGATGCGGAACTTCAGAGCATACTGAACGAGGCCCATGGGGCTCCCACGCGATCGCGCCGACGCTGGTGTACCACGGTGGTCGCATGCCACCGGCTCCTCTGTAGCCGTGACGACGCGACGCAATCGAGGTCTCGGCCCGAGTTTTTTGTTTCCGGGTGTAAACCGGCGGCCTGGACCCTGACGTCGCCGTCTGTTTCAGGGGCCGATGTGGCCGGGCCGTTCCCGCAGATACCCTTCAGCAACGCCCAGTCCGGACCCGTCAGGATGGGCCGGTCGGTGGTCGCGGAGCCAGTCAGGGTACAGATCCGCTGCACCCGTTCCCGGGTCATGGAATGGCTGCGCAGGAAGGTCGCGACGACGCCATGGTCGCCATCCCTGGCGATGCGCTCCAGGTGGATGCGGCGCGGCGCTGCCGGCGCCACGGGCGGGGGGCTGCGAGCTTGGATAACGCCCGCCAGGATGACGGACGGGAGCGGTCAGCAGCAGCGGAAGCCGTTGCGATTGCCGACGCCGAAGCGGGCGTTCTCCCGGTTCCGGAAGAACTCCCGCTCGCTCATGGGCTCCTGATCCGCATGGGTCCTGCGGATATGGGCGGCATAGGCCTCGTAGTCGCCCTGCCCCACCATCAGACGGGCGCCGTCGCAGACGCATTTCGAGAAGGTCTTGAGACGGTCCCGCAACTCGGTCGACGACAGCGCCATGAGGCTTACTCCGCGGGAACGACGGCCGGGCCGCCGCTCTCCAGGGCGGTCCAGCGATCGGCCCGGTAGGCCTTCACGCAGGCCATGATGCCGAACGTGGCGATGGCGAGCACGAGGCCGACGAACATCACCGCGAGGGCCGCATCGATCCGATCGTTGAAGACGATCTTGTGCATGTCGGCCATGTTCTTGGCCGGCGCCAGCACCTTGTTCTCGGCGATGGCGGCCGAGAAGCGGTCGGCATGGGAGAGGAAGCCGATCTTCGGGTCCGCCGAGAAGATCTTCTGCCAGCCCGCCGTCAGGGTGCAGACGCAGAGCCAGACGGTGGGGATGATCGTGACGAAGGCGTAGCGCTCGCGCTTCATCTTGAAGATCACCACGGTGGCGAGCGTCAGGGCCACGGCCGCCAGCATCTGGTTGGAGATGCCGAACAGCGGCCAGAGGGTGTAGATGCCGCCGAGCGGATCGGTGACGCCCTGGTAGAGGAAGTAGCCCCAGGCGCCGACGCACATGGCGGTGGCCAGGATGCTGGGCGCCCAGGCCGTCGTGTCCTTGAACCGCGGCGAGACGAGGCCGAGCAGATCCTGCAGCATGAAGCGCCCGGCGCGGGTGCCGGCGTCCACGGCCGTCAGGATGAACAGCGCCTCGAACAGGATGGCGAAGTGGTACCAGAACGCCATCATCGCCTTGCCGCCGATGGCCGAGGAGATGATGTGGGCCATGCCGACCGCGAGGGTCGGCGCGCCGCCGGCGCGGGAGATGATCGAGTGCTCGCCGACGTCCTTGGCCGTCTGGGCGATCTGCTCCGCCGTGATGGCGAAGGCAGGATCGAGCTTCGTGACCGCGGCGGCCGCGGATTCCGGCGTGGTGCCGACGAGGCCGGCCGGCGAGTTCATGGTGAAGTAGATGCCCGGCTCGATCACGCTGGCGGAGACCAGCGCCATCACGGCCACGAAGCTCTCCATGAGCATGCCGCCGTAGCCGATGAAGCGGGCGTCGGACTCACGGTCGATCAGCTTCGGCGTCGTGCCGGAGGAGATCAGAGCGTGGAAGCCCGAGACCGCGCCGCAGGCGATCGTGATGAACAGGAACGGGAACAGCGATCCGGCCCAGACCGGTCCGCTCCCGTCGACGAACTTGGTGACGGCCGGCATCTGCATGTGCGGGGCGACGTAGGCGATGCCGAGCGCGAGGCCGATGATGGTGCCGATCTTGAGGAAGGTCGAGAGGTAGTCGCGCGGGGCGAGCAGGAGCCAGACCGGCAGGATCGAGGCGACGAAGCCGTAGCCGATCAGCAGCCAGCAGAGCTGGGTGCCGGTGAAGGTGAAGAACGGACCCCAGTACGGATCGGCGGCGACGTTGCCGCCGTAGACGATCGCCAGCATCAGCAGCACGAAGCCGATGATCGAGACCTCGCCGACCTTTCCGGGCCGGATGTAGCGGGCGTAGAGGCCCATCAGCATCGCGATCGGGATCGTCGCCGCGACGGTGAAGGTGCCCCAGGGGCTCTCGGCCAGGGCCTTCACGACGATCATCGCCAGCACCGCCAGCAGGATGACCATGATCATGAACGTGCCGAACAGGGCGATGATGCCCGGGATGGTGCCGAGCTCGGCCCGGATCAACTCGCCCAGCGAGCGGCCGTCCCGGCGCATCGAGATGAAGAGGACCATGAAGTCCTGCACGGCGCCGGCCAGGACCACGCCTGCCAGGATCCAGAGGAGGCCCGGCAGGTAGCCCATCTGCGCGGCGAGCACGGGGCCGACGAGCGGCCCGGCACCGGCGATGGCGGCGAAGTGGTGGCCGAACAGCACGTTGCGGTTGGTCGGGACGTAGTCGAGGCCGTCGTTGTGCACGTGGGCCGGGGTCTGGCGGCTGTCGTCGAGCCGCATGACCTTCGAGGAGATGAAGAGCGAGTAGTAGCGGTAGGCGATCAGGTAGACGCACACCGCCGCAACGACGATCCAGAGGGCATTGACCGTCTCGCCGCGCGTCGTCGCGACGATGGCGAGGGCGGCAGCCCCCAGCGCTCCCACGAGGGCCCAGGGCCCGTGCTTCGATACCGCACTCATGACGTCTCGCTCCAGCGACCTGTCCTTGATGGCAGATCGTCAAGGGATCTTCTCGCGCAAATTTTGCGGAAGAGCCAGAGGCGGGGCGTTTCAATCGTTAGGGTTTGAATAACACAGTCCGGAGTTGTCACCGGAAGTTGCAGGGCCGGCCGATCGTCAGTCGAGTTCGATCACCCGGTTCGGCAGGACGTCCACGGGCCGCGCCTCCGGCGGAAGCGGTCCGGCCAGGATTGTGCCGACCTGGGCCACGACGGTGGTCAGTCCCGCCTCCGCCTCGCCGCGCCGCAGGGCCGCCAGCAGAGTCTCGATCGCGCCGGCCCAGGCGGCTGGCGGGACGCGCGCGGCGACGCCGTGGTCTGCGACGATCTCGGCATGGCCCTCGGCCCGGGCCACGTAGATCAGCACGCCGGTCCGCCCCTCCGTCCGGCTGAGTCCGCGGGTGGTGAACTCGCGCAGGGCCTGCTCGTGCGCCCGTTCGCGGCGGATCACCCGCGGCACCAGGGCCAATCGAATTCGGGGATGGAGACCCGCGAGCAGCGTCAGCAGGACCACGGCGACCTGCGCGAGCGCGATCGCGGCCGCGCTCCAGGGGGTCAGCGCGATGAGGGGCCACGGGACGGCGAGGCCGGCAGCGAGCGCCAGCAGCAGCGGCGCCGAGCGGTAGACCCCGGCGCGGGCGGCCACCAGCACCACGATCTCGCCCGCCGTCTCGGTCTCGGCCCGGCGAATCGCCTCTCCGATCCGCGTCCGCGCCGCCGCATCGAGAAAGGGACGCCGTTCACCAGTCACCGGATGCCCCTCCCCCACCCGACGAGCCGCCGCCGCCCGAGAACCCGCCGCCGTCGAAGCCGCCCGAGACGCCGCCGCTCCAGCCACCCGAGGACGGTCCCGGCAGGATGATGAACCCGCCTCCGCCGCCCCGTCGCCCACGGTTCATCCGATAGACGACGAAGAGGATGATGAAGAACAGGACGATGAAGACGATCACGTGCCCGGGATCGGCCTCGTCGCTGCGTATCTCGGCCTTGCGGTGCCATTCCTCGGCATCGCCGGCGAGGATCGACAGCATCGCGTCGACGCCCGCGTTGATGCCGCCGGCGAAGTCGCCCGTCTTGAAGCGCGGCGTGATCGCAGTGGTGATGATCACCTTCGTGAGGGCGTCGGTCAGGGCGCCCTCGAGTCCGTAGCCGACCTCGATCCGGACCTTGCGCTCCGTCGGGGCGACGAGGAGCAGGGCGCCGTTGTTGGTCTTGGCCTGTCCGAGCTTCCAGGCGCGGAACAGACGGTTGGCATAGTCCTCAACCGTGCGATCCTGCAGGCCCGGCACCGTCGCGACCACGACCTGGTCCGAGGTCCTGTCCTCGTAGGCCTTGAGCTTGGCCTCCAGCGCCGCCCGCTCGTCGGGCTTCAGAATGCCGGCGGCATCGACGACCCGACCCGTCAGGGTCGGGAAGGTGGGCTCGGCGGCGCGGGCCTGAACGAGGGTGAGGCCGAAGACCAGCCAGAGACCCAGCAGCAGGTGCGCCGCGGAAAGCCGGACGGCGGGAGGCCGCCCGGAGAACGCTCCGGCGCGTCCCGGGCGCGGACGGCCCATGGCGGGCTAGAACTTCACGTTCGGCGGGCGCTCGGAATTGGGCGTCGCCGTGAAGGTCTCCATCGGCTTCGCCTCCGGGTAGAACCAGGCCGCGATCCAGCGTCCGGGGATGGTGCGGACCTCGGTATTGTAGTCCTGGACGGCCGCGATGTAGTCCCGGCGCGCGACGGCGATCCGATTTTCGGTGCCTTCGAGCTGCGATTGCAGGGCGAGGAAGTTCTGGTTCGACTTGATGTCGGGGTAGCGTTCCACCGTGACGAGCAGGCGACCGAGGGCGCCGGAGAGCTGATTCTGGGCGTCCTGGAATTCCTTGAACTTCTGCGGATCGCTCACCGTGGAGGCATCGACCTTGACGCTGGAGGCCTTGGCCCGCGCCTCGGTGACGCCGATCAGCACGTCCTTTTCCTGCTGGGCGTAGCCCTTCACCGTCTCGACGAGGTTCGGGATCAGGTCGGCCCGGCGCTGGTACTGGTTCTGCACCTCGCTCCAGGAGGATTTGGCCCGCTCCTCCAGGGTCGGAACCCGGTTGATGGCCCCGCAGCCTGTCAGGGTGGTGCCCAGCGCGAGGGCGGCGACCGCGATCCGCGCCCGGCTCAGCCAAGTCCTGACCGGCCCCGCCGTGGTGACGACACCTGAACGCATGTTGAACTCCTGGGCAGCAGACCGGCACCCGCGAGCGATCCCCGGGCGACGCGTGATGACAGATAGGTGCACGCCCGCTGCGATAAAGGCGCGCGGCGAAAAACTTGGCCGGTAAGGAGGACTTCGCCAAAAACGAGGACTTGGCCGGAAGGCGAAGCTCGGCTTGAAGCGGGTCGCCCACGGTTTGCACCGGAGGCGTGCCGCGCGCTGGTTGACAAGCCGGGAACGATCGGTCGCTTTACCCGCCATGGACGAAACGCCCCGCCCATCGCCCGAGAAGCCGCGGGTTTCGATCACCTACTGCACGCAGTGCCAATGGCTGCTGCGAGCAGGATGGATGGCGCAGGAACTCCTCTCCACCTTCCGTGACGATCTCGGCGAGGTGGCCCTCGTTCCCGGGACCGGCGGCGTCTTCGTGATCCGATGCGGACCGCACCTGATCTGGGATCGGACGCGCGACGGCGGCTTTCCGGACGTGAAAATCTTGAAGCAGCGGGTACGGGACCAGCTCGCACCCGACCGCGACCTCGGCCATATCGATCGTTCGGGCGTCGACCGCCCATGAACGGCCCACCACCCGGAGAGTCCACGACCGAGCGTCGCACGGGGCGTCGGTGGTGGAGGCCAAGGTCGCTCGCCTCGGCCTACGCCCATGTCCGCCAGCGAGGATTCTCGACGCAGGTCTACCTCATCGCCCTGGTGGTGGCGCTGATCGGTCCGGGTCTGATCTTCACGGCCATCCTCCTGGTCCGATACGCCGGAACGGAGCGGGCCCGTTTCGAGCAGGATGCCCGCGAGAACGTGCGCGGCATCGCCCTGTCCGTCGATCGCGACACCGCCGGGCTGGTCTCGGTGCTGCAGACACTGGCGACGTCGCCGCGACTGAAGGATGGCGAGTTCGACAACTTCGACGCCCAGGCCCGCTTGGTGCGCGATGCCGTCGGCCTCGACATTCTGCTGCGGCGTCCTGACGGACAGCAGGTCGTGAACACGGCGGTTCCGCGCGGTGCCCCCCTGCCGCGCAGCGGCCTGCCGTTCGACCGCGAGATCGCATCGGGCAGCCAGCGCGCGGTGGTCTCCGGATACGTCAAGGGCATGAAGCCGACCGAGGCGACCTACGCCGTGGCCGTGCCGGTGCTCGGCGAGGGCGGCATCAGCCACATCCTCAGCTTCTCCGTGCCGATCAGCCGTCTCGAGAGTCTCGTCAACCGGGAAGCCGTCGAGGGTTGGATCACCGGGCTCTCCGACCGGGAGGGAATCATCCTGTCGCGGGTGCCCGATCCGGACACCCTCATCGGCGCGCAGCAACCCGCGACCCTGCGGCAGTATCAGACCGCGACGCCCAACGTCTGGGAGGGCAGGGATCGGCGGCTGAAGGCCGTGACCGTCGTCGAGGCGCGCTCGCGTCTGACCGGTTGGACGGCGGCCGCCATCATCCCTCAGGCCCTCGTGGAAGCGCGCCTGCGCAACTGGATCTGGGCCTTCGGCGGCTTCGGACTCCTCGTGCTGGCAACCTCGTCCATCCTCGCCGTGCACTTGTGGTCGCGGGTCTCGCAACCTCTGCGGCGGCTGGCGGCGACGGGTCCGGCGCTCGCCCGCGGCGAGGTCATTCCCCGGATCACCTCGCCCATCCACGAGATCCGCCGCCTCGGCGACGTGCTCGCGGATGCCTCGCAACGCCTGCGCCTGCGCAGCGACGAGCGCGACCGGGCCCTGGCCGAGACGCAGCGGGGCCTGAGCGCCCTGCGCGAGAGCGAAGCCCGGTTCCGGCACATGGCCGACTCGGCACCGGCCCTGATCTGGATGACGGACGAGACGGCACAGATCAGCTTCGCCAACATGCATTTCGACCACATGTTCGGCCTTCATACGGCGGCGGAACTCACGGGTGAGGATTGGCGCCGCGTCATCTTCGCGGAGGATTACGAGACCTTCGCGACGCGCTTCCGGGATGCCTTCGCGGCCCGGGTGCCGTTTCAGGCCGATGTCCGCGTGATCGACCGGGACGGCGTCGTCCGGTGGATTCGCTGCGAGGGCGTGCCGCGGACGGACGATACCGGCAATTTTCTCGGCTACACCGGGTGCAACGTCGACATCACCGATGCCAAGCGTGCCGCGGAGCACCAGCAACTGCTCATTCACGAGCTCAACCATCGCGTCAAGAACACGCTGGCGACGGTGCAGTCGATCGCCGGGCAGTCCTTGCGCCGCCTGGAGGGACCGGAGGCCGGTGCGGCGCGAGCCGCCTTCGAGGCCCGTCTTCTGGCCCTCGCCCGGGTTCACAACGTCCTCACTCGCGAAAGCTGGGACGGTGCTGAACTCGGAAACGTCGTGGCCGACGCGATCGCGCCGTTGGACGCGACGGAGGGGCAGCGCTCGCGCTTCCTCGTGTCCGGTCCTGCACTCCGCCTGCCGCCGCGTCTCGCCCTGTCAATCGCCATGGCGCTGCATGAGCTCGGCACCAACGCGGTGAAGTACGGGTCCCTCTCGCAGGAGGGGGGAACCGTGACGATCGCCTGGTCTGTGGAGCGCCAGGCGGAGACCCGCCTGATCCTGCGCTGGAGCGAGCATGGGGGCCCGCCGGTCGCCCCGCCGACCCGGACCGGTTTCGGGTCGCGCCTGATCGAGCGCAGCCTTGCCCGGGAACTCGATGGCGAGGTTCAACTGCTGTTCGCGGCGGCGGGAGTCGTCTGCACCATCGAGGCGCCGGTGCCTCCGCCGACCCTGCTGGAGCGGAAGGCCGATCTCATCGGTCCGCGCGAGGTCGCGCTGTCGCGCTCAGCCTGATCCGCGCCCCGCGATCCCCGAATACAACCTGAGGAGGTCGCTGTCCTGGGTCGGAAGGGCCGCTTTGGCTCGCGAAATGAGCGATTTCGGCTCAATTCCGTGGAAGGTCGGGTCCGATGAGACACCTGCCGGGTTGTTTCGAACCTGACGGGTCGGGAGCGGGATCGCCCGATCGGACGAGACCAGACACAGGCTTGAGACCAGGTCGCGGGCAGCGTTCACGGCTGGACGTCGAGAGTAGAGGCGAAAATTCGGATCCAATCACCCTGGGATCATGGATCGAAAGCTGAAATCTTCCGCTCCAACTTTTGAGCCGTAGCGGCTCTAATCGCGTCTGGTGGATCGTAAACGACAAGCACTGATTGCGTACTTGGAGCTACGAATTGTTTGCACTGCACCGAGTTTCAGGTCGCGCGATCTGATACGGCTTCTTTCTGGGTCGCGAGTCTGGGTACGAATAAGGATACTTTAATGGAAGTCCGGTAGATCACATCGCTACGTTCTACAGGATCAATCGCGATGCTCGGACTACCCTTCGCTCGTTCTGCCCCGAAGCAGCCCGCCGTCGACGCTGCACCCGGCGCCGCCCAGGCCGGCGACGAAGCACGGCTCGTTCGAGCGGTCGAGTCGCTGATGGCGAGCCAGTCCTTCGCTTCCGTCGAGTTGCCCGAGGGGCCCTTGCGGACTGCGATCGAACGGCTGCACGCGAACCGCGAAGCGGACCTGCTGCGCAGCCTCGGCAGCACCGCTTCCATTGCCCGCGAGGCTTCCGAGGCAGCCACCAATACCGGCTGGATGACCTACGATGTCGGCGAGGTGGCGAGCGCGACCCAGACGATCGCCGGCGCCACAGAGGAAATGGCGGCCTCCGTGGCGGAGGTGGCCCAGACCTCCGAGACCGTCGTAGCCGTGGCGCAGGGCGCCCTCGCGGAGACCCAGGCCTGCATTCAGGACGCGCAGAAGGCGCGCACGGCGATGCACGAGATCGACGCCCGGACCTCGCAGATCTCGGACCGCGTCGTCGTCCTCGAACGCGCCATCGCCCAGATCGAGGTGATGGCCACCACCATCGCGGCGATCTCGGCCCAGACCAATCTCCTCGCCCTCAACGCCACCATCGAGGCGGCCCGCGCCGGCGAGGCCGGCCGCGGTTTCTCCGTCGTGGCCGCCGAGGTGAAGTCGCTCTCCGCCCAGACCGCCAAGTCCACCGGTGAGATCCGCGGGCTCCTGAGCACCCTAACCACCGAGATGGGCGCGATTTCCGAAGCCGTCCACGACAGCCGGAGCGCCGTCACCACGGGCCGCACCATCGTCGATCACCTCGAGCACCGCATCGTCGAGACCAACGCCCGCATCGCGCAGGCGAGCGACCTCAACCAGGCCATCTCCCAGATGCTCGGCCAGCAGCGCGCGGCGACCTCGGAGATCTCCACCAGCGTCCAGAACATCGCCGCCAAGGCCTCCAAGACCCACGAGGAGATCGAGAAGATCACCAGCCGCCTCGTGCGCGCCGAGGCCACCGGCCAGACGGCCCTGAACGTCAATGCGCGTGACGTTCCGCTCTATGCCCTGGTGCGCCTGCCCGCCGACATCGGCGCCTGGAAGCGAAAGCTCGCGCGCGTCCTCGTCGGCATGGCGCAGCCCGATCCGGACCTGGCGAGCCTGTCGGGACTGCCCGGCCGCAGCCTCAGGGCCGACCTTGCCGGTACGGCCCCCGCCGCCCATCCCGCCTTCGCCCGCCTCGTGGCCGCGGAAACCAAGGCGGTCGCCGAGGCCAACCGGATGCTGGATGCCCTCAAGGCGAGCAACTGGGACGTCGGAACGCCGGCCTATCAGGCCGCCGCCGAGGCCATGAAGGAGATGCTGACCGCCGCCAAGGAGATCACCGGCTAGGGGCGCGCCGCGCGCCGCCGGCAAATCCGACGAAGGAAGGCGGGCGCCCTTGTCGGGGCGGCCGCTTTCGGCTTCCCTGAGCGGGTCGCTACGGAGACTCCGCTTGTCCGCATCCTATGCCGTTGCCCCCGACGCCTCCTTTTTCAACGGGGCGCGCCACTGCCTCGCCGAGAACGCTCGGCTGCGCGCCGACAAGACGGCGCTCATCATGGCGGGCGCCGGCGACGACGTGCGCACCCTGACGTTCGGCGAGGTCGACCGGGCGGTGCGTAGCATCGGCGCGGGACTTCGGTCCCTGGGTCTCGAGCCCGGAGCCCGGGTGATGATCCGCATGGGCAACGAGGCGGACTATGTCCTCGTCTATTTCGCGGCCCTGGCGGCCGGCTTCGTCGCTCTGCCCTCCTCGCCGCAACTGACCGAGTCCGAGGCGGTGTTCCTGATGGAGAATGCGGGCGCGTCGGTGGTCGTCGCCGGCGCGGGCCATTCCGTCGATCCGGCCGGGCTCGGCGGCCGGATCCTGCTCCGGTCCGAAGACGTCGCCGTCATGAAGGCCGGCCCTGCCCTGCCCGACTACGCCAACACCGGAGCCGACGATCCAGCGACCCTGGTCTACACCTCCGGCACGACCAGCCGCCCCAAGGGCGTCCTGCACGCTCACCGGGCCATCCGCGGCCGCCGGCCGATGCACGCGCACTGGCTCGGCCTGTCCGAGCACGACGTGATGCTCCATGCCGGCACGATGAACTGGACCTACACCCTCGGCGTCGGCATCACCGATCCATGGGCCTGCGGCGCCACCGCCGTGCTCTACGACGGCCCGCGCGACCCGGCGATCTGGCCCGCGCTCATCGCCCGCCACGGGGCGACGCTGTTCGCCGCCGTGCCGAGCCTCTACCGCCAGATCCTGAAATATGCCGACCTGGGTGCCGTCGATCTCGACACCCTGCGCCACGGCGTGACGGCGGGCGAGGCGCTGGCACCCGAACTGCTCGCGGCCTGGACGCAGGCGACCGGGAAACCCCTCTACGAGGCCCTTGGGATGAGCGAGTGCTCCACCTACGTGTCGAGCGGCCCGACCGTTCCGGTGCGTCCCGGCTCACCCGGTAAGCCGCAACCGGGGCGCCGCGTCGCGATCCTGCCGACGGAGGGCCAGGCCGAGCCGCTGCCTCCCGGGGAGATCGGTCTCCTCGCCATCCATCGTTCCGAGCCCGGCCTGATGCTGGGGTACTGGAATCGGCCCGAAGAGGAAGCGTCGGTGATGCGCGGCGAGTGGTTCGTCGGCGGCGATCTCGCGAGCCTCGACGCGGACGGTTACCTGACCTTCCACGGCCGCAACGACGACCTGATGAACGCATTCGGCTACCGGGTTTCGCCGAACGAGATCGAGGGTGTCCTGATCGAGCACCCGGACGTCGCCGAGGTCGGGGTGGCGGAGATGCCCGTCCGGGCCGACCTCAGCGTGATCACCGCCTTCGTGGTGGCCAAGCCAGGCACCGATCTCGACTCCGATGCCATCCAGGACTGGTGCCTCGATCGCCTCGCCGCCTACAAGTGCCCGCGCGAGGTGCGCTTCCTCGAAGCGCTCCCGCGTACCGCGAACGGCAAGGTTCAGCGCAAGCGCCTCGCCAGCGCCGAGGGTTTGGTTCAACGCGACCGTGTCGGTCCCTGATGCTGTCCCGGGTGATCGGCCAGTGCCTGTGCCTCCGCCGGCCCGGAGTTTCGGAACGCTTCGATTTCCCCGCGGCGTCGCCAATCGCAGCTTGACCCGCCGGATGCGAAATTCTAGATCGACGGCCTGCGGAGACGTGGCCGAGCGGCTGAAGGCACTCGTTTGCTAAATGAGCATACCCCGAAAGGGGTATCGAGGGTTCGAATCCCTCCGTCTCCGCCAGTCCAGCGTCCAGATCAAAAACTCGGTTGCCGAGCGCGGCGCGGTGCGCGACCGGTGCTCTCATGACGATCACGCGCAGAATGGCGTAAGCCGACATCGTCGCGTCGTCGCAACAGAGCCCTGACAACCGTTTCCGAGCGTGGACGATCTGCCATAGCTTGGCTCGCCATGCATCGAACAGGAGCTGCGCCGGGCCGTTTTGATGCTCCCTGAGTTCGCATGCCCGTTTGAGATCAGCCCGCGTCGATTCAATCTCGCTCCAGCGACGGAGCGGGCAACGAAGGACCGGTGGTCATTCAAGAACACCGCAGATTCGATCGGCCTGACGCCGGCCCTCCCCTGTCCGACCGGGACCGGCATCGCCGCACGTTGATCGCCGGTCTTCGCGGGTTGCGGTCACGGTGATGCGATCGACCGATCGGGTCGAGTGGTGCCGCGCATTGCGGTCGCCTGCCGAGAAGTTGGCAGACAAGGTGTCCGACGAAGGTGCCCCGACGAAGTATCCGCGCACTGGCTCGGGTCCGGTTTTTGACGATCCGGCCGCTGTACCGATGCGGCTGGCGCGTTCAAACAAGCGATCGGAATGGCGCCGTGCTAAGTTCGGCACCTGCCTGTCAGCCTGCGAAGATCGAGCCCCACAAGCGTCGCTTCCGGTTCGAGAAAGGCGCCACCCTTCCGACAACGACGTGCGCAGCCTCGCGCCCGGCCCGCGATCGTGTCCTCCCGGCGGTGGCACGGCGATATGGCCGAGCGCCACTGCGCCCGAACCGTTGACGGGGCGCGCCTTCGTCTCAGGAACAGGCGCTCGGAGCCGCGGGTTGATGCCACGGACTTGAACCTTGGGATTTCCGATGAAGATTTCTGCTTTCGTGGCGAGCGTTTGTGCGCTCGCGATCGTGCCGACGCAGCCTGTTCTGGCACAGGGTATCCTGGGGCCGGAAGGCCGCCCCGGCGTCATCATTCAGAACCAGCCGAACACGACCGGCAACAGCCGTGACGTGGTCATATCCTACGGCGCGACCGGCGCCGATACGGTGACAACCAATTCGGCCGCGGGCGGCAATGCGAGCCGGCCGGAGCAGGCATTCCCCAACGGCAGCGCCAACGGCGGTCCCGGCGGCCGCTAGGCTGGGTGCCTGCCAGCCCGACAACCCTGACGAAACGCTCGGGCGAGCCGGCCGTTGCGGGGCTGTGTCGCGATCTAACTTGTCGGGCGCGCCCGTTCGGCGGCCCTCCGGAACGCACCTGAACAGGCGGAACCGTCCAAGGGGTTCCCTGCGCGAGCCAAGTCGCCGACCCGTTGTCGGCGTCCGGTTGCACTGCCATGATGGGCCATGCCGCAAACATCCTATCCCCGCTGGTCGCCTGCCGAACTCATCGACGAACTACGCGAGGCCGCCGAGGAGATCGCGCCCGAGCTGAACGGAATTCGCGCCGAGGAAACCCTGGAGGGCGAATCGGCGCAGATGATCGAGGAAATGGCCGAGGCCTTGAAGAGGATCGCCAGCGGCGATCCGAGACCACAGGATATCGCCCGCGCGGCCTTGGCCGCTCAGACGCCCCGCAAGCCGATCGGACGGCCGCAACCGGCGGCGCGCAAGCCCCTCAAGACGCGGCGCTGACGTCGTCCTTCAAGAATGGCGTCACGCGGCGCGTCCACGATGTCCTGGTGGCCAGATCACGGCTCGGATGCGTGCGGTCCGCGGATTGGGGATACCGGTCCCTTGGTAAGTCCCTCCACGCCATTGCGCGGTGGCGTGGGCGGTGCTGAACTGGTAGAGCACGCAATTGTTGCACTGCAATCTGTATAGGGTTGGTCGGCTCTATGCGGCCTGCAATTTACGAGGTGAATGGTCGAATGTCTGAGCCTGCCGGCGCCTTGATCCATCCGATCATCCTGTGTGGTGGCTCGGGCACGCGGCTGTGGCCGGCCTCGCGCGAGAGCATGCCCAAGCAGTTCACGCCGCTCGTCAATCCGGACAGTTCGACCTTCCAGGACACGGCCCGGCGCCTGGCCGATACCCGCGTGTTCTCCCGCCCCACCGTGCTCACCAGCAGCGATGCGCGCTTCATCGTCGCTGAGCAGCTGCAGCACGCCGGCATCGCGGCCGACATCATCCTCGAGCCCGAGCGGCGCGACTCGGCGGCAGCGGTCGCCGTGGCCACCCTGCACGCCGCGCGGCGCGACCCCGAGGGCGTCGTGCTGATCATGGCCGCCGACCACGTCATCGGCGACACCCCCGCCTTCGTGGCCGCCGCCGAGGCCGCCGCCGCCGGTGCCCGGGCCGGGGCGATCATGACCCTCGGCATCACCCCGACCGCGCCCGCCACCGGCTACGGCTACATCCGCGTCGGCGCAGGCCTGGCGGGCGGCGCGGGCAACCACGCGGTCGAGCGCTTCGTCGAGAAGCCCGATCGCGACGGCGCCCTGCGGCTGATCGACGAAGGCGCCCTCTGGAACTCGGGCTACTTCCTGTTCCGCGCCGACGTGATGCTGGCCGAGCTCGAGGCCCATGCCCCGGAGATCCTGGCCGCCACCCGCGCCGCGCTCGACGCCGCCGTCATCGATCTCGACTTCGTCCGCCTCGACGCAGCCGCCTTCGGCCGGGCGCCCAAGACCTCGATCGACTACGCCGTGATGGAGCGGACCCGGCATGCCGGCGTCCGTCCGGTCTCCTTCCCCTGGTCGGATGTCGGGACCTGGGACGCGGTCTGGGACGTGCTGGCGCACGATGCCGACGGCAACGCCGTCCGGGGCCGGGTCGAGACGATCGACACCCGCGGCAGCCTGATCCACAGCGAGGGCGAGCACCTGACGACGGTGGTCGGCCTCGACGACGTCGTCGTGGTGACCACGCCCGACGCCGTGCTGGTGACCTCGAAGGCGCGTTCGGGTCAGGTCAAGGATCTCGTCAACCGCCTGCGCGAGAAGGCGCATCCGGAGGCGGACGCGCATCGGCGGATGTACCGGCCCTGGGGCTGGTACCAGCGCATCGACATCGGCGAGCGCTTCCAGGTCAAGCGGATCATGGTGACGCCGGGTGGCCGGCTGTCGCTGCAGAAGCACTTCCACCGGGCCGAGCACTGGGTGGTGGTGAAGGGCACGGCGGAGGTGACGCTCAACGAGTCGGTGGTGCTGGTGCACGAGAACGAGGCGATCTACCTGCCGATCGGCTCGATGCACCGCCTGACCAACCCGGGCAAGATCCCGCTGGAGCTCATCGAGGTGCAGGTCGGCTCCTACACCGGCGAGGACGACATCATCCGCGTCGAGGATATCTACGGACGCTGAGGCGTCCGCGCGGATCGCCTCGACACCGGCACGGTGAGATATTCTCAGACCCTCGCCCGTCGCGAGGGTCTGCTACCCGGCAGGCCTCGTTTCATCCGCTGTGATCGACAGGGTCGCTGCGGCGTGGGGCACGCTCTGGGTTTTTAGGTGAACTGCCGCCATTGCTGTCGGTGCAACGCCAAGTTCGACGTCGCGCTCGGGCCATCGAAGCACGGGTGGGTTGAACCTGCACATCCAATGACCTGGTGATCGACAAGGCCACGCTGGCCTTGCGCGTCGCGGCAACCGTCCAAGGCCCGCGCCCGATGCCGGAATGCAGGGCTTTCGGATCGCTCAGGATTCGTCGGGATTGATCTCGACTGCGCCGGTGACCCGTTCGATGTCGAGCGACAGGTGCGCCCGGAAGTGGACCTGCGCACCCTCGCCGCGAACGATCGCCAGATAATCCTGCCGCTCGGCATCGACGCTGAATTCCTGCGCGATCTTGGCCATGATGCGCACGAGTTTGGTTCGCACGGCGTCCTCGTCGGACAATTCGAATCCGACCTTGTCCTTGACGAAGTTCGCTCCGTCGTGGAGGTCGATGAAATAGCGCGGCATTGACAATGATACCCGTGGGAATTTATCCCACTCTATAACGTTAACCTAGGCCGTTCGAGAACCGAGTGCAATCGGTGGTTCCTGCTTAGGTCTGATAGGGAACAGATCTGTCAGTTCCGGACCCCGCGCAAGCGGACGACGATGTCGCGGCCCGGTCCCGGTCACGGCGAACGACAGGGTTGTGTCGAGCACGACGGGGACAAGGAGACGGGCGTTGCGCTATCACGCCCCACCTGCCCACCCGCTTCGGTCGCACGCACATGTTTTTTCCCCTCTCGAAGCTGCTCTACTTTCTCGTCACGCCTTCGAACGCCCTCATCCTCCTTGCGTTGGCGGGGACGTGCTTGGCGGCGGCAGGGTGGGCTCGATCGGGATTGTGGCTCAGCGGCCTAGCGGCACTGCTGCTCCTCCTGGCTGGTCTGTCCCCTATGTCGGCTCTCGTTACCCTGCCTTTGGAGGAGCGCTTTCCGGCCTTCGTCGAGGACGATCGGCCGGTGACCGGAATCATCGTCCTTGGAGGAGCGATCGAGACGCGGCTCTCGGCGAGTCGGGGGCAGTTTCTCCTCAACGACTCGGCCGAGCGTCAGATTGCCCTCGCGGACCTCGCCCGGCGCTACCAGCAAAGTCGCCTCGTCTTCAGCGGCGGGAGCGGCGCCCTCGGCGGGAGCAGAGCCTCGGAATCCGAGCTGGTCGGCCGCTACGCCGACACGATGGGTCTGCCGCGCACCCGGCTGATCTTGGAGGACCGCTCCCGTAACACCCGTGAGAATGCACTCTTCACCGCCGACATGGTGAAGCCGCAACCGGAAGAGCGCTGGCTCCTCGTCACTTCGGCCTGGCACATGCCGCGGGCCGTCGGCTGCTTCCGGCAGGCGGGCTTCACGGTCTCCGCCTACCCGGTGGACTACCGCACCGGCGGCTGGGACGATGTCTGGCGCATCAACGGGTTCGCTTCGGAAGGACTGTCACTTCTCGACGTCATCACGAAGGAATGGTTCGGCCTCGTCGCCTACCGGCTCGCCGGTTACACCGATGCCCTGGTGCCTTCGCCTCAGGTCTCGTCCGATGTCGTCGCGGCGGCGCCGAGCCGGTAGATGCCACGGAAGTCGTCCGGGTCCTCCACGGGCTTGCCCTTTCGAAGGATCGCGACCTCCCCGGCCTTGGTCATCCGCACGGCAATCCGGCGGATCGGTTGCATCAAAGGGCTCCATTCTTCCGGCTGCGGCCCGCCGAGTTCCCGGGCGACCTCGGACGGACACACCGTCTTGCCGGCACCACGCGCCGTGACGAGGCGCAGAATCGTCTCGGCGATCAGCACCTCGGAGGGACCCTTGCGTTCCGGCCGTCCACCGGGCTTCGCCGCGACCTTCGGGGCTGGTGCGGAGGCCGGTGTCGGCGGCGCCGGCGTCTTGGAACGCGGAGCCTTCGGAGAGGATGTGCGCTGGCGCGTCGGTTTCTTGGGAATCGTCATGGCTGCCATCCCTGCCCTGTCCCGTCGTCTTCCGCCAGCAGGGCGGCGCGGATTCGCGAAGCAAATTGCCGCCTCCACATCACCAGCACCACCGCCGTCGTCGTCAGCATGAGCAACAGGGGGCTCACGAACCAGCCGAGATAGGCCAGGGCGAAGAAGAAGGCCCGCTGGCCGCGGGCGAAGTGGCTGCCGGCGGCGATGTTCATCGCGGCCGCCTTGCGGGCGGCGCGGAGCATCTGCTCCGGCGTGGCGTCCGATCCCTTCGGCGGTACTGCGCCGAGGAGGATCGCGCCGTAGTTGAACAGCCGATAGGCCCAGGAGAACTTGAAGAACGCGTAGACGAAGACGACCGCGAGGCCGGCGACCTTGATCTCCCAGGTCACCCGGGTCGCGACGGCGCCGAAGGGGAGCGCGCCGAACAGGGTCAGTACGTCGTCGCCGGAGCGCGACAGGGTCAGTACGCCGCCCAGTGCGATCAATGAGGTCGAGGCGAAGAACGCGGTCCCGTTCTGCAGAGAGGCGTTGATGGTCGTGTCGACCACCCGGTTGTCCCGCCCGATCAGCTGGTGCGTCCACTCCGCGCGCTGCGCGTTCATGATCTGGCTGAGGCTGGTCCGGCGTCCGCGCATTCGCGCCACCGCGATGCCATAGCCGGCCCAGGCCGCCACGAAGTAGCAGAGAGCGGCGAGGTCGAGATAGGAGAAGTCGGCGGTCAGCATCGCGTCCGGTCTCTGGACGGCCGATCTGCGGGCGCCCCGCCTGGGCGCTAGCGCGGATGCCGATGCCCTGTCCAGCCGAAGCGGGGCCGGAACGTGTCACGAGGACCGGGGCGTCAGCGGATCGCGAAGCCGGGTTCCGGAGGCGCCACGTCGCCCTCGGCCACCTCGATCTCGATGACGCGGGCTCCAGGAGGCCCGTGGCGGCAGGCCTCCAGCATTCGCGCCACGGCGTCGGGCGACCCCGAAAACACGGCCTCGACGGCTCCGTCCGACCGATTGCGGACGTGGCCTGCGAGGCCCCGGTGGTCCGCCTCCCCGCGCACCCACATCCGGTAGCCGACGCCCTGGACGCGGCCGTGAATGACGACTGCGACGGTTCGGATCTCGGGCGTCACGGTGGCGTCCTTCCCAGGTTCAGCGGGCCGGTGGGGGTGTGCCGGACTGAAAGCCAGGACACTCAACCGGCGAGATGAAGTACATTACGCCGACGATGTTTCCGAGCGTCATGCCGACCGGGATCATGGGCCGGTCCACCACCGGATGTCTCGAGATCGCGCGTCAGCCGGCGCGTCCGCGCCGCCAGGTCTGCAGTTCCGCCCGATAGGCTGCCGGCAGCTGCGCGGCACCGGCCGCGGCCAGCACGGATTCGAGGTAGCCCGGACGTGGAGCGCCCGTGGCACTGGTTCCCCCGAGGTAGATCAGTGCCCGCTTCGATCCGCCCGGCACCGAGACCGGCTGCACCGCCTTGGTGTAGAGGCCCGAGGCGACGCCCTCGTAGCGGTCGAGGGCCGGCACGTCCCCCAGGGACAAATCCCACAATATACCGAACACGGTCGCGCGTGGGTCGCGCACGACCGAGGCGTAGCCCTCGCGCATGATGATGAAACGGTGCCGGTTGAGGCGGGCCTGCCCGATCAGGGTCGAGCGCGGGCAGCGCGCCGCCATGGCGCCGGCATCCATGTTTGCGCCGTAGGCGAAGTACAGGGGCATCGACGGGTCCCGGGCGTCCGGCCCGGATACGAGTCCCCCAGGGGGGACGCGCTCCGGAGCCGGGAGATCGTCAAGCGAATTCGAGGATGACCGCGTCGACCGCGAGACTGTCGCCTTCCTTGGCGGCGATCTTGGCGACGGTGGCGTCGCGCTCGGCGCGGAGCACGTTCTCCATCTTCATCGCCTCGACGATGGCCAGCGCCTCGCCGTTCTTCACCTCCTGGCCTTCCTTCACCAGGATCGCCTTGACGAGACCGGGCATCGGGCAGAGCACCTGCTTGCCGGAGCCGGCATCTTCCTTAACCGGCATCAGGGCGGCCAGGGCCGCCTCGCGCTGGGTGTAGACCCGGGCCTCGGCGGCGGCGCCGGCGTGCTGGAGGGCGACGCCGTTGAGGAGGCCGCGAACCTGCATCGCCACGCGGGTGCCGTCGATCTCGCCCTGCCAGACCGGCTCGCCCGGGCGCCAGTCGGAGGACACCGGCCAGGTGGCGCCGTCGGCGCCGGTGACGATGAGCGTTCCGCCGATTGCGTCGACGGTGACGGGATAGGACTCACCCGCCAGGACCACGACGCGGTCGCGCTCGAAATCCAGCAGCGCCGGATCGCGCATCTGGCCGGAGATGCCGCGCTTGCGCTGGTTCATCTTGTGGTCGATGGCCGCCGCCGCGGCCGCCATGCGCCGGGCGATCTCACCCTGCGGCTCCGGGGCGACGAACCCGTCCGGGAACTCCTCCGCGATGAAGCCGGTGGAGAGGTTGCCGGAACGCCAGCGCGGATGGGCCATCAGGGCCGACAGGAACGGAATGTTGTGGCGGATGCCTTCGATGGCGAAGGCGTCCAGCGCTTCGCCCTGCGATTCGATGGCCTCGGCCCGGGTCGGTGCCCAGGTGACGAGCTTGGCGATCATCGGATCGTAGTGGATCGCGATCTCGCCGCCCTCTTCCACGCCGGTGTCGTTGCGGACGATGGCGCCGCCAAACCGGCCCTCGGCCGGCGGCCGGTAGGTGGTGAGGCGCCCGATCGAGGGCAGGAAGTTGCGGGTCGGGTCCTCGGCGTAGACGCGGCTCTCGACCGCCCAGCCGTTGAGCTTCACGTCCGCCTGGCCCAGCGGCAGCGCTTCGCCGGCCGCGACGCGGATCATCAACTCGACGAGGTCGAGGCCGGTGATCATCTCGGTCACCGGATGTTCCACCTGCAGGCGGGTGTTCATTTCGAGGAAGTAGAAGGACTTGTCCTGGCCGGCGACGAATTCGACGGTGCCGGCCGAGTCGTAGTTCACGGCCTTGGCCAGGGCGACGGCCTGCTCGCCCATCTTCCGGCGGGTGGCCTCGTCGAGGAGCGGCGACGGCGCCTCCTCGATGACCTTCTGGTTGCGGCGCTGGATCGAGCACTCGCGCTCGCCGAGATAGATCACGTTGCCGTGCTTGTCGCCGATCACCTGGATCTCGATGTGGCGCGGGTCGGTGATGAACTTCTCCACGAAGACGCGGTCGTCGCCGAAGGACGAGGCGGCCTCGGACTTGGCGCGGGCGAAGCCCTCCGCCACTTCGCCGGACGAATGGGCGATGCGCATGCCCTTGCCGCCGCCGCCGGCGGAGGCCTTGATCATCACCGGATAACCGATCTCGTCCGCGATGGTGACCGCGTGCTCGGGGCTCTCGATGACGCCGAGGAAGCCCGGCACGGTCGAGACCTTCGCCGCCGAGGCGGCCTTCTTCGATTCGATCTTGTCGCCCATCGCGGCGATGGCGCCCGGGTTCGGGCCGATGAAGACGATGCCGGCGGCCTCCAGGGCGCGGGGAAACGACTCGCGCTCGGACAGGAAGCCGTAGCCCGGATGCACGGCCTGGGCGCCGGTCTGCTTGCAGGCATCGATGATCTTGTCGATCAGCAGGTAGGACTGCGCGGCCGGGGCCGGACCGATATGCACGGCCTCGTCGGCCATGGCGACGTGGACGGCATCGCGGTCGGCATCCGAGTAGACCGCCACGGTCTTGATGCCCATGCGACGGGCGGTCTTGATGATGCGACAGGCGATCTCGCCACGGTTCGCAATCAGGATCTTGTCGAACATCTTTCCGCGCACTCTGGTCAGTCAGGGAACAGGCGGCGTCTACAAACGCCCAAGCTCGTTCCCGTTAAAGCAGTTATGCGGCTTCGGGAAGCTGACTGATCCAGGGCGGCCGCCCGAATATGTGGGTGCGCTGCCGACATTTCGACGGTGCGATGCACCATCACATTTTGAATGCGAAATATCGGGGCCGGCGGCCCTCAGGCAGCCAGCAGGTCCCGGGTCCGGTCGCGATCGGCGGTGGCGCGATTGGCCGCCAGCGCGAAGGCGATGAGGGCCTCGTCGCTGGCCTGGGCCTCGCGGATCACCTCGCGGGCAAGGCGGGCGGCCAGCTGGGTCGGGCCGCAACCGGCGCGCAGGGAGCCGACGAGCCAGGTCGCGACGCCGGCGTCGACGTAGCCGGTGGGACGCTCGCCCCAGACCGCGAAGTCCACAACGGCAGCGACGAGGTAGTCCCCGAAGGCCGGGTCGGCGGTGGTGACGATGCGATCCAATGCGATCAGCATGTCGGCCTCGTCGCGGCAGACGAGGCCGTCGGGGAGGACGTCGCGGGCCAGGACCTGGACATCCTCGGCCGTGATGCGGTCGGCGGCGACGATACGGTTACAGAAAACCTGAATCGAAAGGTTGATCATGTCTTGATGCCTCCCCGGCTTTATCTTGGCCGGTCTGTGTCCCTGTCGATGGATCGACTATGCAGGACGGCATCGTTCAAGCGGTTAACGGGCAAATCTGAATCAATGTTCAGGTTAAAGCCTGCTCACGAATGAGCCTTTCGAAATCATGACGTTCGCGGCACCGGGTCGACCGCTCAGCCTGCGATCCCGGGACCGAGGATCCGCATGTCGAGGCGTCCCGCCGCGTCGCGGAAGACGTCGTAGGTCACGCGGTCGCTGACGGTATTGCCCTCGCCGAAGATGAGCACCCGTGGCTTCCGCGCGATCACGTCGTCGATGGAGCCGTAGGTCGCCGAGGCGATGATGACCTCGTCCCCGACCTGGCAGGTGCGGGCGGCGGCTCCGTTGAGGATGCAGCAGCGCGATCCGGCCTCGCCGTAGAGGACGTAGGTGCTGATCCGGGCGCCCGACATCTTGTTCCAGATTTCAACGAACTCGAGGGGATCGAGGCCCACCTCCCGGCAGAACTCCGCGTCGAGCGTGATCGAGCCGTGATAGTTCAGGTCGGCACCGGTCACCCTGAGGCCGTGCAATTTGGCGCGGACGAAACTCTGCATCGGTCTGGCCTCCCTTCGTGCGGTCGCGTTGTTAATCGCCGCCGGCAGACGACGCCAGTCCCGATCGGCGCGGTCGAACGCCTCGAGACACGCACGCCGCAGGAGGAAGCCGGGACCGGCCGCCTCGGACCTGAGGGCCGAGTTCGGGAGACCGATGGCGGACGTCTCAAGCCTGCGGGCCGCCCGCTCGGGCGACTGGGCTCGATCGCATGCCGGGCGCCTCCCCGCGCGGCCGGGATCCGGCGCGGAGTTGCCCCGGTGCCGGCGGAGGCAGACGATCGAGAGCCGGACGCCGTGATGCAGGCGAGCCCTCAGCCGCTCTCCTGCCGGCCCTTGGGCGAGGGGTCGCTAGCGCACCACCACCTTCGCGCCGATCGGAACCCGGTCGTAGAGGTCGACCACGTCGGCGTTGAGCATCCGGATGCAGCCGGAGGACACCGCCTGACCGATCTTCTCCGGCTCGTTGGTGCCGTGGATGCGGAACAGCGTGTCCTTCTTGCCTTCGGCAAGGTAGAGCGCCCGGGCGCCGATCGGGCTCGTCGGACCGCCTTCGAGGCGCTTCGGCAGGTCGGGCCGGCGGGCCAGCATCTCCGGCGGCGGGTTCCAGTCCGGCCACTCGCCCTTGCGGTCGACCTCGGCCGTCCCGGCCCAGGCCATGCCGGCATGACCGACGGCCACGGGGTAGCGCACGGCCTTGCCGTCGGGCAGCACGTAGTAGAGGCGCCGCTCCTTGGTGACCACGATGACGGTGCCGGGCGCCTCCTTCGTCGGATAGTCGACGGTGGCGCGGGCGATCTTCGGGTCGACGGGCGCGTCGGGCGCCAGCTTCATCCAGGCCTTGTCGCGCTCCGGTCCCGCCAGCGGTGCCTGGGCCGTCGCGGGCGAAGGCGTCGCCACGGCGACCGGCAGGGCGGCTGGGCCGGTGGCCTGGCTCGCCGTCCGGGTGTTGCAGGCGCCGAGCGGCAGCAACGTGCCGAGGAGCAGGAGGGTGGCGAGGGCGCGCATGGGTCAGGGCCTGTCTCGACCCGTCGCGGTTCCGACGCGGTCTGATCGATTCGTGTTCGGACAGGTCTTGCACAAGCCAAGCCGAGCGCGCATCCAGCATCGTGATCGCGCGCAAGATGTGATACATTGGCACCATCTGTTGCATGAAAGCGTCAGATTGGCGGCTCGGAGGGACGACCGTGACGACGCTGTACGTGAGCCATCCGTCCGCCCTCGATCATGCCATGCCGGAAGGACACCCGGAGCGGGCCGACCGCATCCGGGCGGTGGAGCGGGCCCTCGAGAACGAGCGCTTCGCCGGGCTGGTGCGGGGCCAGGCGCCGAGGGCCGAGTCCTCCGTGCCGAGTCTGGTGCATCCGGTGCCCTACGTTCAGGCGATCATCGAGGCGGCGCCGACGGACGGCTACGTCCAGATCGACGGCGACACCCTGCTCTCGCCGGGGACCATCGAGGCGGCCCTGCGCGGGGTCGGCGGTGCCGTACACGCGGTCGACGCCGTGATGCGGGGCGAGTGCGCCAATGCCTTCGTGGCCATGCGCCCCCCGGGTCACCATGCCGAGCGCATGACCGCGATGGGGTTCTGCGTGTTCAACAACGCCGCCATCGCGGCCCGCCACGCCCGCGAGACGCACGGCGCGAGCCGCGTCGCGATCGTCGACTGGGACGTCCATCACGGCAACGGCACCCAGGACATCTTCTGGGACGACCGAACGGTGATGTACGCCTCCACCCATGAGATGCCGCTGTTTCCCGGCACGGGCGCGGCCTCGGAGCGGGGCAACCACGACACCATCGTCAACGTGCCCCTGCGGGCGGGCGACGACGGCGAGACCTTCCGCGAGGCCTTCGAGGCGGGCATCCTGCGCCGCCTCGACGCCTTCGCTCCCGACCTCGTCATCATCTCGGCGGGCTTCGATGCCCATCACCTCGATCCCCTCGGCCATGTCGCGCTCACCGAGGGCGATTTCGGCTGGGCGACCCGGCGCCTGATGGACCTGGCCGAACGTCATGCGGGCGGTCGCGTCGTCTCGGTGCTGGAGGGGGGCTACAGCCTCAAGGGGCTCGGCCTCTCCGTCGCCGCGCATGTCGATGCGCTGATGGGGCGCTGACCCGACGACGCGCTCAGGCGACCGGCTCCAGGGCGCGGGACGGCTTGTCCGAGGGGTCCCCCATGGCGACCGCGATCTCGAACAGCAGCAGGTCGATGAGCCGCCGCATCACCGGTGTCCCGGCCTCCTCGATGACGCCGCGCGCCGCGATGCAGTGGGCGGCGAGGACGTCGAGGGCTTCGCCCTGCGGGGACGGGATCGCGATGAGCATGGTGATGGGGTCCTTTGCGGCCGCGCGTCAGGCGGCGAGGTAGGGGTAGGTCGGGGCGAGGACGGTGTCGGTGCGCCCGGTGAGGCTGCGCAGGCGTGCCAGCGTCCGTTCGTCGAACTCGGCCGTCGCCGCGATGATGTCCTCGCCGCCGATCGCCTGCGGCAGCCCGAGCGGACGGGCGCGGAAGTGGAGCTGCACCACGTGCAGCAGGTAGAGGGTCGGCATCTGCAGCACGAGCTGGCGCACGCCGTTGGCGAGGCCCCATTCGACGATGCCCGAGAGCAGGGCGAGCGAGACCGGATTGACCGCCTTGCCGCGACCGCGATGGGACCGCGCGACCGCCTGGCGGGTCCATTCCCAGGTGTCCGGGCCGCGGGGCAGCGTGCCCTCGCAGAGCTGGGGCAGCACGTCCGATAGGAGGTGCGGCCGGGTCGTCGGCAGAAGGCGGCTGTAGCCGATCACGCGCCCGGCCTCGATGGCGAGGAAGTGCATCGCGTGGGCCGTATCGAACTGGTCGATCTCGCGCCCGTCGGGTCGGGCGAGGTCGAGCCAGCGCTTCTCCTCGACGAAGATCTGGTGTCTCAGGCGCCAGACCTGTTCCATTTCCTCGCGAAAGCAGTATTCGTTCGCGGGTGTCACGATCTGGATCATGTCGAAACCTCCGTGTTCGAGGTGGTTTTGACATGACCGTGACCGTCACAAACCTACGGGTATCCGTAGGTCGGCGCGGCCGGACGTGCGGAATCGGGTCGCCTCGAAATCCCGGACGGGTGCCGCCTCAGGTGATCAGGCCGCGCCGCAGCGCCACCGCGACCGCCTGGGTCCGGTTCGTGGTGCCGAGCTTCGTCCGGGCGGAGCGCAGGTGGAAGTCGACCCCGTGGGTCGAGATGCCCATGACCTCGCCGATCTCCCAGTCGGTCTTGCCCTCCGCCGCCCATTGCAGGGCTTCGCGCTCGCGCGGCGCGAGCTTGGCCGTTCGCGCGGAGGCCGCCGGCCCGCGCAGGCGCAGGAGGTGGCCGAAGGCGTAGGTGGCGATGAGGTGCAGCATCGGGCGGTCGCCCGGGTTCATCGCCAAGCGCTCGCCCGAGAGGCTGAACCCCGCCATTTCGCCGTCGAGCGTCATGAGCGGGACGGTTACGCCGTCGCGCAGGCTGAAGTCGCCCGCCTCCTCCATGACGCGCCGGGCGCCGGCATCGTCGCCGAAGCGCTCGCGCAGGTCGCTCCAGGCGAACGGCACCGTGGTGTCCGCGAGGTGCCGGACGGTGGGGTCGTGAAAGGCGTAGCCGCGGGCGAGGTAGCGCCGGCTCCACGCTGCGGGGAAGGTGTTGACCAGGACGTGACCGTGCTGCTGCCGGGACGGCGTGCCCTTGCGCGGGACCATGCCCGCCATGGCGTGGGAGACGCCGAAGGCGGCGAATTCATCCACCAGCAGCCGGCCCACGTCGTCGGCGCTCGCGGTGCGGTCGAGGGCCCGCAGGAAGCCCAACGTCTGATCCAGCGCTCGGCGCGTCATTGCATATCCAGCATCGTCGCCCCACCGGAGTGAAAGCCGGTTAACTCTAGATTGTCAACGCGCGCGCGATTCCGGATCGGGTCGGGTCGTCCGGCTCACGCCGCGTCAGCCGAACAGGTCCACCGCAGTGAAGCCGCGCGCCGCCATCCGCTCGGCGAGCACCCGCCGGTGGCAGCGCTCCGGGTCCCGCTCGAAGCACAGGAGGCAGATCGGGGTGCGGTCGGCCAGGGCGCAGAGTTCGTCGAGGGCGAGGCCGCCATCGGCGGTGTCGAGCACTTCCTCGCAGTAGATCCGCCGCATCAGCGCGGCGTCGTCCGCGCGCGCCGCCTGCCGCCCGGCCTTCGGCGTGCCGAGGGAGCGGGCATGGGCATAGCCGAGGCCCGCCTCCTCCAGGCTGGCGCGCAGGGCGTTCTTCGAGAAACCCCGCTTGCGGGAATTCGCCACGGCGCGGACATCCGCGAGGGTCCCGACCTGGGCGTCCCGCAGGGCGGCGATCAGACGCTCGGAATCGAGCCCTTCGTACCCGATGGTGAACAGAACCTTCACGGCACCCTCCCCTGCCCCAAACGCCGAGGCACCACCTGCACTTAGGGAGTGGAGGCCATGGGGGCCAGCGTGGACGTCCACCGCTCATGTGGCTCGTTCGACACGGCTTCCGGAAATCCGCCGCATTGCCGTCAAAGGTCTGTTAACCGCGCCCGGGCCATCCCTTAGCCATTGGTAGCGCGTAAAAGCTGGTGGGTCGGGCAACGATGCGGCTGTGGAACGGGACTGCCCCGGCACGTCAGAACCTGCGTGCGCCGCTTGCGGCCCTCCGGACCGGTCTGCGCCGGAGCGCGGCCATCGCCGTGCTGTCGGCCCTGGCGGCCTGCTCGGGCACCACGGATTTCTATCCCACCAAGGGCGACGCCAAGCCCCATCCCGGCGTGGCGCGGGCCAAGCAGCACCCGGTGCAGGGCATCGACATCTCCAAGTGGCAGGGTCCCGTCGACTGGATGTCGGTGCGCGCGGCCGGCACCCAGTTCGCCTTCATCAAGGCGACCGAGGGCGGCGACCACGTCGACGAGCGCTTCCGGACGAACTGGGAGGGCGCGGCGCAGGCCGGCGTGCCCCGCGGCGCCTACCACTTCGTGTTCTGGTGCCGCTCGCCGCAGGACCAGATGGCCTGGTTCAAGAAGAACGTCCCCAACGACCCGACCGCCCTCCCGCCCGTCCTCGACGTGGAGTGGAACGGCCACTCGCAGCTCTGCCCGAAGAAGCTGCCGAAGGCCCAGGCCCTGTCAATGATCCGCTACATGCTCGACGAGATGGAGCGCTACACCGGCAAGCGCCCGATCATCTACACGGACATCACCTTCCACAAGGACGTGCTCGAGGACGAGTTGCCGGACTACCCGCACTGGGTCCGATCCACGGCGGCCGAGCCGGAGCAGCGCTACGCCAAGCGCAAGTGGATGCTGTGGCAGTTCACTTCGACCGGCCGGGTGCCGGGCGTGCGCGGCGATGTCGACCGCAACGCGTTCTACGGTACGCCGGCCGAATGGGCCTCGTTCCTGTCGACGGATTGCGACCCGCGCGAGCACCGCAACCTCGCCGATCGCGGCCTCTGCACCGGCAAGTGATCCCTATCGTGTGATCCCGAGTCCGTGATCCCGGACGAAGCGGTTCCGGGCCCCCATCGCCATCAGCGGCCAATCCATCCCGGCGCAGACGCACCGGGACGAGCGGCTGCGACCGGCCTCAGGCACCCGCGCCCATCACGGTCGCCAGCACGGTCCCGTAGTGGCAGGCGGTGGCGGCGAGCACGAAGGCGTGCCAGATCGCGTTCTGGTAGGGCAGGCTCCGCCAGACGTGGAAGATCACGCCCAACGAGTAGAGCACGCCGCCCAGGGCGAGCATCCAGAGGGCGTCGGCGCTGAGCCGTCCGATCACCGCGTCGTAGGCGACGACGCCGCTCCAGCCGAGGGTGAGATAGAGTCCGATCGAGGCCCGGTCGTAGCGGCCGGGCAGGAGAAGCTTCAGGGCGATCCCGATCGCCGCCACCAGCCAGACCGTGCCGAGGAGGCTCCAGGCCGGCAGGCCGTCGCCGACGAGGGCGACCAGGGGCGTATAGGTGCCGGCGATCATGAGATAGATCAGGGCGTGGTCGGCGCGCCGCAGCAGCCACTTGCGGCGCGAGACGGGCCACATGTTGTAGGTGGCCGAGACGCCGAGCATCGAGACGAGGCCGGCCGCGTAGATCGTGACCCCGGCGCGCTCCAGGAACGAGAGCGGCGAGAGGGCGGCGATCACCACGATGGCGATGGCACCGGCGACGCCGAGGGCGACGCCCACGACGTGCACGGCGCCATCGGCCAGGATTTCCTTCCGGGTGTAGTTCCAGTTCACTCCCGTTGGGCGTCCGTCGTCCGCTAAAAGCATCGCCGACCTCCGGTATTTCCGTAGAAGCTACGCTTCAAACTGTTGTCGCGTTCCCAGCGACAACTACCGAGTTGGAGCCATCAACAGGAATCTCTTCGGGGTAGAGACTAACCCGGAAGGATGTTCGGGTACCGGCTCGCGATGGCCATGGCCCAGACGGCCCCCAGAAGTCCCGTCAGGCCGAGAGCCAACCAGGCATGCCGGCCATGTCGGCGCTCGCCGGGAGGCCGGGTCGGACCCGCGGCGGGTGCCGTCCGGGTCTCGAGGCTGGTCGGCTCGGATGCGGGCGGGCGCCGGGTCTCGGTATCCTGCATGCAGGGATCGTCCTTTCGCGGTTCAGAGGCGTCGGGAAGCGGACATGGGACGCCCGGGCTTCGCTGTGACGGGGTTCGAACGTGCGGGGGCGATCGTGGTTCGTTGCAGTGCGGTCGCGATGTGGTGATCCGCACATGCCGGGGTCGGAGTGCCGGTCCCTCAGGCCGCCTTGCCGGTCAGGGCCTCGTAGCCGAACGGCGTCGACGGGCGTCCGAGGGGCGTCGCCACGACGGCTCGTCCGGTCCGGCGGGCATGCACCGTCGCCATGGTGAGGACCGCCATGGCGAAGACCTGATGGGAAAGCGCTGCCCAGAGCGGCACGGCCAGCAGCAGGGTGGTGATGCCGAGAACGGCCTGGGCGAGCACGAGCCCGGCGATGCCGGTCGCACGGCGGGCCATCCCGGTGCCCGGCCGGGAGAGACGGGCATCGAGGGCGTGGACCAGCGCGACGGCCAGGAGCAGGTAGGCGGTCAGGCGGTGATTGAACTGCACCAGGGCGAGGTTGTCGACGAAGTTCTCGATCCACGGCGTCCCGGCGAAGAGCTCCGCCACCGGCGGCACGAGGTACCCGTCCATGCTCGGCCACGTGTTGTACAGGAGCCCGGCCTTCGAACCGGCGACGAGACCGCCGAGAAAGATCTGGACGACGACGAGGGACATGACGACGAACGCCGTACGCTGCAGCCGCGGCGGTCCGGCCTCGGCGGCGGCGTCCGGCTCGCGCAGGCCGGCGGCGAGCCAGACGAGACCGGCCAGGATCAGGCTGGCGGTGGTGAGGTGAAGGGCGAGCTTGAGCGGTGCCACGGCCGTCATGCCGGGCTGGAGGCCGGAGGCGACCATGATCCAGCCGATCGCGCCCTGGAGGCCGCCGAGGATCCCGAGCCCGAGGAGGCCGAGGCCGAGGCTGCGGGTCAGGGCGCCGCGCCACCAGAACCAGAGCAGCGGCAGGAAGAAGACCAGGCCGACGATGCGCCCGAGGAGGCGATGGCCCCATTCCCAGGCATACAGCACCTTGAAGTCGGACAGGCCCATGCCCTGGTTCAGGATGCGGTATTGCGGCGTATCGCGATACTTCTCGAATTCCGCCGCCCAGGCTTCGGCCGAGACGGGCGGGATCGCCCCCGTGACGGGCCGCCACTCCGTGATCGAGAGACCGGAGCCGGTGAGCCGCGTGGCGCCGCCGACGGCCACCATGCCCACGACGAGGGCGGCCAGCAGGTAGAGCCAGATTCGCACGCCCCGCTGTCCGGGTTCCCTACCGGTCGCCTGATTGCCTGATCGCACCGCGTCGTTCCCCGCATCCCGCGCGGGCGCCGATCGGCGCGCCGCGGATGGATGCGGGTTATGCGAGGTAGGCGCTGTGGGCAACGCTCAGCGACGACGCACCGGGCTCCAGGCCCTCGGCATCCAGGTCGCGCTGGCGGCTGAGCGACAGCATTTCGAGCACGGCGATGACGATCCAGGGTCCCGCGATCCCGATGAAGAATGTCATGCCTGCAAATCCCCGAGCGCGCCGCGCGCGACGGCGAGAATAGGTGACCCACAGGGTTCGGCAAGCGGGAAACACGGTGTCAGAGGGCCGTGCGCGCCAACTTCAAGATCAGGAAGGCCAGGACGCCGGCGCCGAGGCACCGCCGCCAGGGATTCACGCCGCGCACGACCTCGTCGACGGCCCACCACGCGAGCGCCACCGCACCGAGGACACGGAGGTAGGGGCCGATTCGGCCGCCGGGTCCATCCAGCCAACCGACCGCTGCGCAGCCGATGAAGATCAGCAGCGGGGCGTTCGGCCATTGTCCGATGGTGATCGCACCCGTCTTCCGGTTGCGGAAGAACCAGTCGATCGCGTTCAGGTCGGAAGTCCGGTGTCGGCCTTGCGGGCCGGGGCGCAGATCTGCGGCGAGACCTTGTCGAGATGCTCGCAGGCATTGCGCAGGTACCAGGCCCGCAACTCGGGCTGGCCGGGGGCCACGTACATGCCGACGAGCACGAAGGCGACCGCGCCGACGATGATGAGGGTGAGAAGACTACGCATCGGGGCAAAACTCCCAGGACCGGTCGGACGCCCCTCCTTACCACCCGGATTTCCGGGAGGCACCGCGCCCGGGCGAGTCCCGGACAAAGAAACAGCCCGCGCGCCGATCACGGCATGCAGGCTGTATGAGCTTGGGAGGATCGAGAGGCTGTTGAGACCTGCCTGACAACGGTGCCGTGCGGCGACGGTTCCCGAGCCGGACCGGGAAATCGCCTCAGGCCGCTTCGAACAGGGGTACGATGCGCATGCCCGGCACCAGGACGAGGCCCTTGTCGGTGATGCGGATCTCGGGAATCACCGAGAGCGGGATCAGATTGAAGCCCATGTAGGGGATGGTGCAGCCGGCCCGCTCCCACGCCTCCTTGAGCACCCGCACCTCCGCGGCCACCGCCGTGACGCGCTTGTCCGACAGGAGCCCGGCCACCGGCAGCGGCACCAGGGCGACGACCGCTCCCTCCTCGACCACGCAGACGCCGCCCTGGATCACGCTCAGGGCGTCGAGGGCCACGCGCATGTCGGCCTCGTTCAGGCCCGCGACGATGACGTTGTGCGAATCATGGCCGACGCTGCTCGCCACCGCGCCACGCTTCAGCCCGAAGGCGCGCAGCAGGCCGTGAGCGAGGTTTCCGGCAAGGCCGTGTCGCTCGATCACGGTGACGAAGCAGAGGTCGTTGGCCGCCAGCGTCGCGGGCCAGTCCGGCCCGGGCACGAGGTCGACGACCTCGTGGACGAGCTCGATGCCCGGCAGCGTGGTGCGGATCGCATTGATCCGGCACGGTCCCGCCGGCAGGTCCGGGATCAGGGACGGCATCGGATCGGGCAGATGCATGGTGGCGTAGGCCGGCGCCGGGTAGCGGTAGGGACGCGACAGGGCCGCGTCGAGGACCGGCGTGATCCGCCGGTTCTCCACCACGAGCGCACCGCCGTACCAGGTCGAGAGGGGCACGAGGTCGTCGTCGAGGAGCACGAGATCCGCCCGGCGGCCGCCGCCGAAGCCGCCGATCTCGCCGTCGAGGCCGTAGCGGGTGGCGGGGTGCAGCGACCCCATCGACCAGGCCTGCACCTTCGGGATGCCCATGCGCACCGCCTCGCGCACCACCCAGTCGAGGCCGAAGGCGAGCAGGTCCTGCGCGTCGCGGTCGTCCGTGCAGACGCAGATCCGCTTGGCGGCGGCACCGTAATCCAGGATGGTGCCGATGGCTTTCGGCAGGCTGTGCCAGGGCGTGGTCGGCGGGCCGCCGCGCAGGTAGATCCAGACGCCCGCCTCCAGGAGGTCGTCGGCGATGTCGCGGTCGATGGCCTCGTGGGTGTCGGTGACGCCGCTGGCGGCATAGGCCGCCACGAATTCGCGCCCGTAGATGTGGCCCGAGACCGGGCGCCCGCGCTCCAGGGCGGCCCGGATGATGGCGTGGGCGCGGGGATCGCCCTCGCAGACCGCGACGAAGTCCATCTTCTCGCCGAGGCCGATCGCCTCCGGCCAGGCATCGAACAGGGCCGCGATCTTGGCCGCGTCGAGGTCGCCGCCCGCCGTCTCCAGTTCCGGCGAGGTCGCCGGCACCGTGCTGGGCACCGTGAGATAGATGTTCAGGGGCGCCGCGCGGGCGTCTTCCAGCATCCAGGCGATGCCGTCCGTATCGAGGACGTTGCCGATCTCGTGGCTGTCGCAGACGATGCTGGTGGTGCCGTTGAGGAGCGCGGCTTCGGCATAGGCGCAGGCCGTGACCATGCTGCTCTCGATGTGGAGATGCGGGTCGACGAGGCCCGGTGCGAGCAGCCCGCCGCCGAGGTCGTGGCGTGGCGCGGCGCCCCGATAGGTTCCCGCCGGCTTCACCGCGGCGATCCGCCCGCCGGCGATCCAGACCTCGCGGTGGGGCAGGATGCGCTCGGAATAGGTCGAGAGCAGGCGGGCGCCGGTGATGACGCGATCGGGCTCGGCCCGCCCCGAGGCCACGGCCGAGAGGTGCCGGGTCATCCGGCTCAAGGGTTCGACGGAAAAGCGCGTCAGCGGTCGCGTGTCGGTCATGCGGTCTCCCGATGCTCGAAGGGTCGGCATCGCCGCCCCGGCCGCCTCCGCGGCGCACGCATCGTGCCAGACGGCGGACCCGCGCGACAGGCGCGGCGACCCGGAAGCCGGGTTGCCAAGGCGGCGCCGCGGCACCATTTAAGCGCCATGCCGGTCGCGACCCAGCGTCGCTCGATCGGAGGCGGCCACGAGGCCGGGCCTGGGTGACGCCGGATGTACGCGCACCTGCCCCGGCCCATCCGTGGCCGTCGGCATTTCCCCCAGACCCTACAGTTCGAGCATCGTCCCGTCATGGCCAAGCGTACCAAGTCGAAACCGCAAGAGCGCGGCTCCGTCCTGTTCGACGTCGTCTACGACGACGAGTCCCGCGCCTCGAACCGCCGCGTGCCCATGGAAATCCTCGGCGGCCTCGACGGCGACGAGCCGGCCCGACAGCTCATCGAGGACCAGGACCGCGCCATCTCGGAGAAGTCCGGCCGCCCCCTGCGGGCGATCCGCAGCCTGACCCGCTCGCCCGCCCGCGTGTCCACGGCCTCCGACGAATAGGCCGCGCCCGTCCCCGCCGCCCGGTCCAGCCCCGGGACGGCGGTTCCGCACTCAGGCCTTCTTGAGGAACGCGGCCTTCAGGACGAGACCCTTCACCTTCTCGGCATTGCACTCGATCTCGGCCGGATCATCGGTCAGCCGGATGTTCCGGATCAGCGTGCCGCGCTTCAGGATCGTCGAGGTCCCCTTCACCTTCAGGTCCTTGATCAGGGTCACGGCGTCGCCTTCGACGAGCTTGGTGCCGTTCGCATCCCGGGTCTCTTCCATGGCCCCGGTCTCAGGCTTCGGGCCGCGTGTAGGGCCGGCCGGCATCGACGAGGGCGCGGTCGACCGCCTCGATGGCGAGCAGGATCCGGGTGAGGTCCTCGGCGGCCGAGGGGGCGGCGACTTCGCTGCTGCCGATGCGACGGGCGAGCGCGCCGCGCTGGCGGGCGAGGCTGTCCCGCGCGCGGTTCATCTGCTCGATCTCTTCCGACGTCATGCCATGCTCCCCTGAACCGGCCCGGCAGGGCCGCAGGAGCGATGCGGCCTTTGTCGGCCGAACGCAAGGCGGGCTCCACCGAGACTCGGGGCCTGTCTCAGAACAGGGCGCCCTGCTCGTCCTCGTCGCTGGAGCGCGGCAGCGCGGCGGGCGGCGTGCCCCGTCCGACTTCGCCGCGCTGCGGTTCGGTCAGGGGTTCGATGAGGTCCGGTTCGTCGATGCGGGCGTTGTTCACGCGGGCGCTGACGGGATCCAGGGTGAGCCAGTCGTTCGGACAGGGCCGGCACAAGGCCGCCGCCGCATCCGGTTCGGTGCCGCGGGTGTCGAGCCAGGACGCGATGGTCTCCGGCGCGAGGATCACCGGCATGCGGTCGTGGACGGCCGCCATCGCGCCGTTGGCGTCCGTGGTGACGATGGCCGCGGTGTCGACCTCCGAGCCGTCGGCCCCGAGCCAGTTCTCCCAGAGGCCGGCCAGGGCCATCGGCGCCCGGTCGGCGCGGCGGATCATGAACGGGCTCCTGGTCGCGGCCTTGCCCGAGCCTTCCCGGCGCCACTCGTAGAAACCGTCCGCCAGGAAGACGCAGCGACGATGGCGCAGGGCGCCGCGGAAGGTGGGTTTTTCCCGCAAGGTCTCGGACCGCGCGTTGATGACGAGGGGGAAGTCCTTCGGGTCCTTCACCCAGCTCGGCCACAGGCCCCAGCGCACCAGGCGGAACTGGCGCCGGCCGCCCTCCGACAGCACCACCGGCACCGGCTGGGTCGGCGCCACGTTGTACCGGGGCGGGAAGTTCGGCACTTCGGGATAGCCGTAGAAGGCCCGGAAGATTTCCGGGGCCTGAGCGATGAAGAAGCGTCCACACATGGGCGGACGATCCGCAAATCCGACGCGATGGGCAAGGCCCGATCGACTCGGGTCGGCATCATAGCCTGTGGCCGGGGAGCCGTTCTCCCCGGCGGCGCCGGCCAGGTCGGCGCCGGATACCCGGCAACCGACCGGGTCCGGTGGATCGGGGGTGCTACAGCCAGCGTTTCCAGCGGAAGAACACGTACGGGAGCACGGCCGCCACCACCATCATGACCACCGCCATCGGGTAGCCGAACCCCCAGTCCAGCTCCGGCATCGCCTTGAAGTTCATGCCGTAGATCGATGCGATCAGGGTCGGCGGCATGAAGACCACCGCCATGACCGAGAACAGCTTGATGATGTTGTTCTGTTCCAGGTTCACCAGCCCGAGGGTGGCGTCGAGGAGGAACTGGATCTTCGAGGACAGGAAGGTGGCGTGTTCCTCCAGGGATTGGAGGTCGCGCAGGGTCGAGCGCACGTCCTCGCGCAGCTCGCGCGGGGCCTTGGCGGTGCGGTAGGTCGCCGAGAGCGAGAGCAGGATGCGCTCCATCGAGACGAGGCTCTCGCGCTGCTTCGAGATGAGGTCGCCGTGGCGCCCCAGCGCCCGGAGCGTGTCCTGCAGGGCGGTGTTGCGGGCGCTCGGATCCTCCTTCTCCTCGAAGATCTTGCCCGAGAGCCGGTCGATGCGCTCGCCCTGGAGCTGGAGCACGTCCGCGGCCCGGTCGATCACCGTCTCGATCAACCCGGCCAGGATGGTCTCGCCCGAGGGAACCGCCGAGGGGCCGTTGCCCGTGGAGCGGCCGGCCCGCTGCGTATACATCCGGAAGGCCTGCGGCTCCTCGTAGCGCACCGTGACGAGCCGGTTGCCGCGCAGGATGAAGGTGATGCCCGCCAGACCGGGCTCCTCGGATTCGCTCACCTTGCTCAGCACCCGGCCTGTCATGTAGCGGGCGCCGTCCTCGACGTAGAGCAGTTCGGAGGGTTCGATGTCCTTCATCTCCTCGCGGGTCGGCACCGAGATGCCCATGAAGGCCTCGACCTTCAGGTCCTCCTCCCGGCTCGGCCGCACCATGTCGAGCCAGACGGTGTCGTCCGGGATCGCCTCCTGCAATTCGAGGGAACGGCGCTCGAGCAGGGTCTGCCCGGCGCCGGCGACCGGCTGGTGGATGAAGATCACGCGGGATGTCTCAGGCGAAGGCCCCGGGAGGCGGTGTGCTCGCATCCGGCACGAAGAAGTCCGGCGCAAGAGGGATGCCGGGTGTGACGCGGTATTTTGAAAAGTCCGTGACACCCTGCTCCGCCAGGAAGCTGTCGTCGATGAGGAAGCGGCCGGTCACCTCCCGGGCGGGCAGGCCGAACAGGGCGTGGGCGGCATCGGCCAGGATCTCGGGCGTGCGGCTCGCCTGCATCAGGGCCTCGCCGCCGAGCAGGTTCTTCACCGCCGCGGTGGCGATGGTGGTGCGTGGCCACAGGGCGTTGACCGCGATCCCCTGGCGGCGCAGCTCGCCGGCGAGACCGAGGACGCAGAGCGACATGCCGTACTTGGCGATGGAATAGGCCAGGTGCGGCGCGAACCACTTCTCGGACATGTCGAGGGGCGGCGACAGCATGACGATGTGCGGGTTCTCCGCTTCGGCGAGGTGCGGGATCGCGTATTTGCTGACCATGTAGGTGCCGCGCGTATTGATGCCGTGCATCAGGTCGAAGCGCTTCATCTCGGTCTCGGGCGTCCGGGTCAGCGAGATCGCGCTGGCGTTGTTGACCACGATGTCGATGCCGCCGAAGGTCTTCGCCGTGGTCTCGATGGCGGTCGCCACGCTGTCCTCGTCGCGGACGTCGACGAGGAGCGGCAGCGCCCGCCCGCCCGCCGCCTCGATGGCGGCGGCCGCGGTGTGGATCGTGCCCTCCAGCTTCGGGTGCGGCGTATCGGTCTTGGCCGCGATCGCGATGTTGGCGCCGTCGCGGGCCGCGCGCAGGGCGATGGCGAGGCCGATCCCGCGGGAGGCTCCGGTGATGAACAGGGTTTTGCCCCGAAGCGATCCGCTCATGTCTCAGGTGTCCTCGGCGTTGATCTGGAACCGGGACGGCTGGGTGCCGTCCGCATCGGTGAAGCCGTACTGGGCGGCGAGATCGCCGGCATGGAGGACCTGCCCGGCCCGGGCCGCGACGGCCGGGTCGGCCGCCAGGGCGGCGAGCGCCCGGCCCGCATAGAGCGGGCTCTCCGTCGCCCGGTCGGCGTGGCCGATGTCGACGGCGCGCTCGGTGCGCACGAAACCGGGCGAGAGCGCGAGGGCGGTGACCCCGTGCGGCGCCAGTTCCTGGGCACAGGCGAAGGCGAGCCGGTTCGTGGTCGCCTTGGTCAGGTCGTAGAAGACGTCGCCGAGGTAGCCCGGGGCGGTGTCGAACGAAACGAAGGCGAGAAGGCCGGATTTCGCCGAGACCATCGCGGGGGCGACCGCACGGGCGAGGAGGAGGGCCGGATAGGGCCCGCTCCCGAAGAAGTCCGAGAACGGCTCGGCCGAGCGGCGCCAGAACGGCGTGCCCCAGGCGGCGCCGTCGGCGTAGCGCTCGCCGTCATAGCCCTCGTTGCCGCCCCAGACGCTGGAAACGGCGAGATCGATGCGCCCGAACCGGCGCAAGCTCCAATGGACGAGGGTGTCGACGGCCCGCTCGCTGGTATGGTCGCAGAGGTAGTGGTGACCCTCGCCCCCGGCGGCATCGACGGCCCGGGCGGCGTCCTCGACGACCTCCGGCCGCCCTTCCGTGCGCGGCCCCGTCTCGCTGGAGCGGCCGGTGACGATGACGGTGGCGCCCGCCTCGCCGAGTCCCCGGGCGATGCCCCGGCCGACGCCGCGCGAGGCGCCGGCCACGAGGCAGATCTTTCCCCGCAGGTCGGGTGTCGGCCGCCTGTCGGCGCCGGCGCTCACGCCGGTCTGGCCCGGCCGAGGAAGCGCGCGAAGGCGGCTTGGGCTTCCGGCGCCCGCAGGCGCTCCTCGAAGGCGACGGCCTCGGCCTCCAGGGCGGCTTCCATGGCGGTCTGGTCGCCACGGATCAGCGCTCGCGTCGCCTGCACCGCGCCGCGGGGAAGCCCGGCGAGGCGCGTGCCCTGGGCCAGGGCATGCTCCAGCAGCAGGCCAGCCGGCATCACCGCGTTGACGAGACCGAGGCCGAGTGCCTCGTCCGCGTCGAAGCCCTGGCTCAGGAGCAGCATCTCGGTGGCCTTCAGGAGCCCGACCCGGCGCGGCAGCAGGTAGCTCGAGGCCGCCTCCGGCACGAGGCCGAGCTCCACGAAGGGCATGCGGAAACGCGCGGCGGGGCTGGCATAGACGAGGTCGCAATGCAGGGTCAGCGTCGTGCCGATCCCGACGGCGATCCCGTCCACGGCGGCGATCATCGGCGTGCGGGTGCGGGCGAGCTGGCGGATGAACTGCAGGGCCGGCGCCTCGCGGAACGGCTTGCCCGCGCCCGCCACGAAGTCGGCGAGATCGTTGCCGGCGCTGAACGCGCCCGGCGCCCCGGCGAACACCACGACGCCGATCGCGTCCCGCGCATCGGCGTCCGCCAGGGTAGTGCGCATGGCGTCGTACATGGCGCCGGTCAGCGCGTTCTTCTTCTCGGGCCGGTCGATGCTGATCAGGCGGACGCCGTCGGCCGTATCCTCGATCGCGATGTGCTCGCTCATGGTGCCCCTGCCCCTGAATGATCGTCGATTCTCGGACCGGCCCATTCCCGGCCAGGCGCGTCAGCTCGCCAGGGCGAGTTCCGCATCCTCGGTGAAGTGTCCGCCGGAGACGATGCTGGCCTCCAGCCCCTCGGCCGCAGTGAGGAGGTTGTCGGCGAAGAAGCGCGCGAGCGCGATTCGGCCGGCATGGGCTGGGTCGGTCTCGCCGGTCTTCAGGGCCGCGTCGGCAGCGAGCGCCTGGCGCCCGAGGCAGGCCCCGCCCTGGACGAGCCCGAACAGGCGCAGATACGGCGTCGCCCCGGCCAGAGCCGCCTCGGGCCCGTTCGAGGCCAGCGCCTTGAGCTGGAAGCTCGTCGCCCGGTCCAGGCTCGCGATGCCGGCGCGCAGCCGGGCGCCGATGTTGCCGAAGGCCGGGTCGGGGTCCTTCAGGAAGCCCTCGGCGGTCCGGCGCAGGCTGGCGATCTGCGCCCGCACGGTGGCGCCGCCGTTCAAGGGCAGCTTGCGGGCGACGAGGTCGATGGCCTGAATGCCGTTGGTGCCCTCGTAGATGCCGAGGATGCGGGCATCGCGCATGTGCTGGGCGGCGCCCGTCTCCTCGACGAAGCCCATGCCGCCATGGACCTGGACGCCGAGCGAGGTCACCTCGTTGGCGATGTCGGTGGAGAACGCCTTGGCGACGGGGGTCAGCAGGGAGGCCCGGTCGTGGGCCGCCTGTCCCTCCGGGCCTTCCGCCGCATCGAGGGCGGCGGCGGTGAGGTAGCAGATGCCGCGGGCGGCCTGGGTGAAGGCCTTCATGGTGAGCAGCATGCGCTGCACGTCGGCATGGGCGACGATCGGGCTCGCCTCGGCGGCGCCCGGCGCCTTGCCCTGGCGCCGGTCGCGGGCATAGCCGAGCGCCTGCTGGTAGGCCCGCTCGGCGATGCCGACGCCCTGCAGGCCGACATTGAGCCGGGCCGAGTTCATCATCGTGAACATGCAGGCGAGGCCGCGATTCTCCTCGCCGATGAGCCAGCCGACGGCCCCGCCATCGTCCCCGAAGGCCATCGAGCAGGTGGGCGAGCCGTGGATGCCGAGCTTGTGCTCGATGCCGGAGCAGCGCAGGTCGTTGCGGCTGCCGTCCGGCAGCACCTTCGGCACCAGGAACAGCGAGATGCCGCGGGTGCCGGCCGGCGCGTCCTTCAGCCGAGCCAGCACGAGATGGACGATGTTGTCGGTGAGGTCGTGCTCGCCGTAGGTGATGTAGATCTTGGCTCCGACGATGCCGTAGCGGCCGTCGCCCAGGGGCTCTGCCCGGCTGCGCAGCAGCGCGAGGTCCGAGCCCGCCTGCGGCTCGGTCAGGTTCATGGTCGCGGTCCATTCACCGGAGACCAGCTTATCGAGGTAACGGGTCTTGAGGTCGTCCGAGCCGTGTCGGGCCAGCGCCTCGATGCCGCCCGCCGTGAGGAGCGGACACAGGGCGAAGGCGATGCTCGCCGCGTTCCACATCTCGTTGCAGGCGGCGTTGAGGACGAGGGGCAGACCCTGCCCGCCATGGTCGGGATCGGCGCTGAGACCGTTCCAGCCGCCGGCGATCCAAGTCCGGTAGGCCTCGCGCCAGCCCGGCGGCGTGGTGATGACCCCGGCCTCGAGCGGCGTGCCGTGGCGGTCGCCCACCCGGTTGAGCGGGGCGATGACCGATTCGGCGACCTTTCCGGCCTCGACCAGGATCGCCTCGGCATCCTCCGCCGCGAAGTCGCCATGCAGCCCCGCGGCGAGGGCGGCGTCGAGCCCGGCCACGTGGCGCAGGGCGAACAGCATGTCGGCCACCGGTGCGCGATAGGTCATGATGCTTCCTCCCGCGCCTTGATTGAATCGACGCGTGTCGCCCCGTGTTTGACGCATGGCCCGGCCGGGCGCTAGGCCCGGGCTCTCCCCCAGGGCGGGGTGCCAACGAAGATAGTTTAGATATGAACGATCTTGGGTCAATCCCCGGCGATGCGAACCCGCCCGTGGCGACCCGGCGCTTCGCCGAAGACGAATCCGGGATCGAGGCGGCGGCGGCCCTTCTGCGTGACGCACAGCTCGTGGCCTTCGCCACCGAAACGGTCTACGGACTCGGCGCCGATGCCACCGATCCGTCCGCGGTCGCGCGGATCTTCGCGGCCAAGGCGCGCCCGCGCTTCAATCCGCTGATCGCGCATCTCGCCGACGCCCGAGCCGCCTTCGCCGAGGGCGTGTTCGACGGCGCGGCACGCAGCCTCGCCGAGGCCTTCTGGCCTGGTCCCCTCACCCTCGTGGTCCCGGCGGCACCGGGCTGCCGGGTCTGCGACCTCGCGCGGGCCGGCCTGCCGAGCGTCGCGCTGCGGGTTCCGGCACCTCCGGCCACCCGGGCGCTGCTGGCGCGGGTCGACAGACCCGTCGCCGCGCCGTCGGCCAACCGCTCGGGCCGCGTCAGCCCGACCAGCGCCGACCACGTCCTCGCCGATCTCGACGGCCGGATCGCCGCCGTGCTCGACGGCGGCGAGACGCCGGTCGGTGTGGAATCGACGGTGATCGCCTGTCTCGGCGGGCCGCCGCGCCTGCTGCGGCCGGGCGGTCTCACGCGGGAGGCCCTGGAGGCCCGGCTCGGCAACGCCCTCGCGGGCCCCGAGGGTGCCGATACGATCCATCCGGTCGGCCCGGGATTGCTCGCCTCGCACTACGCGCCGCGGGCGCAAGTCCGCCTCGACGCGACATCCGTCTCGATGGAGGAGGTCGTTCTGCTGTTCGGCCGCGATCCCCTGCCCGGAGCCGAGGCAGCGCGGGCACGCCTCAATCTCAGCCCGTCAGGAGATCTCACCGAGGCGGCGGCCCGTCTGTTCTCGGCTCTGCGCCAGCTCGACGGCGTCGGAGCTTCGGTGATCGCGGTCGTGCCGATCCCGGAACGGGGCCTCGGCGAGGCGATCAACGACCGGCTCCGGCGAGCCGCCGCACCGCGCTGAAATTTTTTTGGAAATCCGTCGGAACCCAGCGCGGGGAAGCACGTTCCAATCCTACGAAGGCCAGTTCAGCCCCCAATGGCCTTTTCCCTTCCAGGGCTCGGAGCAATCCGAGCCTTTTTTCTTGGCCGCGGTATTTCTCGGCCACCATCCTCGAAGCAGAAGCACAGAGATCAGCCGATCTCCGCGATCTCGCTCTCGTGCCCGTTCACCTCGACGACGTCGCCGACAACCTTGCCGGTGAGCGCACGCGCCATCGGGGAGACGTAGGAGATTGTGCCCTGCGCTGGATCGGCCTCGTCCTCGCCGACGATGCGGTAGGTACGGCGGCTGTCGTCCTCGGCCAGGATCGTCACGGTGGAGCCGAAGCGCACGACGTCGCCGGGCTCGGCCTCGACCATCTGCGCGGTGCTGCGCCGGGCCGTCCAGTAGGCGAGGTCGCGATTGACCCGGGTGACGTCCGCCTGCGCGTCCGGCGTCAGGGCCGAGAACTTGGCCTGCAGGCGTGCGACCTCCGCCTCGATCTGGGCCAGTCCCTCGGGGGTCACGAAGTTGGGGTGGGACGAGATCTGGCGTTCGGGAAGATCCTCGAACACCGCGTCCCCGTCACGTTCACGAACGAATGCTTGGCTCATGGAGCCCAAAACGCCCGGCCGGCGCCCGGCGTTCCATCGCCCTCACGCGACTTCGACCACCGTGCGTCCGCGGACCCGGCCCTCCAGGATCGCTTCCGCCACGGTGTCGACCCCCGGCAGCGGCACCGTCTGGGTCATCGCCGCGAGCTTGTCATGGTCGAGTTCCTCGGCGAGGCGTCCCCAGGCCGCCCGGCGCTTCGCCTGGGGCGTGGTCACGCTGTTGACGCCGAGAAGCGAGACCCCGCGCAGGATGAAGGGGGCGACGGAGGTCGGCAGGTCCATGCCTTGCGCCAGCCCGCAGGCCGCGACGGCGCCGTCCGCCTTGTTTCCGGCCAGGACGTTGGCGAGGGTGACCGAGCCGACGGCGTCGATGGCCGCCGCCCAGCGCTCCTTGGCCAAGGGTTTACCGGGCTGGCTCAGCTCCGCCCGGTCGAGGATTTCGGAAGCGCCGAGGCCGCGCAGATACGCGGCCTCGGAATCGCGGCCGGTGGAGGCGATGACGTGCCAGCCGGCCCGGGCCAGCAGGGCAACCGCCACCGAGCCCACGCCGCCGGAGGCGCCGGTGACGAGGACCGGCCCCTGAGACGGGTTCACGCCGTGATGGTCGAGGGCCATCAGGCAGAGCATCGCGGTGTAGCCGGCGGTGCCGATCGCCATGGCCTGGGCGGCGCTCAGGCCCTCCGGCAGCGGGACCAGCCAATCGCCCTTGACCCGGGCGCGCTGGGCGTAGGCCCCGAGATGGGTCTCGCCGACGCCCCAGCCGGTGAGGACGACCGCGTCGCCGGGCTTGTATTCCGCGTGGTCCGAGGTCTCGACGATGCCCGCGAAATCGATGCCGGGGATCATGGGGAAGCGGCGCACCACCGGCGACCTCCCGGTCATCGCCAGCCCGTCCTTGTAGTTCACCGTGGAATGGGTCACCCGGACGGTGACGTCCCCTTCCATCAGGTCGGCATCGTCGAAATCCCTGAAGGCGAGGGACTGCCCCGTCTCGGTCTTCTCGACGACCCAAGCCTTGAACCGACCCATGGCATCCCTCCCGCTCACGGGTCTGAGGTGTGGCACGGGCGGTCCGAATCAAGCGGCCCCAGACGCGGGTGCGTCCGAGGCGCGTGATCGATCGCGGCCGACGGCTCAGTATCCGTCGTAGATGCTGCCCGAAGAGAAGCCGAGGCCGACGCCGACATCGGCCGAGCTGGCGCCGGTGATGCCGAAGGCATCCGGGAGCGAGCCGACGGCGAGGCTGGGACCGAAGGCGCCCGGGTAGCCGCCCTGGCCGTAATTCGCCGGGACCCAGCCCGACCGGGCGGGCTGGACGAGGACGCGGCGGCGGACGCTGGCATATTCCGCCGGGATCGTCTCGGGGATCGCCTGCGCCGGCTGGACCAGGACGCGGCGACGGCGGACGGCGTATTGCGGCGGCACGTCGACCCAGCAGCCGATCAGCTCGCCATAGGCGTCGCGGCGGGTCTGCCAGACCCGACCGCCCGGCGCCACGAGCACCCGCTCCGAGACGGTCTCGTAGACGGGGGGAACCGTGCGGTAGACGGTCTCGGCCGGACGGACGAGGACGCGTTCCGACACGGCGCCGTAGACCGGGGGGGTGTTCACGTGGCGGTAGCACTCGGCGCCGCCGCAGCCGCCGGCCTGGGCCGAGGAGAACTGGGCCGAGGAGAAGGTGAGGACGGCGCCGGCGATGGCGGCGAGACTGATACGGGCTGCGACCGGCGTGGTCATGACGGGTTCCTCGGATCGAGACGCTGTACAGGACGGGATGGCGCGCGAAGCCCGCGCGCATCTCGACGTTCCAGAGGCCGCCAAGTTGCCGTTCGATCAAGCTGTATCGAGACTCAAGGTAAAATTAACCCAAGCTTAGGACTACCTAGAAGTTTCACTGCGTAGGTAGAAAGCCGCGGAACTGTCGCCAAAGTTAGGTTTGCCCACGCTTGAGCTGGTAAAAGATGTGCCGGCCGATGACATCCATCTTCTTAAGGCGGCGCGACCAGCCGGGTTTCACGTAGTCCGCATGGTAGTGCGTCGCCCCACCGACCTCACTGAGGTAGGTGCGTCCCGCGATCACCGCACTCGCGATGCGGGTGGCGCTCTGCCAGGACGGCCCATCCGTGACGCGCAGGGACTTGCCCTCGCAGGCGAAGGAGAACTGGCAGCCCATGTAGCGGTGCCGGTTCTGATAGACGACGCCGCAGACATTCCCGGGATAGAGGCCGCTCTTCACGCGGTTGAGGACGACCTGGGCCACCGCGGCCTGTCCCTCCTCGGATTCGCTGCGGGCCTCGAAGTACACCGCCTCGGCGAGGCAGCGCTGCTCGCGGTCCATGGCGTCCGGGCCGATCAGGTCGGCGTAGCGGTGGCGGGCGACGTCCGGGGGGGCGGCGGCGCCCGGTGTGGCACCATCCACCTGCGTTCCGCGCGGCGACAGGCCCGGGAAAGCGAGGCTCGCGGCGGCGATCTCGATCGGCGTCGCGTCGGCCGGGGCGGGCGTGGTCGAGGACAGGGCTTCGGCGCGCGGGATGGCGGGCGTCGCCCCGTCCTCCACGACGATCACCGCGCCTTCGCCCTCCCCACTTGAGTCGAGACCGAAATCGGGGGCCGGTACGAAGCCGGCGTCGAGCTCGGGATTCCAGGTCGCCGAGCGGGCCTCCAGCAACCCGCTCGCCGGATCGGCGAGGCTGGTCCTGACCACGAGGGCCTCGCCCCTGCCCTCGGCGACGGCGAGGCCGTCGGCGCCGTCGCGGGCGTAGACCCGGTGCGGCGCGTGCGAGCGGGTCTCCGTCTCGGCGAGACGTGCTCCCGGCGAGGCCGTCGCGAGGAGGCGGCCCTGCCCGGCGGCCCATCCCGCGGCGCCCGGCGCTTTGTCCGTGCCCGCTGTGGCGGTGAAGGAAACGAGAAGCCCGATACCGGCCGCCCAGGGGGTCATCGCGGCGCTGAGCCAGCGCAGATGCGACGCGCGTCGTAATCGTTTCGTACCCACGCTACCGACTCGCACCCGGATGCCAAACGCTCAGGCCGCCGGTCCCACGAGAGGAACGAGGCGGCCGTTGGGTTCAACTATCGTGCGGTATGGTTGCGGAGCGGTTAAGCGCAGCCGTCAGAGCGTGCCGGGACGACCATGCAGCGCGGCAAGGTTGCCGACCAGCGTCGCCAGGTTGGAGCGACCGCTTTCCTGCGCGCCGGCGATGCGCTCGGCATCGGCACCGCTCTGCGTCGCCACGGCGAAGACGAACAGCGCCACCGTTGCGAGGCCGCCGATGGCGGCCACCACCCAGAGGTAGGCCTGCTGCATCACACGGGGCAGCGGTACCGCGACGGGATTCTCGTTGAGAAACAGAGGAGGTGGGCTGGTATCGTTCATGCCGGCGATCCCACGCGTTGGCGGCCGCCCTCGTGAGCAGGGTTGCCTGCGCGCAACGGTCTGGCACTAGCACTGAACGTGCCCGCGCGGAATCGGTTCGCCGCGTTTTTGACAATTTGTTGAACGGTTCGTTTCACGCCCATCCGGGAGCGGCGCGGAGCCGCTCCCGGATGGGGCGAGACCGGGTCGTGAAGCGCCTACTTCGCGCCCTTCGCAGCCAGCGCCGCCTGGGCCGCCGCGAGGCGGGCGATCGGCACCCGGTAGGGCGAGCACGAGACGTAATCGAGGCCGACCTCCTGGCAGAAGGCCACCGAGGCCGGGTCGCCGCCATGCTCGCCGCAGATGCCGAGCTTGATGTCGGGCCGCACTGCGCGGCCGCGCTCGACGCCGATGCGCACGAGTTCGCCGACACCTTCCTGGTCGATGCTGATGAAGGGGTCCGCCGCCAGGATGCCCTTCTGCGTGTAGGCGCCGAGGAAGGTCGCGGCGTCGTCGCGGGAGATGCCGAGGGCGGTCTGGGTCAGGTCGTTCGTGCCGAAGGAGAAGAACTCCGCCGTCTCGGCGATGTCACCGGCCCGGAGCGCGGCCCGGGGCAGTTCGATCATCGTGCCCACTTGGTAGTCAAGCGTGCCGCCTGTTTCGGCAGCGACGGCCTTCGCCATGGCATCGATGCGCGCCTTGACGATGTCGAACTCCATCTTCGTGAAGACCAGCGGCACCATGACCTCGGACGTCACCGGAGCGCCGGTCTCCTTGGCGGCCTGGACGGCGGCCTCGAAGATGGCGCGGGCCTGCATCTCCGCGATCTCCGGGAACGCGATGGCGAGGCGGCAGCCGCGGAAGCCCAGCATCGGGTTGAACTCGTGCAGCTCCGTCATCCGGCGGCGCAGCTTGTCCTCCGACACACCCATGCTGGTGGCGACGTCCCGCACCTCCGCGTCGGTGTGCGGCAGGAACTCGTGCAGGGGCGGATCGAGCAGCCGGATCGTGACGGGCAGACCCGACATGATCGTGAACAGCTCGACGAAGTCCTGGCGCTGGTAGGGCAGGATCTTGGCCAGCGCCGCGCGGCGACCCTCGACGTCGTCGGCCAGGATCATCTCGCGCACGGCGACGATGCGGTCACCCTCGAAGAACATGTGCTCGGTGCGGCAGAGGCCGATGCCTTCGGCGCCGAAGTTGCGGGCGGCGCGGGCATCGGTCGGGGTGTCGGCGTTCGTGCGGACCTTCATGGTGCGCACCTTGTCGGCCCAGCCCATCAGGGTGGCGAACTCGCCGGACAGGGACGGCTCCAGCATGGCGACCTCGCCGAGCAGGACCTGCCCCGTCGAGCCATCGATGGTGATCTTGTCGCCGGCCTTCAGGGTGGTACCGGCCACCGAGAGGGTGCCGGCCTTGTAGTCGACGCGGATCGAGCCGACGCCGGAGACACAGGGCTTGCCCATGCCGCGGGCCACCACCGCCGCGTGGCTGGTCATGCCGCCGCGGGTGGTGAGGATGCCCTCGGAGGCGTGCATGCCGTGGATGTCCTCGGGCGAGGTCTCCACCCGCACGAGGATACATTTGCGCTCGGCCTTCCGGGCGGCCTCGGCATCCTCGGAGTTGAAGACGATCTCGCCGGTGGCCGCGCCCGGTGAGGCCGGCAGGCCGGAGGCGATGACCTTTCGCTCGGCCTTCGGGTCGATGGTCGGGTGCAGGAGCTGGTCGAGCGCGGCGGGCTCGACGCGGCCGATGGCCTCCTCCTCGGTGATCAGCCCTTCCGCCGCGAGGTCGACGGCGATCCGCAGGGCCGCCTTGGCGGTGCGCTTGCCGTTGCGGGTCTGGAGCATCCAGAGCTTTCCGCTCTCGATGGTGAATTCCATGTCCTGCATGTCGCGGTAGTGCGTCTCGAGAAGACCGTAGATCCGCACCAGCTCGGCGTAGGAGTCGGGCATGGCCAGCTCCATCGAGGGGCGGTCGGACTTGGCCTCGATGCGGGCCTTCTCGGTGATGTCCTGCGGGGTGCGGATGCCCGCCACCACGTCTTCGCCCTGCGCGTTGATCAGGAACTCGCCGTAGAGGGCGCGCTCGCCGGTGGACGGGTTGCGGGTGAAGGCGACGCCGGTGGCCGACGTGTCGCCCATGTTGCCGAACACCATGGCCTGGACGTTGACGGCCGTGCCCCAGCTCTCCGGGATGCTGTTGAGCTCGCGGTACTTCTTGGCGCGCGGGATCATCCAGGAATCGAACACCGCGCCGATGGCGCCCCAGAGCTGGTCCTCCGGCGCCTGCGGGAAGTCCGAGCCGTGCTCGGCCTTCACGATGGCCTTGTACTTGCCGACGAGGTGCTTCCAGTCCTCGGCCTTGAGCTCGGTGTCGAGGCTGACGCCCTTGCCTTCCTTGTAGTGCTCCAGCGCCTCCTCGAAGGCGTGGTGCTCCACGCCGAGGACGACGTTCGAGTACATGGTGATGAAGCGGCGGTAGGAATCGTAGGCGAAGCGCGGGTCGCCGGCGCCCTGGGCGAGCGCCTCGACGGTGAGGTCGTTGAGCCCGAGGTTGAGCACGGTGTCCATCATGCCCGGCATGGAGGCGCGGGCGCCCGAGCGGACGGAGACGAGGAGCGGATTGTCCGGGTCGCCGAAGCCGCGGCCGGTGAGTGCGCCGACGGCGTCGAGAGCGGCCTTGACCTGGCTCTTCAGCTCGTCCGGATATTGCTGCCCGTGATCGTAATAATAGGTGCAGACTTCGGTCGTGATGGTGAAACCGGGGGGAACCGGCAGACCGAGATTCGACATCTCGGCGAGGTTCGCGCCCTTCCCGCCCAGGAGGTTGCGCATGGACGACTGGCCCTCGGCCTTGCCGTCACCGAAGGAGTAGACCCACTTGCCCATCTGTATCCGTCCGCTTGCAGGAGTGAACACTGCCCCATGCCTAACACGGCGGGTTGGACCATCTTCTGCTGCAACGCAAGATGAACGTCTTCTCCAGGCCGGGACAGCGTGACGCTTCCGGTCCGCTGTAACGGAGCGCTCGCCCGATCAGCCGAGCGCGCGGAACACGCCGAGGCCGATCAGGCCCACCAGGATCAGGTAGATCGCCACGATGAAGTTCAGCAGGCGCGGGACGATGAGGATCAGCACGCCGGCGGCCAGGGCGATGACGGGCTGAAGGCTGGAGATCGTGATCGTCATGGGGCGCGCTCCGGCACGGCTTCAGGACTTGTCGTGAGCCGCGAGGCGGCTCAGACGCGGTATTTTCCGTTGCGCTTCACGAGGACCTGCGTGCCGACGGGGACGCGCTCGTAGAGATCGACGATGTCCTCGTTGAGCATGCGCACACAGCCAGACGACATCTGCTCGCCGATGCTCCACGGCTCGTTGGTGCCGTGGATGCGAAACAGCATGTCGCGGTTGCCCTGGTAGAGGTAGAGGGCGCGGGCTCCGAGGGGATTGTCCACGCCGCCCTTGCGGGTGCGCGGCAGCTCCGGGTTCAGGGAGACCATGGTGGTGGTGGGGCTCCAATCCGGCCAGACACCCTTGCGTCCGACCCGGGCCTGGCCTTTCCACGAGAAGCCGAGCTTGCCGACGCCGACGCCGTACTGCACGGCCGTCCCGTCCTCCTGCACCAGAGCGAGCTGCCGGTTGTCGATGTCGACCACGATCGTGCCCGGCTTTTCCGGGCCGGTGTAGCGGACCACCTGCCGGCGATATTTCGGATCGAGGCGCGACTTGTCGACCAGCGGCACGTCGTAGGGCTTGTCCGGCATCGTGCCGGTGTACCAGGCTGCCTCGTCGTCCTGCGCCAGGTTCACGGGGCCGCGCGATTGGCACGCCGCGAGGGGTGCGATCAGGATCAGGCCGAGGGCTAGGCGGCGGGACGTCATGGACAGCTCCACGTTTCGACGCGTCGGACGACGGCTTTGCCCCTGACTACCGCTCCCCGGCCGCGGACGTTGTGTCATTCCCGCCGCAGTCAGGATGTTGCGTGTCGGGCAAAGCCGATGGCGACAGGTCCCGGGACCGACGGAGGGCGGCCGCCGAACCCGGTTCGCGTGGCGCGGATTGCATCGCGCGGGCCGGGGTTCCATGATCGGTCCGGGCCGCTGACGGTGACGGAGCGCAGGCGAAGATGGTGGAGACGCAGGTGCTTTCCGAGATCGATGCCGGGACCGCCCTGGCGGAGCTCGCCCCGGCCGTCCATCTCGATCACTGCGTCATTCACGTCACCGACTGGGAACGCTCGAACGCCTTCTACCGCGATGTGATGGGCGCCGAGGTCATCCCGCGCGGCTCGTCCTTTGCCTACCGCTTCGGCGGCGTACAGCTGAACGTGCATGGGCCGGGCGTCGACGCGACGCCCCTGGCCCGGCATCCGGTGATGCCGGGCAACAGCGATCTCTGCTTCCGTTGGTCGGGGACGATCGAGCAGGTCGCCGACCATCTCGCATCCCAGGGCGTGGCCGTGGAGCTCGGTCCCGTCACGCGCCACGGTGCCGCCGGGGCCGGGTTGAGCGTCTATTTCCGCGATCCCGACGGCTCGCTGATGGAATTCATCACCTACCCTCAGCTCTGAGGCGGCGCGCGAGGCCTCGTTCGCCCTCAGGCCTGGCTCTGGGCGAGCTGCTGGTTGGTCTGCTCGAGGCGCAGCGCGAGTTCACGCATGACCGCGATGGCAATGGGCGGGAACTGCCCCAGCAATTCGAGGAACACGGTGCGGTCGATCCGCAGGGCTGTCGTCGGATCCAGGGCGGCGACCGTGGCCGAGCGCGGCTGATCGGCGAGGATGCCCATTTCGCCGACGAGGGCGTTCGCGCCGAGAAGGGCCAGGCGAAACGGTCCCTGAGGACTGTCGATGGAGACCTCCGCCGAGCCTTCGAGGAGCAGGTAGGCGGCGTCGGCCGCGTCACCGCGGGCGAAGAGCTGCTGGCCGGATTCGAAATGGACGCGCTCGCTGGTGAAGGCGAGGAGCTTCAGGCGCGACGGTTCGACGCCGCGAAACAGCGGGACTTGGCGAAGGGACGAAACCTCTGTCTCGAGGGTCATGGGTCGGGCTCCCGTGGCGCGACGTCCCTCCAGGCACGGCACGATCCTGGCGCATCCAATGCGGGTCGCGGCGGCTTTGTCCAGACCCTGCCCCCTCGGGCTCTGCCTCCGGCGTCGGGCCGGCGCGATGGAACGCAGCCGAACGGCCCAGATCAGCGCGAGATCTAACGGTTAAGCTTGGATTAATCGCCAATCGAGGGGGCCGCCACTGCTCGTCGAACGATCAGATGAGGAACCATCGATATTGGCAAAGGTTGTCTTGGCAGTGAACGCAAAGCTGAGGAGGCGCTGATGGCATCAGGAAATTCCACCTCGAAGCGAGGTTTCGCGTCGATGGACCTCGAACGGCAGCGGGAGATCGCTAGCAAGGGCGGTCGCAGCGTGCCTGCGGAGAAGCGCTCCTTCTCGCAGGATCGCGAACTCGCCTCGAATGCCGGCCGCAAGGGTGGCCAGTCGACCGGCTCCGGCCGGCCCGGCGACGAGTAAGAACGGGTCTGGCGCGTGGCCCTTCGGGCCTCGCGCCATTTTTTCGACCTGTCCCGTCCAACGAAAACGCCCCGTTCCATCAGGACGGGGCGTTTTCGTGCAGACAGGTCGTCGAGGTGGTGCGATCAGGTCATGCAGCGACCCGCGACCATGCGGCGGGCTTCGGGACCGGCCAGGGAACTGATCGAGCGCTCGCACCCCTCCTGCAGGGACTTGCGCAGGCGAGGCATGTCCTTCTCGCTGGCAGTACGTCCCATCTCGGGTGCCGTGGACTCGGACCGCGGCGCGGCGCTCGGAACGGAGGCCACATGAAGCGACCGCGATGTGGCGGGAACGCCACGGATCTCGGGAGACGCCTGATCGGTGACCAGCGCGAGGGGTGCTACTGGCGGGACCCACTGATCCGCAGCCTGACGGACGGTCGGGTGGATCAGCAACGTCAGAACGGCGGCCGGTCCACTCACGCTGAGAAAGAAGCGAGACCGAGACATCGTCGTAATCTCCGCGCAGAGCTTGACAGGTTGTCGGTTCAACGCGGACCGGAAACAACGGTTCCTTAACTATCGTGAACTGAAAAACCAGGCCTTAACGGGTTCGATCGCATTCTCCGGATTGGTCGCAGTTTGCGCCACCTTTCGTGAGGGGCGTGGCGAAAATGTACCGGGGCCAATAAAAATTTCTGGCTTCACGGGGCGGGTTCGGAACCGTCGCTGCCGCGCTTCGTTGTTGCAGCACCCGGCCGCCTGGTCCTCCCCCGCATTCCCCTTGTGCATTGGCCGGAACCTTCCAACGGGTCGGAGATCTTCCGGCCCGTTTTTTTGTGTCCGTTTTCCAATGCGGCCGGGCGCTCCGAACCAGGAATGCAGCCCAATTCGGCACGAAAAAACCCCGGTGTTCGGACCGGGGTTCTGATTTGTCGGGAAGCGATGTTCGGCGCGCTCGCTGTGCGCCGGACGTCGGCAGATCAGGCGGATTTCGCCTCGCGCCGGCGGGCGCTCTGCTGGAAGAACAGCGCCTGACTGATCACGGCCGAGACGTTGGCGGGCTGGAACGGCTTGGCGATGAGGAAGGCCGGCTCGGGCCGCTCGCCGGTAAGGAAGCGCTCCGGATAGGCGGTGATGAAGATCACCGGGACCTCGAAGGTCTTCAGCAGGTCGTTCACCGCGTCGAGGCCTGAGCTGCCGTCCGCGAGCTGGATATCGGCCAGGATCAGGCCCGGGCGCGTGCCCCCGGAAGCGATCTTGATCGCCTCGGTGCGGGTACGCGCGACGCCGATCACGTTGTGACCGAGTCCTTCCACGAGCGCCTCGAGGTCCATGGCGATCAGCGGCTCGTCCTCGATGATGAGGATTTCGGTCGCCATGTCGGCCGCGAGTTCGCGTCCGGCCTCGTCGACCAGATCGCGAACCTGGCTGACGTCAACGTCGAGGATGATCGCCGCGTCCTCCTCGGAAAAGCCTTCGAGGCAGGACAACAGGAAGGCCTGGCGCGGCAGCGGCGTGATCTGGCCAAGGCGGACCTCCGCCGGCAGGTCATGCTGAACCTGTTCGCTCTGACCGTTCACCGAAAGCGAATTCCAGATGCGGGTAAAGACGCGGAACAGGTCGGCCTTCACGTTGGAGCTTCGTCCGAGCGTCTCGGGCTCGTTCACGAGCGTCTCCAGCGTGGCCGCGACGTAGGCGTCGCCAGCAACCTGGCTGCCGGTCAGCGCCCGCGCATAACGGCGCAGGTACGGCAGATGCTGAACGACGAGTTGAGCTGTCGACATTATATCCCCTTGGCTTTGCCGTTCTCTCGGGCGCCTCCGCCACAACGCGGAATGCAGGGCTCCGTTCCGCCGGCCGGGAACCGATTGTTCACAGCAGCGTTGCAGGTGCAGCCATGGCCTATGTGAAGCCGCAAAACAATCGCGGCGATGTCGCTTGTCGACATCCAAGGGGACCGACGAATGGACGATACTGGACCGGGTTCCGGCTCCTCACCCGAGGAAGCCGACCCGAAGACGGGTGACGCTGTGCCTGGGCAGGGATTGAGCGATCATACGCAGAAGCGGATCGGACTTCATCTTCGGGCGATGTACGATACCATCGTGCAGCAACCGGTGCCCGATCGGTTTCGCGACCTGATCGCCAAACTCGATGCGGCGACGCCGGGTCCCGATCAGCAAGCCTGAACGTCCGATTGGGAGCTAGGTCGCCTAGCGCGGCGTGCCGCTCATCCGAATGCTGAATCAAAGGACTGGCAAGGAAAAAGGGCCGCTCATCGGAGCGGCCCTTTCCTGTGTAAGCTTGCCGGCGTACCGGCGCTGGTGCGTGTCAGAGCGTCGGCGAGCGGCCGCGCATCAGGCCAATCACGGCCGAGATGGCGAACAGCACGATGGCGACGAAGAACACGAGCTTCGCAGCTTCCATCGCCGTGCCGGCAATACCACCGAAGCCAAGCAGCGCCGCGACGAGGGCGACGACCAGGAACGTAACGGCCCATCCGAGCATGTGACTCAACCCTTCATCAAGTACGGTGCAGCATCGGCTGCGACCTCATGACAGCATAACGCCAAGTTAGCGGGACAGTTCCTGCGCTCGTCACAGGATCGCCACCTTTTCCTGTGGGCCGAGCCGGCGCTTTGACTCGGCTTGTCGGGCAAGCGACGGCAGGCCAGCTTCAGAGAGCTTTGCGCCGCGAAGCCCGACGCCGAACCAATGCCGCGAAGGCCAGGGCGAGACCGAACTGGCCAAAACCGTTTTCCGAGAGATCGCCGATGGGCCCGTTCATCTGAACCAGGAGCCGGGTCAGCCCGTTCAGCGCGACGAGCGCGGCGCAGAACAATACGGAGCGGGCGAGCAGAGCGACGAAATCCGGCATGGCGGCGTGTCCGGTTGACCCGAAACAGACCACGCAAGGCGTGCGCCAGCCTTGCGAAACGCGCGGAGAGCGATCGCCACTCTGCCCACGCCCTTGGGAACGCCGGCCGAAATCCGTCTCAGGGCCTGCGCGACGCGGCCGGCTTCGGACGAGCCGAATTGGCGGCGGGCGTCGGTGCGGGGGTCGCCTGCTGAGCGGCCGGCGGACGCACCGACTCGACGACGAGGCGCTTGACCGGCCAGCCGTCCGCCCAGCGCTCCATGTCGCTGAAGCGTGGATTGCCCTTGAGGCTGTTGGCATCCGCTCCCAAGAAGGCGGCCGCGGCGGCGAGGTCGAAGCTCTTCCAGTAGGCGAGGTAATCCAGGCTGTCGGCGCGGGCGTTGTTGATCTGCGAAACGAGCGTCGTCTGCTCGCCGGTCAGCGCCATGTCGGGCGACCACTTGAAGGGCGGGGCCGGCTGCTTGGGGTCCCGCGGCGCCTCCGGCGGCAGCTTGATGGCCGAGCCGTCATAGGCGGCATCCACGGCCGCGGGCGATGTCAAAGTGGCGGCCAGGGCCGGAAAGCCGTGGTCGTCCGAGAGGGCACGCACGAAGAGCTTGCGCTCGGTCGGCACGGAACTGGCCTCGCGCAGCAGGCGTCTGCCGGCGAGGTCGGCGGCGCGCGCATCGCGGTCGCCGATGACGGTGATCACCAGGGTTTCCGGGGCGATTCGTCCGAGATCGTGCAGGACGATTCCGCGGGAGCGCGCGTCGCTGGCGATGCCGCCCGGCATGATCGCGAAGACGAGGCGCGGTGCGGGGAGGCCCTGTTCGGCCGCGTCGGCCGCCAGATTGGCGGCAATGGGCGCACCGGCCAGATATCCGATCATCGCGACCCGCTTCAGATCCGGCTTAGCGTCGGCATCGCTCCCGAGATCGGACAGCGTGGATTTCAGGATGCGCGCAGCGATCGCGCTCGCCTCGGAGGGACGCGTCCGGTTCAGGTCCTGAAAACGCGGGAACACGACGAGCGCGCCGGTCCGGGCGAGGTGATCGATCCATGCACCATAGGCCTGCGGATTGGCGGCGCCCCAGGCGTGGAGGAAGACGACGACGGGACGGCCCTCGGCCGGTGCCGCCCCGGCCTTGTAGAACACGAAGCTACCGGCTCCGGCCTTGCCGAGACCACGCTTGACGATGGTCGCGGCGCGATCACCGATCCCGCCCGGGCCGTCGGCCGGCTGGGTCGGCGGAACGGCTGCGGCGGCCGGTCCGGCGACCAACAGGACGGCTAAGCCCAATGCGGCAACGCCGAAACTCAGGTTCAAACGCATGGAAAGCCCGAAAGCGTGGTCCGTGAGCTTCGAAGGCCAGTCCTCGCGAAGCCGGATCAACATTGCGCCGGACCATACGGTAAACCGGCGCGCCTGAGTGCGGTATTCCCGCCGCACTCTGTGTCCCGAATTCGCCGATCAGTGATCCGATTGGCCGAGGCGGGCGTCGATCATCGCGGCCAGCCGCATCAGGTCGCTGGGCTGAACTGCGTCCGCCATCGAATCATAGACATCGCGCAGGTTGCTCCCCAGGGTCTCAAGCATCCGATCCTCGGGGAGACCGGTCAGGGGCGCCCAGGATTCATCCGGATGCCGGGTGCGGAAAGGCGGGGCGAAGTTCATCGTCGGCTCTCGGGCCATCGGCGGCCTCTCGATCGTTGGACGCCGGTCAACGGGCTTGCTGCCCGATGTTTCCATTGATCTATGATAATTCTAGTTGCCCGGAACGGGCGTACCGATGATGTCCGGTCCCGAGGCGCCCCGATCGGCGCGGCCGGAAGCCTCCTCGACCCAGGCCAGGATGTCGGCGGCGCGCCAGGGCTTGGGGATGAATGTCGCCGAGACGCGCAGGTCGCTCGGCTGGTCGCCGGCATCCCCGGAGGTCAGCAGGACCCGGACGCGCGGCCACGTCACGCCGATGATGCGGGCGAGTTCGAAGCCGCCGATCGGACCCGGCGTCCGTACATCGGAGAAGACCACGCTGACCTCGTCGCCGCGATCGTTGAGGATCGCGAGGGCCCGCTCGGCCGTCTCGGCCTCGATGACCCGGAAGCCCGTCTCTTCGAGGAGTTCGGCCGCGAGGAAGCGCTCGTCCGGCTCGTCCTCGACGACCAGGATCACGGGACGTGCGTCAGACGGGATCACAGCACTCATGGGTCCGGTGCGCTCTTCGGGCCAGAACGGCGGGCCAAGTGCAATCTAGCGCCACGGAGGTGCGAAGCTGTCAATGTGGCGGAACCGACCAATAGGGCTGAAGCCGGCCCGAGCGGCTCGGTTGTGCTTTCAGTGCCACGCTTTCGCGAGTTTTTTAGCCAACGCCGTGTGATTTCAGAAAGGCTAGGGCGCGCGTCCAACCGTCCTCGGCATCCGCTTCGCGATAGCTCGGCCGATAATCCGCGTGAAAACCATGCGGCGCATCGGGATAGACGACGAGCTCCACCACCTTCCCGGCCGCCGTTGCCTTGTCCCGCGCCGCCTCCACGTCTCGGACCGGAATGCCGGTATCCGCACCGCCGTAGAGGCATAGGAGCGGTGCGTTGAGCTCGCCCGCCACGTCCGTTCCCGTGCGGGGTTGGATGTCGGAGCGCTCGCCGCCGACCGGGCCGTACCAGGCGACGCCCGCCTTGAGATCCTTGCGATGCGCGGCGTAGAGCCAGACGCCGCGTCCGCCCTGGCACCAGCCCATCGTCCCGATGCGCGCCGGATCCCCCTGCGATGCCGAGACCGCCCAGCTCGCGGCTGCATCGAGGTCGGCGATCCACTGGGCATCCGGGGTCTTCGAGATGACGTCGCGGATGATGACTTTGGCATCGGTCATGGTCGAGAGGTCGCCCTGTCGGGCGTAGAGCTCGGGTGCGACCGCACAATAGCCAGCCTTGGCCAGTCTGCGGCAGATGTCCTTGATGTACTCGTGGACGCCGAAGATCTCCTCGATGACGAGGATGACCGGAAACGGGCCCGCCCCTTTCGGCAGGGCGCGGTAGCCCGGCATCGGGCCGTCCGCGGCGGGGATCTTCACTTCTCCCGCCTCGATGCCCTCGGCATCGGTATGGATCACCTGGGCCTCGACGGCGCTCGTCGCGAGGGTCAAACCCGTCATCAGGCTCGTCATGACGAAGCCGCGCCGGGAGAAGGGCGGCGTCAGGAGCCCGTCGAGGCCGTCGAGCGGCGCGCTGTCGAGGCGGTGATCCGACGTGTTCGACATGAAGTCCCCGGTGCGGCCTATGGGAAGCAATGCTGATTCGCAGCCGGGAAGCTAGGGCGTTCTACCGCGGCGGACAGCCTCAGAGCGCCACGCGCTGGCGCACCGCCTCGCCCGTCCGCTGATCCGCCATCAGGCCCGGGCGCCGTGCCGCGAGGCGGGGCTCGCCGGCAGGATTGCGCTTCCGGCTCGCTCCGGCGCCGGCGGGTTTCGGCCGGACGAGATCGCCCAGGGCCACGAAGCCCGTATCCCCCCGGCGCGCTCCGGCACCGGCGACGAGGCCGAAGGCGACCGCGAAGGATTGGGAGAGGCTGGGATCCGCCGAGACCCCGAAGGCCGCGACCGCAGCGAGAAAGGCCTCACGAAAGCTGCGCGGCGTGCACCAGCTCTTCTCGGCGAGGTGCATCGGCCATTCCCAGAGGTCGCCCCGCCGCATGGCGATCACGTCGCGGGCGATGAAGTAGCCGGTCTCGCGATGCTCCAGGCCGTCGGTGGCGACACGCCAGTCCGCGTTCTCGAACAGGGCCGGGGTCGTCGGGCACGCGTCGTCCAGAGGCAGGTCGAACATGATGTCCCCTCGTGGCCAGGTTCGGTGCCACCGCGTGGCAGTCCCGAAATGGATCAGAACATTGAGGGAACAGTGGTGGGAAAGCGGGCGGGCGTCAAGCCTTTGTTCTCGATGTGTTCGAGAAGGTCGCAGCGGTTCCCTACCGAACCTTCCGATCGAACAGAGGATGCTCCACCCGATCGCCGGCATGGAGGCGCAGTCGGGCGGCAGTGCCGGCATTGAGTTCCAGGACCGAGAGAACGGGTTCGTTCGACGGGATCACCTTGGTGGAGAGCGGTTCGGTGTCGGCGGCGATCTTGGCGATGGTGCCGTCGGCGCGGATGAACAGCATGTCGAGGGGCAGGTAGGTGTTCTTCATCCACATGGCCACGGGGGCGGAGGCCTGGAAGTCGAACAGCATGCCGCGGTCGGGCGCCATCGAACGGCGGTACATCAGGCCGCGGGAGCGCTCCGCATCCGTCCGCATCACCTCGACGGCAAAGACGTACCGCCCTTCGCGGCCGACGATGCTGAGCGGTTCGGTCGTCCCGGAGGGCGCGTCCTGCGCCGCCGCGTGGCCGAGGATCAGCCCGAACAGGGCCAGAGCGAGGAGCGCGCGCAATCCATCGCGCCAGTCGATCAAACGTCGCGTAACCACCGGACCATCCGTCAGTGTGAGGCGGGCAGCGCACCGTCGAGCAACCGGACTTCGGCGGCCATCTTGCCCTTGGACCCATCGCCGTAGCGCACGAGAACGGTCTCGCCCGGCTTGAGTTCGGCGATTCCGTAGCGGCGGAGCGTCTCCATGTGAACGAAGATATCCGGCGTCCCGTCGCCGCGGCTCAGGAAGCCGAAGCCGCGCAGGCGGTTGAACCACTTCACCACGGCGGTTTCGAGTCCGCTGGTCGGGGTCACGGTGACGTGAGTGCGGGGCAGCGGGAGTTCGGAAGGATGAAGGGCGGTCGACTGGTCCAGGGAGATGACCCGGAAGGCCTGCCAGCCGCGGGGCCGCTCGGTGGCCTCAACGACCACGCGGGCGCCCTCGCTGGCACTTTGGTGCCCGTCGCGGCGCAGGCAGGTGATGTGAAGCAGCACGTCGGCCGAGCCGTCGTCCGGCACGATGAAGCCGAAGCCTTTCGCCACGTCGAACCACTTGATCCGGCCCGCAACCTCCGTGAGGTCGAGCGGCCGCAGGGCCTCGGCACCCTGCCCCTCGACGGCGCGGTTGTCGTCCTGCTCTCCCGACGAACGCTGCCCGAAGGGGCCTGAACCGAAATCGTCAGACATGTAAGCAACCCACACCGAATCACGTCTCGCGACCCGCACGACAGATTAACAAAGTCATGACTCCGCGGAAGCCTGTTTGGCGACCGCGGCCGGTCTTCGATGCCGCATTGTTCGGCAGGGCGGTTCGCGAGCAACAGCGGGATGCGTCGGTTCGGCGTGCAAGTGAAGGCCAAGCTTCAGTATTTTTGGGCGTTCCCAAACGGCGGTCAAAAATTGTTCAGCGTCTTCGGGGAAGACGCCCGGTTCTCTCGGAAAACGGTGCGGCGTCGCGAGGACACGCGAACGATGCTAGGGCCTGCGCGATGATGCGCCCGTCCACCTCCCCCGCCGCGCCACGGTTCCGATACGCCGCCCTCGACGCCGCGCGCGGCCTCGCCCTCGTGGCGATGGCGCTCTACCACGCGACCTGGGACTTCGGGGCCTTGAGGCTGACCCCCGAGAACTACGCCCTGACGCCGCCGGGCCGGCTCGCCGCGCACGGCATCGCCGGAAGCTTCCTTATCCTCGTCGGAATCGGCCTCGTCCTGATGAACGGTGCGCGCTTCGCGGCCCGCCCGTTCCTGCTGCGGCTGGCCCGGATCGCCGGTGCGGCGGCCCTCGTCACCGTCGCGACCCTGGTTGCCGATCCGTCGAGCTACATCTTCTTCGGCATCCTGCACTGCATCGCCGTGTCGAGCGTGCTGGCCCTGCCCTTCGTGCGGGTCCTACCGGGCTGGGCGGCCATCCTCGGCGCGGCCCTCGTGCTGGCCGGCCCGTACCTGATCTCGGGCGGCATCCTCGACGCGCCGATCCTGTCGTTCCTGGGATTGGGACGCGGCACGCCGCAGACCAACGACTACGTGCCGCTGTTCCCCTGGTTCGGGCTGGTGCTCATCGGCATGGCGGCGGCTCTCTACGGTCTGCCCGCCTTCCGGCGCACGCGCCTCGCGGGCTGGTCGCCCACCGGGCGGACGACCCGGGGCCTGGCCTGGGCGGGGCGCCACAGCCTGGCGATCTACCTCATCCATCAGCCGATCCTGATGGCACTGCTGACGGGAGTCGTCGGCGTGACCGGCCCGCATCCGCAAGCGGGGGTGGCCGAATTCCGAGCGCTCTACCGGCGCAACTGCGTTGCGACCGGCGGCGAAGCGGAGGCCTGCACCCGGGCGGCGGCCTGCGTCTCGGATGCGTTCCGTCGAGAAAATCTCTGGGCGGACAAACCGCGCAGCTTCACCGCCGAGGAGCGCCTGCGGGCCCAAGGGCTGTCGCAGGGCTGCTACGAGGCGGCGGAGGGAACGGCGCCGGCACCGTGAGCCGGCATCCGTTCCCGAAAACCCGTCATACGAACTCCGGTCGATCCCTCCGGGATGGCGGAGTTCGGTGATCCGCGAGCGCCGCGCGGGCTTGCCGAGACGGCGCCCGCTTCGATCGAGCGGACGTCGTATCAGTCCTTGGCGCGCTCCACGTAGGAACCGTCCTCGGTCATGATCACCACGCGGGTGCCGACGGCGATGTGGGGCGGCACCGCGGTGCGCACGCCGTTGGAGAGGATCGCGGGCTTGTAGGACGAAGAGGCCGTCTGGCCCTTCATCGCCGGCTCGGTCTCGGTGACTTCGAGGACGACGCGCTGCGGCAAATCGAGGGTCAGGGCCACGCCGTTATGGGTCGAGACCATCACGGCCATGCCTTCCTGCAGGTACGGCGCGGCGGAGCCGACGACGTCCTTGGGGATCGCGACCTGGTCGTAGTTCTCGGGGTTCATGAAGTGGAAGCCCTCGCCGTCCTCGTAGAGGAAGGTGTGCTCCCGGTCCTCGACGAAGGCGCGCTCGACCGACTCGGTGGTGCGGTAGCGCTCGGAGACCTTCACGCCGTCGGTGATGCGGCGCATGTCGAGCTGGGTCACCGGGGTGCCCTTGCCGGGGTGGATGTTCTCGACCGTCAGGATGACGTAGAGCTTGCCATCCTTGTCGACGACGTTGCCCTTGCGGAGCGTAGAGGCGATCACCTTCACGGGGTCTGGTCCTGCTGTGTTCGTTGAAGAAAAACGGACTCGGCGCCCCGACGCGGATCTCTCCGCGGGAGCGACATCTTGGCTCCGCCACTAACCTATCCGCGCCACCGTTGCCAGTCGCGCCGCGAGACGGCACTCCCGAGTCGTCGATTTCAGGTCCGAAGCCCAGCGCAAAGCTCGCCGCATGAACACCCCCTCCCCCTGGTGGGCGCCCCATCGCCACGCCGACCGCCGGCCGGCCCTGATGGCCCGGAACCGCATCGTCGCGGCGTTCCGCGCGCATTTCGCGGCGGCCGACTTCGTTGAGGTCGAAGCCGCCGCGCTGCAGGTGTCGCCGGGCAACGAGGCACATCTCTCCGCCTTCGCCACCGAGGCTCTGGGTCCGGACGGATCGCGGCGGCCGCTCTACCTGCACACCTCTCCGGAATTCGCCTGCAAGAAGCTCCTGGCCGCCGGCGAGCCGCGCCTCGTCAGCTTCGCCCGCGTGTATCGCAATCGCGAGCGCGGACCCCTTCACCACCCGGAATTCACCATGCTGGAATGGTACCGGGCCGGGGCCGACTACACCGCGCTGATGCGCGACGGTGCCGACCTCCTGGCGCTCGCCGCCGAGACGACCGGCGTGCCGACGCTGCGCTACCGCGGTCGCATGGCCGATCCGTTCGCGGAGTTCGAGCGCGTGACCCTGGCGGAGGCCTTCGCCGAGCGAGCCGGGATCGACCTTCTCGCCACCATCGACCGTGACGGCGCCACGAACCGCGACGCGCTCGCTGCGGCCGTCTCGGGGGCCGGGCTCAGGGTCGCGGACGACGACACCTGGGCCGACCTGTTCAGCCGTGTCCTGGTGGCGCGGATCGAGCCGCATCTCGGGCTCGGGCGACCGACGATCCTGTACGAGTACCCCGTCAGCGCGGCGGCCCTGGCCCGGCCGAGCCCCGGCGATCCGCGCGTCGCCGAGCGCTTCGAGCTCTATGCCTGCGGCGTCGAACTGGCCAACGCCTTCGGCGAACTCACCGATCCCGCGGAGCAACGCCGGCGCTTCACCCTCGAGATGGCCGAGAAGGCCCGCGTCTACGGCGAGAGCTACCCGATCGACGAGGACTTCCTCGATGCCCTGGCGGTCATGCCGGAGGCGAGCGGCATCGCCCTTGGCCTCGACCGCCTCGTCATGCTGGCGACCGATGCCCGCCACATCGAAGACGTGCTCTGGACGCCGGTGGCGGGGCTGGCGCGATGAGCGCCTCCCTGCGCCGGCCGGCCGACCTCCTCCGTGCCGGGCTCGTGGCCCCCGGCGCGCTGCCGGCCCTGCAGGCGGTGGCGGCGCGCTACGCCGTCTCGGTCACGGCCGACATGGCCGAGCTGATCGATCCGCACGACCCGGCGGACCCGATCGCCCGCCAGTTCCTGCCGCGGGCGGAGGAACTGGTGACCCGGCCTGAGGAAGAGGCCGATCCGATCGGCGACGCGGTCCACAGCCCCCTGCCCGGCCTCGTCCATCGCTACCCGGACCGGGTGCTCCTGAAGCCCCTCCACGTCTGCCCGGTCTATTGCCGCTTCTGCTTCCGGCGCGAGATGGTCGGACCGGAGGGGCTCGGCACCCTGAGCGAAGCCGAACTCGCCCGGGCGCTCGCCTACATCGCCGAGCGGCCCGAGATCTGGGAGGTCGTCGTGACGGGCGGCGATCCCTTCGTCCTGGCGCCGCGGCGGCTCGCCGAGATCGCGGCGGCCCTCGCGGCGATCCCGCACGTGCGGGTGCTGCGCTTTCATACCCGGGTTCCGGTGGTGGCGCCCGACATGGTCGGAGACGCACTCGTCGCAGCCCTGAAGCGCTTCGAGGGGGCGGTGTTCGTGGCCCTGCACGCCAATCATCCGCGCGAGTTCACGCCGGCGGCCCGCGCGGCGGTGGCGCGGCTCGTCGATGCCGGGATCCCGATGGTGAGCCAGACGGTGCTGCTCGCCGGGATCAACGACGACCCGGACACCCTGTCCCTGCTGATGCGGCGCTTCGTCGAGAACCGGATCAAACCGTACTACCTGCACCACGGCGACCTCGCGCCCGGAACCGGACACCTGCGCACGGATCTCGCCGCCGGCCGCGCGCTCGTCCGGTCCCTGCGCGGACGCCTCTCGGGACTGGCTCAGCCGCTCTACGTCCTCGACATCCCGGGCGGCCACGGCAAGGTTCCGGTGGGACCAGACTATCTCGCGGAAGCGGGCACCGGGTGGCGCGTGACGGACCCGCAGGGCTCTGTCCACGACTATCCGCCCAAGGCCGGTGAGCCCTGGGCCGGTGAGCCCTGAGGCAGCGGGTGCGTTGACACGCCTCCGGCGCCAAGCTTTTGATGCGAAAGCGCTGTCGCGGGGCGGTCCGGTCGGGTCCGGGTCCCGTCCTCCACAAGGATCTTCGGGGAACCGGATGGGTGTGTTTCAGGAGTTCGTCGGGCGCTTTTCCCAGACCATGGGGGCCTATCTCGGCGACCGGGTACTGATGGAGGCGGCGGTCTCGGCCTCGGCCAACGTGATCCTGGCCGATTACGAGATCGACGAGGAGGAGATCGAAGTGGCGCTGGCCGGCATGCGCGCCAACCCGATCCTCGAGCGGGGCTACGACACCCTGAAGCTGGAATCCGAGCTGTTCGAGGGCATCGCCCGCGCCCGCACACGCGCCGGCCGCGCCGAGAACCTGCATTTCGTCGCCGCCATCGCGGAGCGCGAGATCGTCCAGCGCACCAGCGTGTTCCTGATCGCCGCCGACGTCGCAGACCAGGCCGGGATCAGCGAGGCGGAGCACGCTGCCCTGGCCGAGATCGCCGCGGCGCTCGGCGTCGACAAGGACGCGCTTCTCGGCACGGTGCGGAAGGCCTGAGACTCAGTCGGCGACGCGGCCCGTCACCAGGGCGGCGTCCTTCTCCACCTGACGCTCGAAGCGGCGCGGCAGCAGGTTGGAGCGATCCATCCGGCGCAGCCCCAGCACCATCAGGACCAGAGCGATTCCTGCGAAGGGCGCCCCGACGATCAGCGCGGCCGCGATCTCCGACCCGATCAGGGCGGCAAGCCCCTTCACCAGCGCCACGAACAGCATCACCAGGGCGGCGACCACCAGGGTGAGCGCGGTGCCGAAGCGGGCGACGAGGCCGAGGATGGCGCGGATGTTTCCGTCCGTCTCCCGCCGCATCAGCTCGAGTTCCTGCCCGACGAGGTCGCCGCCGTGGCGCAGACCCTCGCTGATGAGGCGGGCAAGGCTCGGCGTCGGTCGTGCCATCGGATCGGGTCCTCTCGTCGCGTGCAGGTTCGTCGCGTGCGGATTCGTTTCAGGCATGCGCCCGCTGCGGACGGATCCCTGATGGCCACAACCGTGGCGGTTCGATCCCGTTCCAGCGGAACGCGATCGGCCTCAGGCCGCCTCGCTCGCCTGCACCGCGGCGATGGCCTTTGCGATGGCGTCGATGAGCGTGGTGTCCTCGCCCGCCATGGCGTCCATCGAGGCCATGCGGCCGACGACGGTGGCGGCGATGCTCTCCTCCACCGTGCCCTCCGCGAGGGCGTAGTGGATCGTCGCCCGCTGCCCGTCCCGGTGGCAGCGGCCCTCGATCTGCGCGAGCTGGATCGCGCTGTGGCGCAGGTCGTGGACGATCAGCGCGCGGGGTCTCTCGCCGCCCGGCAACTCGTGGGCGTGCAGGGAGATCGATTCCGTCACCGTGAAGACCACGGCGTCGAGCCCGCCTGTCTGGAAGGCGAGCCGCACCGCCTCGTTGGCGTCGCCCGACTGCGTGCCGGTGATCGCGTCGGCCCGCCAGCCCGCCGCGCGCAGGGCCTCCACCAGCGCGGCGGCCGTCTCCAGGAAGGCCACCGAGATCGCGACCGCGTGGCCGTCCTCCATCAGGAGATCGGCGAAGGCGGTGCTGCCGGAGACCCGAATCAGGCTGGCCTTCTGGCGGAAGCGCAGGTCCGCCGCCCAGCCCACCGGCCTGCGGGTGCTGCCGCCGAGGAGCCCCCATTCCCGGCGGAATTCCCGCCAGGTCGCGTCGTAGAGTCGGCGCTCCGACGGGCCGAGGGCGACTGCGCTCAGGGCGCGCTGCACCTCCGGCCAGCCCGCGATGTCGCCGGGGCGCCGGCGCAGGCCGATCGCGCGCGTCCCCGTGAACAGCAGGTCGGCCATCACCGTGCAGTCGCGCGGGTTCGCCTCCCAGGACCAGTTGGTCCAACGCCCCTTGGCGCGCCCGATCCCGAGCCGCTGCATCAGGCCCCGGAACTCAGCCAGGGTCTCGGTCGGCTGTCCCGCGGCTTCGCCGAGCAGGCGCCCGAGATAGGAAAGCTCGTGAGGAGCCTGTCCGGCGGTGGCGCTGAGGTAGATCGTGAAGGTCGCCGCGTCCGCGAACTGCCGGCAGACGAGGCTCTGCTGGGCGTAGGGATTCCGGAGGCGGTGGCTCTCGTCGAAGACCACCAGCGGCCAGGTCCGTTTCGGCGTGCCGTGCCGCGCGAGCGCGTTGTTCTTGGCCCGGGTCGAGCGCCGGTTGGCGGCCGGGGGGGCTGCCATCAGCGCCTTGGTGCGCTCGTAGTTGGTCAGCGTCACCGCCTTCTCGCCGAGCCCCGACAGGGCGATGGTGCGTCGCCATTGCGGCATCGCGCCCTTGGGGCAGACGATGAGGACCTCGCGCTCGGGCATGGCCGCGACCGCGCTCCAGACCGACAGGGTCTTGCCGAGCCCGGTCGTGTCGCCGAGCAGGAATCCCGTCCGGCCCGCCGCACGCGCGGCCAGGATCGCATCGCGGGCGGCGAGCTGGTGCGGGCGCGGCACGAGGCGGTCGCCGAAGACCATCAGGCCTGGTTTCCCGATGCACGGAGGCGAGGAGACTTGATCCTCGTCGCGGCCTTGCACGCATGCTCGCGAAGTCTTGGGCCGGCCCTCACCATCTTTTGAAAACCTTGGAACTGTTCAGGTTGTGCTTTTGTTAAGGGGTCATCTCGGCGCGCAGTCGGGCACCCCACTCGGAGACATCGATGCCGACGATTCCGCTCTCCGCCGCTTCGCGCGCCCTGATCGTCCCCGGTCTCGGACTGATGATGCTCACGCTGCCCGCGAGCGCCCAGAGCGCCGAGGGCGGCCTGTTCGACCTGCTCTTTGCCCCCGCCCGTCCGGTGCAGCAAGTGGCGCCCGCGCCCGCGCCGGATTTTGACTACCAGCAGGCCCGCCGCTCGATTCGTCGCGTTGCCAGCCGCCAGCGACCGAAGATCCGCTACGCGGCACTTCCCAAATCCGAACCGCTGCAGATCAAGGTCACCGACCGGCAGACGCCCCTCGACCTGAAGGCCGGTCCCGCGGCCGCCTTCATGAAGGACGAGACCCTTCGCCCGGGTGACATCGTGGTGATGAAGGAGGGCGCCAAGGTCTTCGTCGGCCGGCCCGACGACCGTCACAGCGCCCGGGATTTCGAGAGCATCGGCCGATCCGATTTCGTCGACCGCCGGACCCGCAACCAGCTAGCCGCGATGATGCTTCCGATCGGCGCCATGCCGGCCGACCAGGCGCGCAAGATGATGGCGCAGGCGCGCAAAGTCATGCCCGCCGGCGTCGATCCGACCATCAAGCCCGAGCTGACGGCGATGCGCATCATCAACCCTTGGACGACCAATCCCTAGCCAGGATCAGGCGGCCCGGACCGTTACCAGGAAGCCGTCGACTTCGCGCCTCAGGGCCGCGGCCTGACGGGCGAGGACGCTCGCAGCCGTGAGCACCTGTGCAGAGCCGCTGCGGGCCGAGTCCGCCGCCTCGCGGACGCCGGCGATGTGACCGGACACGGCCCGGGTCCCTTCGGACGTGAGGACGGTGTTGCGGGCAATCTCCCGGGTTGTCGATTCCTGCTGATCCACCGCCGCGGCGACGTCGCCCGAGATCCGGCCGAGACGCTGGATGACTTCCATGATCCCGCCGATCGCCGTCACGGACGCGTCCGTCGATTGTGAGATCTCGGACACCTTGGCGCCGATCTCCTCGGTGGCCTTGGCGGTCTGGGTCGCGAGGCTCTTCACCTCCGCTGCGACGACGGCGAAGCCCCGTCCGGCCTCGCCGGCCCGCGCCGCCTCGATGGTGGCATTGAGTGCGAGCAGGTTCGTCTGGGCCGCGATGCTGCTGATCAGGCCGACGATCTCGCCGATGCTGCTCGCTGCCTGCGCCAGGCGGTTCACGTCCTCGGCCATCCGGGCGGCATCGCGCTCGGCCTCGTTCGCGACCGCGCTCGAGGCCTCGACCCGGTTGCCGATCTCGCGCACCGAGGCGCTCAGCTCTTCGGTGGCGGCCGCCACCGTATCGGCCGTGGCCGCGGTCTCGCTCGAGGCGGCCGCCACGGAGCCGCTGAGGGATGCGGTGTCGCTCGCAGCCTGCGTCAGCGCATAGGCCGCGGTCTCCAGCTGGCTCGAAGCGGCCGAGACCGCCTCGACGATGCCGCTCGCCTGAGCCTCGAAGCGATCGGCCAGCGCCACCATCTCGGCGCGCCGGGCCGCCGCCGCATTGGCGGTGACGTGGTCCGCCTCGGCGGCGATGCGCCGGCGCTCGGCCACGCTGGCCTGGAAGTCGAGGGCCGCCGCCGCGATGGCGCGGACCTCGCGGGCGCCTTTCCGCGGGATCGTGCCGGCCTCCTCCCCGCGCCCGATCGCCGTGAGCGAAGCGGCGATCCGGGTGAGCGGACGGGCGATGGCGGTGCCGAAGGCGAAAGCGAGGCCGCAGGACAGGCCGAGGGTCGTGAGGCCGACGGCCATCCAGAGCATGACGCTCCGTTCGGCCGCGGCCCCGGCGGCTCCGGCGGCCGTGCCGAGATCGGCGGTGAGCCGGTCTTCGATGGATTTCAGGGCGTCGATGCGCTGGGTGGCGAGGCCGAACCAGGCGGGGGCGTCGGTGAAGGCGAGCGCGCTACCGGCGGGCGTATCGAGAACGAGGCGGCGCAGGCGGTCGACTTCCCGGGCCGCGGGCGTGGCCTTGCCGGCGTCGAGGAGCGCCGCCTGCGCCGGCTCGGCGCCGAGGCGGAACAGCGATTCGTAGATGGTCTGGCCGGCGTTGAGGCCGGCCAGCCGCTCGTGGCCGGAAAGATCGATGCGGCCGGCACCGAAGATCGCCGAAGCGGCGGCCCGCTCCTGTCCCGCGAGTTCCTTGAGCGCCATGAAGGACGAGTAGGAGGCGATGCGCGCGGAGAGGTCCGCACTGGCGGCGACCTGGGAAACCTCGCGCACGAGATCGAGCGCGTTGGCGATGACGCCCGAATACAGCGCCATGTTCTGCGCCGGCGTCCGCCCGAGCGCGTCCACCGCGATGCGATGGGGACCGATGCCGCCGAGCTGCTCGTTGAGCGCATCGTTGCGTCGAACGACGCCGGCTCCGACGGCGGCGAGATCGAGCTCGGCCTCACCTTCATCCAGTGCCTTGCGGGCGGCATCGGTGCGCAGGCGCTGGGCGTCGAGCTCGGCGCGGAACTGGGTGCCCTTGGCGCCGAGATACAGACTGGAGGCGCCGCGCTCGCGCTGAACCTCGTGCACCAGGGCGCTGATGCGCCCCGCCATGCCGACGAGCGCCTGTACGTTCGTCATCCGGGTTCGCATGTCCATTCGCTCGGTGACCGCAAGTCCGACGACCAGCGCGAAAGCGAGGCATGGCGCCAATGCAACCAGAAGTATGCGTGCGCGTAGCGACGAGAGCAGACCGGAAGACATGGAAGGAGACCTGCGTGAAACCGTTGCCTTCCTTCTCGATGTCGAGGGTAAAAGTTGCGTTTCGACACCGAGACATGTTCATTTTTTGATCAGATATCTTAGTTTTTGTGCAGATACTTTGACAGGATCTTTGGGGACATCCGATTGCTTGCCTGCGCTGGCCCGCGATGATCTCGGCAATCGCATCCCTTCCATCAGCCATCGCGGGCCGGTCGATGCGTCCCGGGCCGTCGACGATCGGGAGCCCCGCGAAGCGTCGCAGCGGGTGCGAAATCTGCACATGCCTTCGCATCCACCTCCCCGGCCGACGCTCTGCGCCATTCGAAAGCCTCGCGATGTTGTCCGCGTACGCATTTTGTTCTAGCTGAGGGACGGATATGCGCGGCGCGCGTCTTGCCCGACGTGGTGGCGCGCCCGACATGCCGCGGGGGCTCCGGTCGAGTCCTACCGAGTTCCGCGCCGCAGACGTTTCCGAAGAGACTCCATGGCCAAAGCCAAAGCCGCCGCCAAGAAATCGCAAGCCGAGGCCGAGCGGGTCGAAGCCAAGATCGAGGCCTTGTTCGACGGCGCCCGCGATGCGCGCGTCATCTCGGTGCGCGGCGCCCGAGAGCACAACCTGAAGAACATCGACCTGACGATTCCGCGGGATCGACTCGTCGTCTTCACTGGGTTGTCCGGCTCCGGCAAGTCGTCGCTCGCCTTCGACACGATCTATGCGGAGGGTCAGCGCCGCTACGTCGAATCCCTCTCGGCCTATGCGCGCCAGTTTCTGGAGATGATGTCGAAGCCCGACGTCGACCAGATCGACGGTCTGTCGCCGGCGATCTCCATCGAGCAGAAGACCACCTCGAAGAACCCTCGCTCGACGGTCGGCACGGTCACCGAAATCTACGACTACATGCGCCTGCTCTGGGCGCGGGTCGGAATTCCCTACTCGCCCGCCACGGGCCTGCCGATCGAGAGTCAGACGGTCAGCCAGATGGTGGACCGGGTCCTCGCCCTACCGGAGAAGAGCCGCCTCTACCTGCTCGCGCCGGTGATCCGCGGCCGGAAGGGCGAGTACCGCAAGGAGATCGCCGAATTCCAGAAGAAGGGCTTCCAGCGCCTGCGCGTCGACGGCGAGTATCATGCCATCGACGACGTGCCGAAGCTCGACAAGAAGCTCAAGCACGACATCGACGTGGTGGTGGACCGGATCGTGGTCCGGGCGGACATCGCCGCCCGTCTGGCTGATTCGTTCGAGACGGCGCTGGAGCTCGCCGACGGCATTGCGTTGATCGAGTTCGCCGACACGCCCCAGGGGGAAGCGCCGCGCGAGGCGATCACCTTCTCGTCGCGCTTCGCCTGTCCCGTCTCCGGCTTCACCATCGCGGAGATCGAGCCGCGGCTGTTCTCGTTCAACAATCCCTTCGGCGCCTGCCCGACCTGCGGCGGCATCGGCCACGAGATGCGGATCGACCCCGAGCTCGTGATCTCGGATGCCAAGCTCAGCCTGAAGCGCGGCGCTGTCGGCCCCTGGGCGAAGTCGACCTCGCCCTATTACGGCCAGACCCTCGACGCGCTGGCCCGCCATTACGGCTTCAAGACCACGGTGCCGTGGGGCGACCTGCCGGCGAAGGCCCGCGACGTGATCCTCTATGGCACGGGCGCTGAGTCGGTGCGCTTCGCCTATGATGACGGGATGCGGGCCTACGAGGTCAACAAGCCCTTCGAGGGCGTCGTCCCGAACCTGGAGCGGCGTTACAAGGAGACGGAGAGCGACACCTCGCGTGAGGAGATCGCGCGCTTCATGAGCGAGACGCCCTGCGCCAGCTGCGGCGGCAAGCGCCTGAAACTCGAAGCCCTGTCGGTCAAGATCGCCATGCAGGATGTGGGCGAGATCACCGCTCTCTCGGTGCGCGACGCCCACGCCTGGTTCTCGGACCTGCCGGACAAGCTCACCGACAAGCAGAACGAGATCGCCTTCCGGATCCTCAAGGAGATCCGCGACCGCCTGACCTTCCTGATCGATGTCGGGCTCGAATACCTGACCCTGGCGCGCGGCTCGGGCTCTCTTTCGGGCGGCGAGAGCCAGCGCATCCGCCTCGCCTCGCAGATCGGCTCCGGGCTCACCGGCGTTCTCTACGTCCTCGACGAGCCGTCCATCGGTCTGCACCAGCGCGACAACGAGCGCCTGCTCGGCACGCTGAAGCGCCTGCGCGACCTCGGCAACTCGGTGATCGTGGTCGAGCACGACGAGGACGCCATCCTGCAGGCCGATTACGTCGTCGATGTCGGCCCCGGTGCCGGCATCCATGGCGGCCAGATCATCGCCCAGGGGACCCCCGAGGAGGTCCTGAAGAATCCGGCATCGCTCACCGCCAAGTATCTCACCGGGGAGATGAGCGTCCGCGTTCCGACGGCGCGCCGTAAGGGCCGCAAGGGCAAGCTCAGCCTCGTCGGCGCCCGCGGAAACAACCTGAAGAACGTCTCGGTGGAGATCCCGCTCGGCACCTTCACCTGCATCTCCGGCGTCTCCGGCGGCGGGAAGTCGACCCTGATCATCGACACGCTCTACAAGGCGGTGGCGAAATCCCTGAATGGCGCTCTGGAGCATCCGGCACCCTTCGAGCGGCTGGACGGGCTGGAGCACCTCGACAAGGTCATCGACATCGACCAGTCGCCGATCGGCCGCACGCCGCGCTCCAACCCGGCCACCTACACGGGCGCCTTCACGCCGATCCGCGACTGGTTCGCGGGGCTGCCCGAGGCCAAGGCCCGCGGCTATCAGGCCGGGCGGTTCTCGTTCAACGTGAAGGGCGGTCGCTGCGAAGCCTGTTCGGGCGACGGCGTGATCAAGATCGAGATGCACTTCCTGCCGGACGTCTACGTCACCTGCGACGTCTGCAAGGGCCGTCGCTACGATCGCGAGACCCTGGAGGTGAAGTACCGCGACCATTCCATCGCCGACGTGCTCGACATGACCGTCGAGGAGGCCGCCGACCTGTTCAAGGCGGTGCCGACGATCCGCGAGAAGATGGAGACCCTGGCCCGGGTCGGCCTCGGCTACGTCAAGGTCGGTCAGCAGGCGACGACCCTGTCGGGCGGCGAGGCCCAGCGCGTGAAACTCTCCAAAGAACTGTCGAAGCGGGCCACCGGCCGTACGCTCTACATTCTGGACGAGCCGACGACGGGCCTGCACTTCCACGACGTCGCCAAGCTGATGGAGGTGCTTCACGAACTCGTCGACCAGGGCAACACGGTCGTGGTGATCGAGCACAACCTCGAAGTCATCAAGACCGCCGACTGGGTCATCGACATGGGTCCCGAAGGCGGCGACGGCGGCGGTGTCGTCGTGGCCGAAGGAACGCCCGAGCAGATCGCCAAGTCGCGGGCGAGCCATACGGGCCGATTCCTGCGCGACGTCCTGGCCCGGCGGCCGGCGGCTGCCTCCACGAAGGGCCGCGCCGCCGCCGAATAGCGCGCCCAGGCTCCGCAATACCGGGCGATTCGCCCGGTCGGATCCACCGCAAGGCGTTCCGCGGCGCATCAATCGGCCGAAACGGGTTCACCCGCAGGACCGGCCTGCGCAACGGCCCGGGCATCCTTGCCGGATGTTCCCGGCGCGGAACCGTAACCATAACAGCTTGAGGGTTCAGCGGTATTTTGCCGGGCTCGCCTCCGAAAGCAGCGTGTTCGCCTCCGCCAACCTGCTCAAAAGGTTAACAAATCCTTCCGCGGCACTGCACTGAAAATGCGGCTTTTGCGCAACGGTGTGGGTCGAACTGCCCCGTTTCCAAGCATTCCGCTGTCCTTCCGCGGCGTCCTGTAGAATAGTTCTCGACGTTGAGACTTGAGAACGGGCCGCAAGGGGGGCCGCCGAACCAACTGCAAACAAGCTGCGAACAAGCGGCGCATCGGCAGAATGGTTCGGATGGCTACGCGGCGGACGCCTGAAATCCTTGGGAAGGAAGAGTAAAAATGTCGAAGAACTGGCTCGTCGCCGGAGCGCTCGCGCTCACGGCCAGCATGACCGCCACCGCGTCCTACGCGCAGACCACCACGGTTCCGGGTGAGACGGTCGGCCTCGCGGTCGGCGCCCCGCTGCCCGAGGGCGTGTATGGCATCAACACGTTCACCTATCGCGGTCGGGACAACAGCCCGGTCGGCAGCGTCGATACGGCCGTCAACGTTCCGGCTCTCGTGTGGTCGACGCCGTTCGTCCCCTTCGGTGGCCGCGTCGAGCTCCTCGTCGCTCCTCCGACCGTCTTCGTGTTCGGTAAGGGCAACCGTGGTGGCGACGTCCGCGATCTCTCGATCAACGTCGGTACCTTCGTCGGCGGCATCTGGGCCTTCGATCTCGGCGGCAACTTCGGCGTCAGCGTTCTGTTCGGCGCCTACCTGAACGAGCTGAACGGCGACCGTGGCGTCATCCGAAACAACGCTGGTGCTACTCTTCCCACGCCTGTGCTCACGCAGCTCGCCTCGAACACCTACCGCGCCGGCCTCGCCGGCAGCTACACCGGCGACGGCTGGAACGCGACTGCCAACCTGACCCTCAACTTCTATGACGGCCCGGCAACCTTCAGCGGGAACAACGCTTTCGGAACCCGCGGTCCGTTCAACATCTCCGACTCTCTGAACCTCGAACTGACGGCGACGAAGAAGTTCGGCAAGTTCGAGATCGGTGCCATCGGCTACGGTACGGTCAACCTGCAGGGTGACAAGTTCCTCTATGCAGACGCTGCGACCATCCCGGTGGGCGTCACGAACAGCCGCATTGGTCGCGGCGGCCGCTTCCTCCTGGGTGGCCTCATCGGCTACGATTTCGGCCTGTTCACGACCCAGGCTTACGTGGCTCGCACGGTGGCGCGCACCTCTGATCAGATCGATACCACCGAGGGCTGGTTCCGCGTTGTCGTTCCGCTGTACTCGCCGACCCCGGCCGTGGCTTCGGCTGCTCCGATCATCCGCAAGTACTGATCTCGACGCCGGCGGCGAGGCTGGACCTCGCCGCCGCATAGACCAGGGAAGCCCGTCCGACCTCATGGTCAGGCGGGCTTTTGCGTTCGGGAACGCCGACTTCCCGCAACTGAAATGCCCGCCGGTGCTGCGCGGCGGCAAGGCATTCCAGCAAAGCCGGTCCAGCCCGCTCCTGCATCTGAAACTTTCTGCCACGGCGCTCCGTAACGGCCGCTGACCCCCCTCGAAGGGGCAACCGTTTCTCAGAGGATGCGCTTCATGATCAATCTTCACCCCCGTCGTCCGGTGGCGTCCCGGGTCGCCGCCGTCGTACTCGCCGTCTCGGTCGGCGCCGCCTTCCCGGTCGCGGCCTTCGCGAAGAACCCGATGGTCGGCGGCGCGCCGATGTACGCCTCGAAGACCATCGTCGAAAACGCGGTGAACTCGAAGGACCACACCACGCTGGTCGCCGCCGTGAAGGCCGCCGGCCTCGTCGACACCCTGGCCGGCCCCGGCCCCTTCACGGTGTTCGCGCCCACCAACGCCGCCTTCGCCAAGCTGCCGGCCGGCACCGTCGAGACCCTGGTCAAGCCCGAGAACAAGGTGACGCTCACCAAGATCCTGACCTACCACGTGGTCCCCGGCACCTACACGGCCAAGGACCTGATGAAGCTCGCGAAGGATGGCGGCGGCGAAGCGCAGCTGAAGACGGTCGAGGGCGCGCCGCTCATCGTCCAGACCAAGGGCAAGAAGGTCTACGTGACCGATGCCAAGGGCAGCACCGCCACCGTCACCACCGCCAACGTGATGCAGTCGAACGGCGTCATCCACGTCATCAACGGCGTGCTCCAGCCCTGATCCCTTCGGGACCCGGCGTCACCTGACGCGAACGCCCGCGATCCGACANTCGCGGGCGTTTCGTTATTCCAGGCCTCGGAGTGCGAATGCGGCCTCAGCTCACCCGGTTGAGGCGTCGTGCGCCCTCGAAGCGGTTGAGAAAGCGCGGCTCCTTCTCCGGCGCGATGCGGATGGCGAGGTGCATCGTGCCGCCCTCCTCCTCGCGCCGGTCCAGCACCTCGGCATTCTCGTAGAGCCAGTGCAGGGCGGCGCCGTCCTCCGGCGGCAGGATCACCGCGAAGGTGGAGCGCTGGCGGGCGATCCGCGCCTCGATGCGCGCGGTGAGCATTCCGAGCCCCTCCCCCGTCAGGGCGGAGACCAGGACGGGCGCATCGCTGTCACGGTCGCTGCGCCCGTGTCCGCTGAGATTGAGGAGCCGCGTGCGCTCGTCGACGTCGAGGAGATCGGCCTTGTTCCAGACCTCGATGATGCGCGAGGCGGACGTCTCGATTCCGAGTTCGCGCAGCACCGAACCGACATCCTCCGCCTGGGCGGCGCTGTCGACGTGGGAGACGTCGCGGACGTGCAACAGGATGTCGGCATGGATCACGTCCTCCAGGGTGGCCCGGAAGGCCGCGATCAGGGAGGTCGGGAGTTCCGAGATGAAGCCCACCGTGTCGGAGAGGATCACCGTCTCCCCGTGGGGCAGCTTCGTCGCCCGCGCCGTCGGATCGAGGGTGGCGAACAGCATGTCCTGCGCCATCACCTGGGCCTTGGTGAGGGTGTTGAACAGCGTTGACTTCCCGGCATTGGTGTAGCCGACGAGCGCGACGATCGGGTACGGCACCCGGGCGCGGCTCTGCCGGTGCAGGCCGCGGGTGCGGGTGACGCTGTCGAGCTCGCGCTCGATCTTGGTCATCCGCTCCTGGATCATGCGCCGGTCGGCCTCGATCTGCGTCTCGCCGGGGCCGCCGAGGAAGCCGAAGCCGCCGCGCTGGCGCTCCAAGTGGGTCCAGGACCGTACGAGGCGACTCTTCTGGTAGGCGAGGTGCGCGTGTTCGACCTGAAGCGTGCCCTCGCGCGTCGAGGCGCGGCGCCCGAAGATCTCGAGAATGAGGCCGGTCCGGTCGATGACCTTGCAGCCGAACGCCTTCTCGAGGTTGCGCTGCTGGACCGGCGAGAGGGCGCAGTCCATCACCACGAGACCGATTTCGCGGGCGCGGATCACACCGGCCAGTTCCTCGACCCGGCCCTTGCCGAGATAGGTGGAGGGGCGGATGCGCTGGACCGGCGCGACGATGGCTTCGACCACGTCGAGTTCGATCGCGGCCGCGAGGCCGGCGGCCTCGTCGAGGCGGGCCTCGGTGGAGCGCAGGGCCTCCGGGCTGCCGTTGGCATTACCCCGGGCCGCTGCGGCGGCGCGCCCGAGATAGGGGCCGACGACGAGGGTGTGGGTTGCTGCCGCGATATCGCCCTCCGGAGCGGCCATCGCCTGGAGCCGGGCTTCGCCGGGCGTCATCGTTTCCGTCATGAAGGTCTTCGTTTCACCCTGTCCTGCGTGTCTTCAGGACAATGGGCGCTTGCCGGCCCCAGACAAGGGCGCGGCAAGCCTTTCCGGACGCAGAGAGGCCGTTTCGCGCGATCTCAGGCCTTTTCCGGAGCCGTCTCGTCGGGTTCGAAGAGCTGGACCGGATGACCGGGCATGATCGTCGAGATCGCGTGCTTGTAGACGAGCTGAGAATGACCGTCCCGACGCAGAAGCACGCAGAAATTGTCGAACCACGTCACGACGCCCTGAAGCTTGACGCCGTTGACGAGAAAGATTGTCAGCGGAATTTTGTTCTTGCGAACATGGTTCAGGAACGTGTCCTGGAGGTTCTGAGCGCGCTCGCCCGCCATTTTTTCTTATCCTTGGTTCGCATCGCCGCCCGCCGTGATGACGGGTTCTCATCTGTTGGTCACGCGGGCACCGAAATGGCGAACAACGCCGCGTCGGTGCGGGAACATTACACGTGTAACGGGCCCACGATGCAAGTGCATCGCCGCCGCGATCTCAGGGCCCTATGCCGAGGGACTTGAGTTTCCGGTGGAGCGCGGAGCGCTCCATGCCGATGAATTCCGCGGTACGGGAAATGTTGCCCGAGAACCGGGCGATCTGCGCCACGAGATATTCGCGCTCGAAGATCTCGCGCGCCTCTCGCAACGCGAGGCTCATCAGCTTCTCGCCGCCCGAGCCGTTCGGGGTCGTCGGCACCAGGGCGCCGATCTCGGTCGGCAACATTTCCGAGGTCACCTCCTGATCCGGGTCGGTGTGGGTCAGGATCATCAGCCGCTCGACGTTGTTGCGCAACTGGCGGATGTTGCCGGGCCAGTCGTGCGACTGCAGGACGGCCATGGCGTCCTCGGCGATGCGCCGGCGCGGCAGGCCGGTGGCACCGGAGATCTGTTCCATGAAGAAGGCGATCAGTTCCGGCACGTCCTCCCGCCGCTCCGACAGGGACGGGACCCGGATCGGCACCACCGACAGGCGGTGGAACAGGTCTTCGCGGAAGCGCCCGGCGGCGATCTCCTCGGCGAGGTCCCGCGACGAGGACGAGATGATGCGCACGTCCACATGGACCCGGGTGGTACCGCCGACGCGCTGGAAGTTCTGGTCGACCAGCACCCGCAGGATGCGGTTCTGGGTCTCACGCGGCATGTCGGCGACTTCGTCGATGTAGAGCGAGCCGCCATGGGCCTCCTCGAGGGCGCCGACCCGGCGCGCCCGGCCCTCGCCCGCCTCGACGCCGAACAGCTCGGCCTCCATCGTGTCCGGGGTGATGGTGGCGGCGTTGATCACCACGAACGGCCCGCTGGCCCGGGACGACAGGGCGTGGAGCGTGCGCGCCGAGAGTTCCTTGCCCGAGCCCGGCGCCCCCAGGATCATCACGCGGGCATTGGTGGGCGCCACCCGCTCCACGGTCTGGCGCAGCTGGTTGACCACCACCGAGGCGCCGACGAGCCGGCTCGCCTGGCCCGACCGCGCCTTGAGGTCGCGGACCTCGCGCTTGAGGCGGGAGGCTTCGAGAGCCCGCTCGGCCACGAGGATCAGCCGGTCGGCCTTGAACGGCTTCTCGATGAAGTCGTAGGCCCCCGCCTTGATCGCGGCGACGGCGGTCTCGATGTTGCCGTGGCCCGAAATCATCACCACCGGCAGATCGGGATGGCCGGCCTTGATCTGGTCGAGCACCTGCAGGCCGTCGAGGCGCGAGCCCTGCAGCCAGATGTCCAGGAAGACGAGGTGGGGCCGGCGCGACTCGATGGCGGCCAGGGCCTCGTCGGAACCGCCGGCGGTGCGGGTGCGGTGGCCCTCGTCGTCGAGGATGCCGGCCACGAGGTCGCGGATGTCGGCTTCGTCGTCGACGATCAGGATATCGGCGCTCATGACTGGATCTCCGCGATTGGGGGGGCCGTCCGCGCGGCGCCCTTCTCATCCTGCGCGGAGGGTTTGCCCTCCGGCGGCGTGTGGGTGGCTGAGTCTCGGGCGGGGGCGACGGCGCCGTCGCGCGGGACGCGCAGGCGCACGCGCCCGCCCCGACCATCCGGATTGTCGTTCAATTCGATCCCGCCGCCATGCTCTTCGAGGACTTTGCTGACGATGGCCAGGCCCAGGCCGGTGCCACCCTCGCGGGTGGTCATATAGGGCTCCAGCAGCCGCTGGCGCCCCTCGGCGGGAAATCCCTTGCCGTTATCGGTGACCTCGATGACCACGAAGCCGTCCTCCAGGACGAGGCGGACATCGACCCGGCCCTGGCCGAGCTCGGCCTCCGGCACGGCCTGCACCGCCTCGACGGCGTTCTTCAGGATGTTCGTGATCGCCTGGGACAGGAGACGGATGTCGAAGGCCGCCAGGATCGGCTGGTCGCCGTCCTCGCCGAACGAGAACTCCATATCGGGATGCGCCACGCGCATCATGAACAGGTTCTGGCGGGTGATCTCGCTGAGATCGTTCCGGGCGATGGCGGGCTTGGGCATCCGCGCGAAGGACGAGAACTCGTCGACCATGCGCTTGATCTCGTCCACCTGCCGGACGATCGTCGCCGTGCACTGGTCGAACACCTCCTTGTCGGTGGTGATGACCTTGCCGTACTTGCGCCGGATGCGCTCGGCCGAGAGCTGGATCGGGGTCAGCGGGTTCTTGATCTCGTGGGCGATGCGCCGGGCCACGTCCGCCCAGGCCGAGGTGCGCTGGGCCGAGACGAGGTCGGTGATGTCGTCGAGGGTGACGACGAAGCCGCGGGCGCCTCCCTGCGCCTGCTCGCTGGTCACCCGCACGGTCACGGTGCGCTCGCGGCCGTCCCGCGTGAGCTGGATCTGCTGCTGCATGGTGCGCAGACGAGCCTCGCCGCCCTCGGGGAACAGCGCCTGCAACTCGGGCACGGCCTGGGTCAGCGGCTGGCCGACGATCGCGTCGGCGGGCAGGCCCAGGGTGCGCTCGACCGAGGGATTGGCGATGGTGACGTGGCCCGCCGCGTCGACGCCGAGGACGCCGGGCGAAACGCCGGCCAGCACCGCCTCGGTGAAGCGCCGGCGCCGGTCGATGAGGTCGCTCGCCGCCGTCAGCCCGTCGTGCTGGCGCCGCAGCTCCTGGGTCATCTTGTTGAAGCTCTCGGACAGGTGCGCGAGGTCGCCGTCGCTCTTCCGGGCCGGCACCTGTGCGTAGAAGTTGCCCGAGGCGACCTGGTCGGCCGCGTTGATCAGGCGCCGGATCGGTGCGACGAAGCGGTTGGCGAAGTTGAGGCCGAACCACACGGCCGAGAGCAGCGCGATCAGCGCGATCAGCGCGAAGACCGAGGCGAAGCTGATCTGGATCGAGCGCTTAAGGGAGTCGTAGGTCAGGTATTCGGCCGCTGCGGCGCGCGACACGCCGGGGAATTCGATGGCGAGCTGGCTCACCTCGCGCTGCACCAGCAGCACGGCGCCGTCATAGGCCGGCATGCGCAGGAGGGCGGCGAAGACCCGGCCCTCGCTCGGCACAAGGCAGATCGGATCGACCGATTTGGCCGCGTCGTCGAAGGCCGCCGCGGAGGGCAGGCGCCGCTCCTTGAGGGCATCGATCTTGGCGCGGGCCACCACCTCGGTGGGTCCGCGCATGATTTCGGCGACAGGCAGGCCGAGGGCGGTGGCGCGGGTGGTGAGGAAGCTCTCGAACCAGCCGCGATTCACGTCGAAGTTCGGCCGCGCCCGGGTCAGGTCGTCGGCGAGGATGCGGATCTCGCGCGCCAGACTCTGGCACTGGTTCTCCTGGTAGGCATCCGCCACCTCGACGGATTTGAGCACCACGTCGCGCACCCGGTCGGTGAAGCCCAGGGACAGGCCGCGATCGATGGTCACCGCCGCCACGACCGCCAGCAGGACCGTCGGCAGAATGGCGATCAGGCTGAAGAGGCCGACGATCCGCGTGTGCAGCCGCGCCACGGCGGCGTTGGTCCGGCGCGCATGGAGGAAGACCCGCGCCTCCCAGGCGATGATCACCACGAGGCCGAGAACGAGGAAGACGTTGATCCCGAGGAGCGTCAGTCCCACCGTCGGGGTCGGCGTGACCCGGATGACCCCGGCCAGGATCAGGAAGGTGGTAATGGCCGAGACCAGCGCGGTGATGACCACCAGGGCGCCGACGAGGCCGGGACCGCGCGGTGGCGCGCGCACCACCACGGGCGGCCGGTCGACGCCCTCGGCGTCCGCCTGATCGGCGGTGCCGGAATCCTCCCCGGAGGGGTTCGAGATGTGAGACGAACGGAGCGGCGGCATGGCTGATGCGTCGCCACAACAGTGTGGCGAAATTAATACGGATCGGGCCCGGAGCGGCGAAGGCGGGACGCGCAACGGCGGTCTAAAAGGGCGCCACCACACGTCACGGCGGACTGCTGGCGCCGGCGGCGGAACCGTTCGACGGCGCGAGAAAATACATTATCCTCCGTCTCATCCTCACCCAGAGATCAGAATGTCCAACACGCCCGTCTTCGCCTCGGCCGCCGTCGCGGCGCCCCATCGCCTCGCCGCCGAGGCCGGTCAGCACGTCCTGGCACAGGGTGGAAACGCGATCGAGGCGATGACCGCCATGGCCGCCGCCATCGCGGTGGTCTACCCGCACATGAACGGCATCGGCGGCGACGGCTTCTGGCTGGTGCGCGAGCGCGGCGGGCGGGTGCGCGGCATCGAGGCCTGCGGCCCGGCCGGCCGGAACGCCACCATCCGGCGCTACCGGGAGAAGGGCTACGAGGTTCTGCCGTCGCGTGGACCGGATGCGGCGCTCACCGTGGCGGGTGCCATCGGCGGTTGGCGCCTCGCCCTCGACCTGTCGAAGGCGCTCGGTGGCCGCCTCCCCCTGGGGACGTTGCTGGCGGACGCGATCCGCCACGCCCGCGACGGCGTCGCGGTCTCGCCCTCCGAGGCGCGCTACGTGCCGAAGGAACTCGATGCACTGCACGATCAGCCGCATTTCGCGGAGACCTTCCTCGACGGGGGAAAGCCCTTCGCGGCCGGCGCCATCCGCAAGCTGCCGGCACTGGCCGCTACCCTGGACCAGTTGGCCCATGCCGGCCTCGACGATTTCTACAAGGGTGACCTCGGGCGGGAGATCGCCGCCGATCTCGACGGGCTCGGGACGCCGGTGACCCGGGGCGACCTCGAAGCCTACGCCCCCCGCGAACGGGCGCCGCTTTCGGTCCGCCGCCGCGATGCCACGCTCTACAATTTCCCGCCGCCGACCCAGGGGATCGCCGCGCTGCTGATCCTCGGCATCTTCGACCGCCTGCAGATCGACCGGCCCGAAACCCCCGCGCATTACCATGGGCTGATCGAGGCGACGAAGCGCGCCTTCGCCATCCGCGATCGGATCGTCACCGACTACGATCGCCTGGCCGTCGATCCCGCCAGCTACCTCACCCCGGAACGGCTGGACCGCGAGGCGGCGCAGATCGACATGCGCCGGGCCGCGAGCGTCCCGCTGCGCAATCCCGGCGAGGGCGACACGGTCTGGATGGGGGCCATCGACCGCGACGGCCTCGCGGTGTCCTACATCCAGTCGATCTACTGGGAATACGGCTCCGGCATCGTCCTGCCGAAGACCGGCATCCATTGGCAGAACCGAGGCACGTCGTTCTCTCTCGACGCCAAGGCGGTGAACCCGCTGGAGCCCGGGCGGCGGCCCTTCCACACCCTGATTCCGGCGCTCGCCTGCTTCGACGACGGCCGCGTGATGTCCTACGGCAGCATGGGCGGCGACGGGCAACCGCAATTCCAGTCGCAGATCTTCGCGCGCTACGCCGATTACGGGATGGACCCGGCCGCCGCCGTCGACGCCCCGCGCCTCCTCTACGGCCGGACCTGGGGCGCCGAATCCCTCACCGTGAAGGTCGAGGACCGGTTCGATCCGGCCTGCATCGCCGCGTTGCGCAAGCTTGGCCACGAGATCGAAGAACTCGGCGGCGCCTATATCGACTCGCTCGGCCACGCTGGCATGCTGGTGCGCCACCGAAGTAACGGCTCGGTCATGGCGGTGCATGATCCCAGATCCGACGGCGGATCCGAGGGGCTGTAACTTCCGCTGGTCTTCGCCGCTGGGTTGCGGCGGAAAGACAGGCGGAGCGATGACTTGCTCTCGTCCGAATGCTGGCATCATCCTTGCGGAGGGCGACCGTCGCAAGGAGCGAATAATGGATACGACCCTCTCACGCCAACGCTGGCTGCAACTCGGCCTGGGGCTGGTCGCCATGATGGCGATCTCCAGCCCGCAATATGTCTGGACCCTCTTCACCAAACCGCTGATCGCGACGACCGGCTCGACGCTGCCGCAGATCCAATGGACCTTCACGATCCTGATCGTGCTGCAGACCTTCTTCTCGCCGGTGCAGGGCTACCTGATCGATCGCTTCAGCCCCAAGCTGATGATCGCGCTGGGCGCCGTCCTCTCCGGCCTCGGCTGGGTCCTGGCCGCGCGGGTCGACACGCTCTTGGGCGTCTACGCCACCTACGGATTGTTCTGCGGCCTCGGCACCGGCATCGTCTATGTCGGCATCATCGGCCTGATGGTGAAGTGGTTTCCCGACCGTCGCGGCTTCGCCGTCGGCGTGGTCGCCGCAGGCTACGGCATGGGCGCCATGCTGAGCACCTTCCCCATCAGCGACATGCTCGCGGCCGACGGCTATCGTCACACCCTGACGGTGTTCGGCGTCGTGCTCGGGGCGATCGGCGCCCTGGCGGCGCTGGGCCTGCGCGCGCCCCGCGCCGGCGAGGTGCTGCCGGCGCCCGCCGTCAACCTCTCGACCTGCGTACACGACACGGCCCCGAAGGCGATGCTGCGGACACCGCTGTTCTGGCTGATGTTCGCCATGATGACGATGATGTCGACGGGCGGCCTGATGGTGGTGGCGAATTTCGCATCCTTCGCCCGCGACTTCGGCGTCGCCGACGCGATCATCTTCGGCTTCGTCGCCCTGCCCTTCGCACTGACCTTCGACCGCATCACCAACGGCCTGACCCGGCCGTTCTTCGGCTGGGTCTCCGACCGGATCGGGCGCGAGAACACGATGGGGATCGCCTTCGCGGCCGAGGCGGCGGCGATCGCTCTGCTGCTCGTCTTCCGCGAAAATCCCTACGCCTTCGCGCTCCTCTCCGGCGTCGTGTTCTTTGCCTGGGGCGAGATCTTCTCGCTCTTCCCGTCGATCCTCACCGACACTTTCGGCACGAAGCACGCCACGACGAATTACGGCTTCCTCTACATGGCGCAGGGCATCGGCTCGCTGTTCGGCGGCCCGATCGCGGCCTGGATCTACGCCGTGCAGGGCTCGTGGCTGCCGGTCTTCGCGATCATCATCACCCTCGACGTGCTGACCGCGATCCTCGCCTACTTCGTGCTCAAGCCCATGCGTCGGCGCTGGCTCGGGGAAACCGAAGCCTCGGGGCTGGTGGGCAAGCCGGCCCTGGCCTGAACCTGCGAGCCTCGAGACGACCAATCGACACGCGGATGGGGAAACCCGTCCGCGTTCCGCTGTGCCGGTGCGGGATCAGGGCGGAAGGGGGATGGGCCGCGGCGGCCCACCTTCGGGCGTCACCCAATCCTGCGCGTTTCTGAGGCGGATGCCGCTCGCATGCAGGGTAGATCGCCAGACCCCCGCCAGCGGCGCCAGGCGCGGCACGAAGCGGAGCTCGACGCCTTCCGCGGCCAACGCCCCGGGCAGGTTCGGGATCGTCTCGCGGCCATCCGGAACGACCGTTTGGCGCGAGACCCAGGCGCCCGGATCGCCGGTCGGCGCGAAGGTGGCGGCTGGCATCCGGTAGCGTTCGATCGTCCGGGAGGTGACCCGGTCGGCCCAGGCTTCCTCGACATAGGCGACGGTGCGGGCCGACACGTCGCCGAACCACGTCCCACGGTCTTCCGGTGTCGTCCCGGCGTTCGGCCAGATCACGATCCGGGGGCAGTCACGCGGGAACAGGTAGAGCGGGCTGTGCGCGGCGTCGATCGCCCAGACCAGCGGACCGTTCAGCCAGGCCCGCTCCGGGCCGCGCGCGATGCCGACCCGCACGGGGCGCGGCACGAAGACCCGGATCTCCGGGTCCTCGCTGAAATGGAACAGGGGCGCCTCCGGTGCGTGCGCGTCGCGCGGGATCACCGCGCGTTGCGGAACACCTGCAGGTCGAGGTCGCGGACCTTCTTGCGCAGGGTGTTGCGGTTCACACCGAGCAGTTCGGCCGCGCGGATCTGGTTGCCGCGGGTTGCGGCCAGGGCCGCGCCGATCAGCGGTCCCTCGATCTCGCGCAGGATGCGGTGATAGAGGCCGGGCGGGGGCAGCGTGTCGCGGTAGCCACCGAAATACTCGGCGAGGTGGCGCTCCACCGCCCCCGACAGCGTCTCGGCCTCGCCGCTCGGCTTGCGCCCGCCCGACGTGCCGTTCGGCTGGCTCTGCGCCAGCGGCAGGGTGTCGAGTTCGGCCTCGATGACCGGGCCGGTGATGGTCTCCTGCGGATAGAGCGCCGCGAGGCGCCGCACGAGGTTCTCCAGCTCGCGGACGTTGCCGGGCCAGCGGTAGCGCTTCAGCCGCTCCATCGCCTCGCCGTCGAGCTGCTTGCGGCTCAAGCCCTCGCGCTCGACCAGAACGAAGAAGTGACGGATCAGGTCGGGCACGTCCTCGGAGCGTTCCCGCAGTGCCGGTAGCCGCAGCGGCACGACGTTCAGCCGGAAGAACAGGTCCTCGCGAAAGATGCCCTGCTGGATCGAGACCCGCAGGTCTTTGTTGGTGGCCGCGATGATGCGGACATTCGTCTTGATCGGCACGCGGCCGCCGACGGTGGTGTACTCGCCCTGCTGCAGCACGCGCAGGAGACGCGTCTGGGCCTCCATCGGCATGTCGCCGATCTCGTCGAGGAACAGCGTGCCCCCTTCCGCCTGCTCGAAGCGGCCGGCCGAGCGCGACAGCGCGCCGGTGAAGGCCCCCTTCTCGTGGCCGAACAGCTCGGACTCGATGAGGTCGCGCGGAATGGCGGCCATGTTCACAGGCACGAACGGGCCGGTGCGGCGGCGGCCGTAATCGTGCAGCGCCCGGGCGACCAGCTCCTTGCCGGTGCCGGATTCGCCGGTGATCATCACCGTGAGGTCGGTCGGCATCAGCCGGGCCAGGGCCCGGTAGATCTCCTGCATGGCCGGCGAGCGCCCGACGAGCGGGATGTCCTCGTTGCCCGGGTCGGCGCCGGCGGGGGCCGTGCCGCGCGGGCGGGACAGAGCGCGCCCGACGATGGCGATCAGCTCCTTCAGGTCGAAGGGCTTGGGCAGATACTCGTAGGCGCCCCGCTCGGAGGCGCGGATCGCCGTCATGAAGGTGTTCTGCGCACTCATGACGATGATCGGCAGTTCGGGGCGCACGCGCTTGATGCGCGGCAGCAGGTCGAAGACGTTCTCGTCGGGCATCACCACGTCGGTGATCACGAGGTCGCCGGCCCCCTCGGCGACCCATCGCCAGAGCGTCGCGCAGTTGCCGGTCGAGCGGACCTCGTACCCGGCCCGCGACAGCGCCTGGTTGAGGACGGTGCGGATGGCGGCGTCGTCGTCCGCGACGATGATGTGTCCGTTGGGCATGACGCGACTCTACAGCTCCGCGGACGATTCGCGCCCATCACGGGCGCTCGACATGGGGAGAAGAAGACGAAAGGTGGTCCGGCGCGGGACTGGATCGCACTCGACGATCCCACCGTGGTCGCCGATGATCTTGGCGACCAATGCAAGTCCGAGGCCGGAGCCCTGCGCCTTCGTGGTGACGAAGGGATCGAACAGGTCGGGCAGGAGGTCCGCCGAGACGCCGGGGCCGTTGTCGCGCACCGCCACCTCGATGGGCAGGCTCACCCGCTCGCGCGAGCCCGGTACCTGGAGGCGCAGACCGGTGCGGAAGGCCGTCGACAGGGTGATCTCGCCGTCGACCGCATCGGCCCCGATGGCCTCCGCGGCATTCTTCACGAGGTTCAGGATCACCTGCACGAGCTGGTCGCGATTTCCGAGCACCGGCGGCAGCGAGGGGTCGTAGGTCTCCACGAAGCGGATGTGGCGGGCAAAGCCCGACTGCGCCGAGCGCTTCACCTGGTCGAGCACCCCGTGCACGTTGACCGAGCCGCGCTCGACCGGGCGTTCGTCCCCGAACAGCTCCATGCGCTCGACGATGCGCACGATCCGGTCGGACTCGTCGCAGATCAGCCGGGTCAGGAGGCGGTCGTCCTCGTTGCCGGACTGCTCGAGGAGCTGCGCCGCCCCCCGGATCCCGGCGAGCGGGTTCTTGATCTCGTGCGCCAGCATGGCGCCGAGCGCCACCATGGAGCGGGCTGCCCCGCGGTGGGTGAGCTGGCGGTTCATCTTGTCGGCGATGGTGCGCTCCTGCAGCATCAGCACGACCGCGTCCTCGTCGTCGCCGAGCGGCGTCGCGAACACGTCGACGTTGCGCTCGAGCCCCGAGCGCGGCTGCACGAGCTCGACCCCGTACTCGCTGACGCTGGCGCGCCGCCGCCGTACCTCCGCCACCAGGGCGATGATCGGCGAGGCGAAGGGGATGATGTCCGAGAGGCGGCGCCGCTGCATCAGGCGCGCGGAATGATCGAAGAACGTCTCGCCCGCGTGGTTGACGTGCAGGATGCGATCGTCGGCGCCCACCGTCAGCACGGGCAGCGGCAGGGCGTTGATCACCGCCTCGTTGGTGGGGGCGGTGTCGGTTCGCGCGCCGCCGGTCCGGCCCGGTGTCGGCTTACCAGAACTCATGCGGCTTCCCCGATGGTCTGCGGCATCGCCCGGTCGCGCCGGTCCGTGAAGGCGCGCGCCAGGAGCGCGGTGGCGATCGCCGGGTCGGTGGTGGTCAGTAGCTGCATCCGTGCCTCCGGATCGAGGCCGCCGCCGGTCTCCGCATAGGCCGCGAGGTGCTTGCGGGCGTGGCGCACGCCCATGCGCAGGCCGTAGAGGGCGAGCAGCCCCTGGTAGTGCTCGACCGCCAGCGCCGCCATCTCGGCGCCTGTCAGCACGGACGCGGGCCGCCCGGCGAGGCCGGCCGCGAGGGCGCCGACGAGCCAGGGCCGGCCCACCGCGGCGCGCCCGACCATCAGGCCGGCGGCACCGGAGCGGGCGAGGCAGGCCCGCGCCTCCGCCAGGGTGGTGATGTCGCCGTTGGCGATCACCGGGATCGCCACCGCCTCGACCACCGCCCGGATCGCACCCCAGTCGGCCTGGTCCTTGTAGAATTGCTGCCGGGTCCGGCCGTGGACCGTCACGGCGTTCAGCCCGAGCCCCTCGGCCCGTCGGGCGAGGTCCGGTGCATTGAGGTTGGCGTGATCCCAGCCGAGGCGCATCTTCACCGTGACGGGGATGCGCACCGCGCCGCGCACGGCCGCCAGGATGCGGGTCGCTCCCTCGATGTCGCGCATCAGGGCCGAGCCCGAGGCGACGCCGGTGACGACCTTGGCCGGGCAGCCCATGTTGATGTCGACGACGTCGGCGCCGTTCGCTTCGGCGATCCGCGCCGCCTCGGCCATCGGCGCCGGCGCGCATCCGGCGAGCTGCACGATATGGGGATCGACGCCGCTCCCCTCGGCGCGCAGCTGCGCCTCCTGATCACCGCGCGCCAGCTCGGCGGCGGCCACCATCTCGGAGACGACCGCGCTCGCCCCGAGGCGGCGCGCGATGCGTCGAACGTGCAGGTCGGTGACGCCGGAGAGCGGCGCCAGGAGGACCGGCACCGGCCGGCGGCCATCGGTCGACGGCGAGTCTGCGACGGCCCCCGCCGCCCGGAGAAAGCTCAAATAATCATCAGCGCACATTGTGCTCAACAAATAGACAAAACGGCTCGCGGCGCAAGCGATTCCGTGGATTTGATTTCAGCTTCTCCCGCGCTTAAACGACAGGCCACCCCATCGGCGGGTTGCCATGGCCTTCGCATCGCGGACGCGCGGTGACGTGTCGGTGCGTGGATCCTCACACACCCGAAGCGCGGGAGCATACGCATGTCCGGCACCGCGTGGAATGCGGCAGCGGTGATTGTCGCGGCCGGCCGCGGCATTCGCATCGGCGGCGACACCCCGAAGCAGTACCGCCGTGTCGGCGGCCAGGCCGTGCTCACCCGGACCCTGACGGCGCTCGCCGCCCATCCGGGCATCGCCCGCATCCAGCCCGTGATCGCGCCGGACGCTGCCGACTTCTACCGCGCCTGCCTCGACGACCTCGACGCCGCCACCCGGGACAAGCTCGCCGAGCCGGTCCCCGGCGGGGCCACCCGCCAGCAATCGGTCCGCGCCGGGCTCGAGGCCCTCGACGGAGCCGCCGCGCCGGATCTCGTCCTCGTCCACGACGCCGCCCGCCCGCACGTGGACGTGGCCCTCATCGAGCGCGCGCTGGTCGCCGGGCGCGACCACGGCGCCGCCGTGCCGGGCATCGCCGTCACCGATACCATCAAGGTGGTGGAGGATCTCGGCGACGGTACCGGCCGGGTGCGCGAGACGCCGCAGCGCGAGGGCCTGCGCGCCGTGCAGACGCCCCAGTCCTTCGCCTACGCTCCGCTGCGCGACGCCCACCGCCGGGCGGCCGACGCCGACCTCCACGCCTTCACCGACGACGGCGCCCTGGCCGAATGGGCCGGCCTGCCCGTCGTCGTGTTCGAAGGCGACCCGCGCAACCGCAAGATCACCCAGCCGGCCGACCTGATCGAGGCCGATCGCGGCTTCTCCGGCCAAAACCCCACCGCCCTGAGCGAGGCCCATTCCATGACCACCTACATCACCCGCCTCGGCACCGGCTTCGACGTCCACGCCTTCACGGAAGGCGACCATGTCTGGCTCGGCGGCGTGAAGATCCCGGCCGACCGGGGCGTGCTCGCCCATTCGGACGGCGACGTCGCCCTTCACGCCCTGACAGACGCGCTGCTGGGGGCCATCGCCGACGGCGATATCGGGACGCATTTCCCACCGAGCGACGAGCAGTGGCGCGGCGCGGCCTCCGACCGCTTCCTGGCGCACGCGGTGGACCTGGTGCGGGCCAGGGGCGGCAAGATCGATCATCTCGACATCACGGTGCTGGCCGAGGCCCCGCGCATCGGCGCCCACCGCGAGGCGATCCGCGCCCGCATCGCCGAGATCGCCGGCGTGCCGCTGAGTTCGGTCTCGATCAAGGCCACCACCACGGAGAAGCTCGGCTTCGTCGGCCGCGCCGAAGGCCTCGCCGCGCAGGCCGCCGCCACGGTGCGGCTGCCCGAGGTGACGGCCGAGCTGAACGCCGCCGACGAGACGGCCGAGCGCCGCTCGTGATCGACGATCCCGCCCTGCTCGCCCGGGCGGAAGCGCTGGTCGCCGCCTATGCGGCGGCGGGGCTGACGCTCGCCACGGCGGAGTCCTGCACCGGCGGGCTCGTCGCCGGCCTGCTCACCGCAATTCCGGGCTCCTCCGCAGTGGTCGAGCGCGGCTTCGTCACCTACTCGAACGCAGCGAAGACCGAGAGCATCGGCGTGCCGGCCGATCTCCTCGCCGCGCACGGCGCGGTGAGCATGGCGGTGGCTCGGGCGATGGCCGAGGGCGCCCTGGCGCATGCCCGCGCCCGCGTCGCCGTTGCGATCACCGGCATCGCTGGTCCCGGCGGCGGCAGCGCGGACAAGCCGGTCGGCCTCGTCCATTTCGGACTCGCCGCGCGAGAGGCCCCCGTGCGCCACCTCGAGCGCCGGTACGGCGATCTCGGCCGCACCGAGATCCGGCGCCGAGCGGTGTGTGATGCCCTGGGCCTGCTCGAGTCGGTGCTCACGCCGACGTCTTGAAACTGACACGCTTGGCCGTCAGGTTGCGGGTCACGGCGCCGCGTTCCGCGCCGGGTTCGCCCTCGAACCGTTGGGGAGGCCGCATGACATTGGTATCGATCGCCTCTCCGGCCCGCCCGCGCGCCTCGCGCCTGCCGGCGTGACGCCGCCGCGCGCCTGAGCGCGCCGCGCTCGTCTTCTCTCCGTATCTCGTCCATCCCACCGGCAGACCGCGCGCGGCTGCCGCTCTCGGAGCCGGTGCTCGTTTCGCGCCGTGATCGCCCCATGATTCTCGACCGTCTGCACGGCGCGGAGGCCTATCGGGCCGTCCTCGCGTTCCTCGTTCGCCAATGGCGGACCCGCCTTTCGCTGCTCGCCGGCGTCGTGGCGGCGATCGTCGGCTCGACCCTGGCCGACGTGTTCCTGCCCCTGTTCGCCGGACGGCTGGTCGACGCGCTCTCGGCCGCCGACCGCGGCATGGCCCGGTGGGATGCGCTGATGGCGTTCGCGGCGATGGGCGGCCTCGGGCTCGTCACCCTGGGGCTGCGCCACGTCGCCTGGGCTCTGGTGGTGCCGCTGACCCTCTCGACCATGCAGGCCGTGGCGCAGGCGGGCTTCCACCGCGTCCAGCGCCTTTCCACGGACTGGCATGGCAACAGCTTCTCGGGCTCCACCGTGCGCAAGGTCTCGCGCGGGATGTGGGCGCTCGAAGGGTTGAACGACACGCTGCTGCTGGAACTGCTGCCGGCCTTCACGGTGCTGCTCGGCACCATGATCCTGCTCGGCCTGCAATGGCCCGTGATGGGGCTGGTGGTCGGTCTCGGCTCGCTGATTTACCTCGGCATCGTCGTGATGCTCGCCACCCGGGTCATCGCCCCTGCGGCGCAACTCTCCAACGTCTGGGATTCGCGCCTCGGCGGCGCACTCAGCGACGCCGTCGGCGCGAACGCCGTCGTGAAGGCCTTCGGCGCCGAAGCCCGCGAGGATGCGCGCCTTGCCCGCCTGCTGGGCAAGTGGAACCGGCGGACGCACCGGACCTGGATGCGGATCACCTGGAGCATCACGGCGCAGTTCGCGCTGCTCCTCGCGCTGCGCACCGCCATCGTCGGCACGGTGCTCTGGCTCTGGTGGACGGGGGCGGCGACCCCCGGCGACGTAGCCTACGTGCTCACCACCTACTTCGTGGTGCATGGCTACCTGCGGGACATCGGCGGTCATATCAACCGGGTGCAGCGGGGGGTGAACGAGATGGAGGAACTCGTCGCCCTCGAGGCCGAGCCCTACGGGGTCGCGGATCGGCCGGGCGCGACGGCGCTCGTCGCGCAAGGCGGCGACCTGCGGTTCGACCGCGTCACCTTCCACTATGCCGGGCACGCGACGCCGCTCTACCGTGATCTGTCGGTGCATATCCCGGCCGGGCAGCGGGTCGGGCTCGTCGGCCGGTCGGGCTCCGGCAAGACGACCTTCGTCAAGCTGGTGCAGCGCCTCTACGACGTGACCGGCGGCTGCGTCCGTATCGACGGGCAGGACGTCGCCGGGGTGACGCAGGCATCCCTGCGCGCGCACATCGCCATCGTTCCGCAGGAGCCGGTGCTGTTCCACCGCTCGCTGGCCGAGAACATCGCCTATGCTCGGCCCGGCGCCACGGCGGAGGAGATCGCGCATGCCGCCCGCCTCGCCAACGCGCACGACTTCATCGCCCGCCTGCCCGGGGGCTACGCCACCCTGGTGGGCGAGCGCGGCGTCAAGCTCTCGGGCGGCGAGCGCCAGCGGGTGGCGCTCGCCCGCGCCTTCCTGGCCGACGCGCCCCTCCTGATCCTCGACGAGGCCACCTCCAGCCTCGACTCGGAATCGGAGGCGCTGATCCAGGAGGCGATGGAGCGGCTGATGCGCGGGCGTACCGCCATCCTCATCGCGCACCGGCTCTCCACCGTGCGGGCCCTCGACCGGATCCTCGTCTTCGACGCTGGCCGCATCGTCGAGGACGGCACCCACGCGGACCTGGTCGCCCGGCCGGAGGGGCGTTACCGCGCCCTGTTCGAGCGCCAGGCCGGCGGGGTGGTCGAGGCGTGAGGCGCGGAGATGTGGTCGGAAGCGGTCGCGCCATGAGTGACCCGTTCGCGATCCATCGCCGCAACGGCGTTCGAGCTCGGCGCGGCTCTCGTTCCCCTTGCGGGGAGAGGGACGCGCCCCGACTCCGAGAGGGCAGATGGTTCGAAATCCGGAGCCCGGAGCAGAGCGGCCCGCCCCGTCACGCGCCCCGTGTCGGAAAGGAGGTCGCGCAGGTTGCGCGCCCCGCCCCTCAGGCCGCGCCGTAGACCCGGTTCGCCCGCGCCTCGAAGGCGTCGGTGAACTTGCGGAAGGCGCGGTCGAACATCGTGCCCATGAGCATCCCGAGCGTCCGGCTCTTGAACTCGTAGGTGATGAAGAAGTCGACCGTGCAGCCGCCGCCCTCGGCCTCCTTGAAGCCCCAGCGGTTCTCGAGGTGGCGGAACGGACCGTCGATGTACTCGGCGACGATGCGCAGGGTCTGCGGATCGAGGGTGACGCGGGTGGTGAAGCGCTCGCGGATCGCCTTGTACCCGACCCCCATCTCGGCCACGAGCACCTCCGTGTCGTCCGCCCCCGGCTGGCGCCGCAGCACGCGCAGGGATTCGCAGAGAGGCAGGAAGTCCGGGTAGCGCTCCACGTCGGCCACGAGGTCGTACATCTGGCGCGGTGAGTGCCGCACCGCGCGTGTGATCCGAAATGAGGGCATCGAGACTCTAAGCGTTGGCGATTCGGGCGAGACGAGCCGCCTTCAGCTTTGCGAAATCCTCACCGGCGTGGTGGGAGGAGCGGGTCAGGGGCGTCGCCGAGACGAGGAGGAAGCCCTTGGTGTAGGCGGTGGTCTCCAGACCCTTGAATTCGTCCGGCGGCACGAAGCGCACCACCTCGTGGTGCTTCTTCGTCGGCTGCAGGTACTGGCCGATGGTGAGGAAGTCGACATCGGCCGAACGCAGGTCGTCCATGAGCTGCACGACCTCGTTCCGCTCTTCGCCGAGGCCGACCATGATGCCGGACTTGGTGAAGACGGTCGGATCGAGTTCCTTCACGCGCTGGAGCAGGCGCACGGAGTGGAAGTAGCGCGCACCGGGGCGGACCGTGAGGTAATTGCCCGGCACGGTCTCCATGTTGTGGTTGAATACGTCGGGACGGGCCGCGACCACGACCTCGAGGGCGCCGGATTTGCGCAGGAAGTCGGGGGTCAGCACCTCGATGGTGGTGGCGGGGCTGCGCGCCCGGATCGCCCGGATGGTGCGGGCGAAGTGCTCGGCGCCGCCGTCGGCGAGGTCGTCCCGGTCCACCGAGGTGATGACCACGTGGTGCAGGCCGAGCTTGGCCACCGAATCCGCGACCTTGTCCGGCTCCGACGGATCAAGACCCTCCGGCAGGCCGGTGCGCACGTTGCAGAAGGCGCAGGCCCGCGTGCAGGTGTCGCCCATGATCATGAAGGTGGCGTGCTTCTTCTCCCAGCACTCGCCGATATTGGGGCAGCCGGCCTCCTCGCAGACCGTGACGAGGCCGTGCTCGTGGACGATCTTGCGGGTGTCCTCCCAGCCCTTCGATCCGGGTGCCTTCACGCGGATCCAGTCGGGCTTGCGCTGGATCGGCTTGTCGGGCCGGTGCGCCTTTTCGGGGTGGCGCGGGCGCTGATCGTTGCGAAGCAGGTCGAGGACGACGGCCATGACAATCCACGGGATTCGCCCGCGACAGGCCGGCGTATCCTCCGACTTAAGCCGTGACGCCCCCGACCGCAAACCCGCCGCGACGGGATGGCGCGACAGGGTCCCGGGTTCGTCAGGCGCCCTGCGGATCAGTACCGGCGCCCGGCAATCGCCCGATAGATCGTGATGATGATGACGGCCCCGACCGTCGCCGAGAGCAGATTGCGCCAGAACCCGAAGACCGGGATGTGCAGCTTCTGGGCGAGGTAGTTGCCGAGCAGGCCCCCGAGGATGCCCATCACGATGTTGGCGATGAGGCCCATGTTCGCCGCCGTGAACCGCTCGGCGAGCCATCCCGCCAGCGCCCCGATCACGATCGCCATGATCAGGCCGACGCCGGGCTGACCCAGGGCGCCGTAGACGTGTCCATCCATCCCGCGTGTTCCTCTCTACGGTGCTCGACCCGTGGTCGGGCGGCGCTCAGATGTCCCGAGCGGCGCGGGTTTCAAGCGGAGCGGTGTACGTCGCATCGGGGACGACACCGGATCAGGTGTGGATCACGCGTCCATACGCATCCAGCACGCTCTCGTGCATCATCTCGCTCAGCGTCGGGTGCGGGAAGACCGTGTGCATCAGGTCTTCCTCGGTGGTCTCCAGGTTCATGGCCACGACGTAGCCCTGGATCAGCTCGGTGACTTCGGCGCCGACCATGTGGGCGCCGAGCAACTGGCCGGTCTTGGCGTCGAAGACGGTCTTCACGAGGCCGTCCGGCTCGCCGAGCGCGATGGCCTTGCCGTTGCCCGCGAAGGGGAAGCGGCCGACCTTCACGGCGAAGCCCTGCTCCTTGGCCTTGGCTTCGGTCAGGCCCACGGAGGCGATCTGCGGCTGGCAATAGGTGCAGCCGGGGATCCTGGCCTTGTCCATGGCGTGGGTGTGCAGGCCCTTGATCGTCTCCACGCAGAGCACGCCCTCGTGCTCGGCCTTGTGGGCGAGCATGGGCGGGCCGGCGACGTCGCCGATGGCATAGATCCCCGGCACGTTGGTGCGGCCGAGGCCGTCCGTGACCACGGTCCCGCGTTCGATGGCGACGCCGAGCGACTCGAGGCCGATGCCCTCGATGTTGCCGACGACGCCCACCGCCGAGATCAGCTTCTCGGCACTCAGCTGCTGGGACTTGCCGTCCCCGGTCTCGATCGTCGCCGTGACGGCCGCGGCGGATTTCTCCACCTTCGTCACCTTGGCGCCGGTGAGGATCTTGATGCCCTGCTTCTCGAAGCGCTTGCGGGCGAGCCCCGCGATCTCGGCATCCTCGACGGGCAGGATCTGCGGCAGGAGCTCGATCACCGTCACCTCGGCGCCCATGGTGCGGTAGAACGAGGCGAACTCGATGCCGATGGCGCCCGAGCCCATGACGAGCAGGCTCTTGGGCATCGTCTCCGGCACCATGGCCTCGTAGTAGGTCCAGATCTGCCGTCTGTCGGGCTCGATGCCCGGGATCGCGCGGGGCCGCGCGCCGGTGGCGACGATGATGTGCTTGGCGGAATACGAGCCCGCCGCCAGGGCGCCCTTCGGAGCCGGCGCGCGGGTGCTCTCCTTCACCGTGACCTGACCCGGCTGGTTGCCCTTGGCCGCGGCCGTGACCGTGGCCTCCCCCCAGATCACGTCGACCTTGTTCTTCTTCAGGAGCATGCCGACGCCGCCGTTGAGCCGGGTCGAGACCCCGCGCGAGCGCTTGACGATGGCGGCCGTGTCGAACCCGACCTCTTTCGCCGACAGGCCGTAATCGGAGGCGTGCTGCATGTAGTGATAGATCTCGGCCGAGCGGAGCAGCGCCTTGGTGGGGATGCAGCCCCAGTTCAGGCAGATGCCGCCGAGATGCTCGCGGTCCACCACCGCTGTCTTGAAGCCGAGCTGCGCCGCCCGGATCGCCGCCACGTAGCCGCCCGGGCCGGCGCCGATGATGAGGATGTCATAGGTGTCGGCCATGTGAAGGCTCCTGCTCCCCTCTCCCCCATGGGAAGGGGCCGGGGTGGGTGATTGCCGGCTCGAGGACGGGTTAGTGGGCTCCGGTCACACCAGCATCCCCATCGGGTTCTCGATCAGCGCCTTGAACGCCGAAATCAGCTCGGCGCCGAGCGCCCCGTCGAGCACCCGGTGATCGCAGGAGAGGGTCGCGGTCATCACCTGGGCGACAGCCGGGGCGCCGTCGCGGACCACGATGCGCTTCTCGCCCGCGCCCACCGCCAGAATCGAGGATTGCGGCGGGTTGATCACCGCCGTGAAGTGCTTGATGCCGAACATGCCGAGGTTCGAGACCGAGGTTACGCCGCCCTGGTACTCCTCGGGCTTCAGCTTCTTGGCCCGCGCGCGGGCGGCGAAGTCCTTCATCTCGTTGGAGATGGTGGAGAGCGTCTTCTGGTCGGCCCGGCGGATCACCGGGGTGTACAGGCCGCCGTCGATGGCCACCGCGACGCCGACCTCGGCGTTGTTGAAGCGCAGGATCCGGTCCTCGGCCCAGACGGCGTTGGCGGTCGGCACCCGCATCAGGGCGAGGCCCATCGCCTTGATGACGAAGTCGTTCACCGAAAGCTTGAACAGCGGCTTGCCGTCCTTGGTCGTGCCGGCACTCTTGTTGAGCTGCTCGCGAAGGGACATGAGCGCGTCGAGTTCGCAATCCACCGTGAGGTAGAAGTGCGGGGCGACCTGCATCGCTTCGGTGAGGCGCTTGGCGATGGTCTTGCGCATGCCGTCGAGGGGCACCTCCTCGAAGCTGTCCTTCGCGTAGAAGCCGCGGACCTGATCCGTGGTCAGGCCAGCGGGGGCCGCCGCCTTGGCGGGCGCTGCCTGTGCGGGGGCCGCCTTCGGCGCCTCGGCGGGCTCCGGCGCGGCGGCCGGGGCCGCCTTGCCCGTGCCGGCGGCGAGCGCCGCGCGGATATCGCGCTCGATCACCCGGCCGCGAGGGCCGGAGCCCGTCACGGCGGCGAGGTCGACACCCTCCTGCTTGGCGATGCGGCGGGCCAGCGGCGAGGCGAAGACGCGCTCACCCTCGGCCGCGGGCGCGGGCGCACCCAGGTCACCGGCGGGCTTGGCGCCGTCCGGCGCCTCGTCGACCCGGGCATAGGACATCGTCCCGCCACCGGGGGTGGCGTTCTGGCTCGGAGCCTCGGCCTTGGCTTCCGCCTTCGGCGCCTCGGCGCCGCCGGGGACCTGCACACTGGCCGGATCCTCGCCGTCCGCCGCGATGATGGCGATGAGGTCGTTCACCGGCACGTCGGCGGTGCCCTCGGCCACCAGGATCTTGGCGAGCACGCCTTCGTCGATGGCCTCGACTTCCATCGTCGCCTTGTCGGTCTCGATCTCGGCGAGCACATCACCGGATTTCACCGCGTCCCCCTCCTTCTTCAACCACTTGGCGAGGTTGCCCTTCTCCATCGTGGGCGAGAGGGCGGGCATCAGGACGTTGATCGGCATGGGGGAAATCCTGATCGTCAGCGGGCGGTGTCGGGGGAGCGGCGGTCAGTTCAGAATCGGTGCGTCCGGGTCGAGGCTCTCGGCCTCGAAGCCGGCGCTGATGCGCGCGAAGGCTTCGTCCTCGGAGATCTCGGTCTCCAGCGCGTAGACCCGTGCCGCCTGGCGGGCCAAGTCCGCCAGCAGGCGGCCCCAGGTGGCCGGATCGTCGAAGGAGCGGCGCAGAGCGATGCTCACGGCGCCGTCGACCACGCTGGCGCGCAGCACCTCGATGCCACCGTTCTCGATGGCATCCGGCGGGGCGGAGAGTTCTTCGAATGTGTCGGTCATCATCTCGTCTCCGGTCTCTCCCCGGCACGGGGCGAGTAGGAGGTCAACGCGTGCGGCCCTCAGCGGTAGCAGACCGCCTTCACCGCCTCGATCACCTCGGCGACGTTGGGCAGGGCCAGCTTCTCCAGATTGGCGGCGTAGGGCATCGGCACGTCCTTGCCGGTGACGCGCAGGACGGGGGCGTCGAGGTAGTCGAAGGCATCGACCATCAAGCGGGCCGAGATCTCGGCGCCGATACCCGATTGCGGGAAACCCTCCTCGACAGTGACGCAGCGGCCGGTCTTCTTCACCGATTCGACCACCGTGTCGGTGTCCATCGGACGCAGGGTGCGCAGGTCGATCACCTCCGCCTCGATGCCCTCTTCCGCGAGCGCCTGTGCCGCCTTCAGGGCGTAGGTCATGCCGATGGAGAAGGACACGATCGTCACGTCCTTGCCCGGGCGATGGATCCGCGCCTTGCCGATGGGCAGCACGAAGTCGTCGAGCTTCGGGACCGGGAAGGTCTGGCCGTACAGGATCTCGTTCTCGAGGAAGATGATCGGGTTCGGGTCGCGGATCGCGGCCTTCAGGAGGCCCTTGGCGTCGGAGGCGGTGTAGGGCGCGATGACCTTGAGGCCGGGGACGTTGGAGTACCAGGCCGAGTAGTCGTGGCTGTGCTGCGCGCCGACGCGGGCGGCCGCGCCGTTGGGGCCGCGGAACACGATAGGGCAGCCGAGCTGGCCGCCGGACATGTACAGGGTCTTGGCGGCCGAGTTGATGATGTGGTCGATCGCCTGCATGGCGAAGTTGAAGGTCATGAACTCGACGATGGGGCGCAGGCCCGTGAAGGCGGCGCCGACGCCGATGCCGGCGAAGCCGTGCTCGGTGATCGGGGTATCGACCACCCGGCGGGCGCCGAATTCCTGCAGCAGCCCCTGCGTGATCTTGTAGGCGCCCTGATACTCGGCGACCTCCTCGCCCATCACGAAGACGTCCTCGCTCCGGCGCATCTCCTCCGCCATGGCGTCGCGCAGGGCCTCGCGCACCGTGGTCGAGACCATCTCGGTGCCCTCCGGGAACTCCTCCATCACGGGCGCGGGCGCCTTGCTGGTGATGGTGGCGGGGGCCGCCGGAGCCTTCGGCGCGTCGTCGCCGGACTTGGCGTTCGGGGCCGGTTTCTCGGCCTGGTTCTCGGCCTGCATGTCGGGGGCCGGAGCCGGCTGCGCGGAGGCGTCGGCCTTCGGCGCGCCGCTGCCGGCGGCGGCCGCCGAGACGTCCTCGCCCTCGGCGGCGATGATGGCGATGGGCGTGTTGACCTTCACGCCCTCGGTGCCCTCCTCGACGAGGATCTTGGCGAGCACGCCCTCGTCGATGGCCTCGACCTCCATCGTCGCCTTGTCGGTCTCGATCTCGGCCAGCACGTCGCCGGATTTGACCGGATCACCCGCCTTCTTCAGCCACTTCGAGAGCTTGCCCTCCTCCATGGTCGGGGAGAGAGCGGGCATCAGGATGTCGGTCGCCATGGAATACTCGTCGATCGAGGATGAGGCGGTCGGCCCGTCGAAGGCGGGGACGCGGCCGCGGGCGCGGCGCGCGGCCCCCGTCTCCGGCTCAAGAGGGGTTCAGGCGCGGGCTTCCAGCAGGATGTCGGTCCACAGCTCGGCCGGATCCGGCTCGGGATCGTGCGTGGCGAACTCGGCGGATTCGTTCACGGTCTCGCGTACCTTGGCGTCGGTGGCCTTGAGCTCGGCCTCGGGCACGCCGTGCATCTCGATCAGGCGCTTGCGCACCATCTCGATCGGGTCGTGCTCCTCGCGCATCTTCGAGACCTCGTCCTTGGTCCGGTACTTGGCCGGGTCGGACATCGAGTGGCCGCGGTAGCGGTAGGTCTGCATCTCGAGGATGTAGGGACCCTCGCCCGAGCGGGCATGGGCGATCGCCCGGGTCGCGGCCTCGCGCACGGTGCGGACATCCATGCCGTCCACCTGCTCGCCGGGGATTCCGAAGGAGATGCCGCGCTTCGAGAAGTCGGTCTGGGCCGAGGCCCGGGCCACCGAGGTGCCCATGGCGTAGCGGTTGTTCTCGATCACGTAGACCACGGGCAACTTCCACAGCTGCGCCATGTTGAAGCTCTCGTAGACCTGGCCCTGATTGGCCGCGCCGTCGCCCATGTAGGTTAGGCTGACGTTTCCGTTCTTCCTGTAGGCATCGGCGAAGGCGAGGCCGGTGCCCAGCGACACCTGGGCGCCGACGATGCCGTGGCCGCCGAAGAACTGCTTCTCGCGGGAGAACATGTGCATCGAGCCGCCCTTGCCGCGGCTGTAGCCGCCGCGCCGTCCGGTGAGCTCGGCCATCACGCCCTTGGGGTCCATGCCGCAGGCCAGCATGTGGCCGTGGTCGCGGTACCCGGTGATGACCTGGTCGCCGTCGACCGACGCCATCTGCATGCCGATGACGACGGCCTCCTGGCCGATGTAGAGGTGGCAGAATCCGCCGATCAGGCCCATTCCGTAGAGCTGCCCGGCCTTCTCCTCGAAGCGCCGGATCAGCAGCATCTCGTGGTAGGCGTGGAGGTCGTCCTCCCGGGTGAACTGAGGCGCGTTCGGGGCCGGCGCGTGGATTTCGGCCGCCCCTGCGGACTTGCCGCCGCCGGATCGCTTCGCCCCTGCCCGGCTAGTGTCGGAAGCGGCTTGGCCTGCATCCTTCGCGGCATCCATCGGCAACTCCCCGGGAACATCTGTTCACCCGGGGTTCTAGGGCACGCCTCAGGGGAAAGCGAGGCCGCCGACCCGACAGAACGGGCAAGTTGTCAGGTGCGAAGCGCTTGCGTGGACGAAGGGTTTTCGCCTTCGGATCGCCTCAGGGATCGATGATCACCACGTCGTTGGCATGGACGCGGCCGAGCATGACGCGGGCCCGTTCCTCCAGAAGATCTCTGTCGATCTGATCGCTGCGCAGCAGGGCGACCCGATGCTCCCAGATCGCTCGGTCGGCCTTGGCGGCGGCGAGGTCCTGGTTGAGCGCCCGGGCCTGGACCTTGAGGGCGCGCTTGGCCTCGAGCCCGCGGTTGCCGCTCTCGGCCTGATGCACGAAGAAGCCCACGACGAGGCCCGACACGGCGTAGAGGCCGAGGGGCATCAGGACAGCACGGACGCGACGACGAACCACCATGCCGGCACGATGCGCGCACAGGGTTAAGAAAGTGCTGACGGCGTGGGGCGAGGCGACCGTGCGGAAGGATTCGCGCCGATGATGCGCTTCGACCTCGTCGATCTCTCGCTGTTCCGGCACGTGGTGGAGGCGGGATCGATCACGCACGGCGCCGCGCGCGCCAACCTTGCCCTGGCCGCCGCCTCCGTGCGCATCCGCGCCATGGAGGAGACCCTCGGGGCGGCGCTGCTGACGCGCGGGCGCCAGGGTGTGGTGCCGACCCCGGCCGGGCGGTCGCTCCTGGCCCATGCGCGCGGGCTCCTCGACCGGATCGACCGGATGCAGGAGGATCTCGCCGCCTTCTCGGGCGGCACGGTGGGGCAGATCCGGCTCGTCTCGAACACCAATGCGCTCACCGAGTTTCTGCCCGAGGTGCTGAGCGCGTTCCTCGCCCGCCAGACCGGCGTGAGCGTCGACATCGAGGAGCGGACCTCGGACGAGATCGTCGGGTTGGTGGCCGAGGGCTCGGCCGATCTCGGCATCGTCGCCGGCACCGTCGATACCGGCGCCCTGGAGACCTATCCCTTCCGGCAGGACCGCTTCGTGATGGTGGCGGCGACCGGGCACGCCCTGGCGGTGCGGGAGTCGGTGGCCTTCGCGGAGGTGATCGAGCACCCGCTGGTCGGCCTCGACCGCACCAGCGCGCTGACCCGGTTTCTCGCCGACAAGGCCGCGCGCACGGGCCGGCCGCCGATGCGGCTGCGGGTGCAGCTGCGCAGCTTCGATGCGATCTGCCGGCTGGTGGCCTGCGACGTCGGCCTCGGCATCGTGCCCGAGACCACCGCGGCCCGGGCGGCCCGCACCATGCCGCTCGCCATCGTTCCGCTGGAGGATGCCTGGGCGCTGCGCGATCTGACGATCTGCCTGCGTTCGCTCGCCGATCTGCCGCGGTTCACACGGGATTTCGTGGCTCACCTGCGTGGCTGAGTCCGCTTTCGCGCCCCGGGGGCTCCCATCCGGGGCGCAGCTTCGGTACAAACCGGCTCGGGCTCCTGTTCGGGGCGCCATCGTTCGGGGGAGTTGGCCGGCCACATGCAGGATTCGACGTCCTCCGCGCCCGACACCTCCCTGGTCGATCCCGACGTCCATGTGGAGAGTTTCCGGCAGGCCCGCGAGGCGCGCCGGCTCGAACTCGTCGAGGACTACGTCGAGCTCATCGCCGACCTGATCGGCGATGGCGGCGAGGCGCGCCAGGTGGACATCGCGGCCCGTCTCGGGGTGGCTCAGCCCACGGTGGCCAAGATGCTCAAGCGCCTGGCCGAGGACGGGCTGGTGCAGCAACGGCCTTACCGTGGCGTGTTCCTGACCGAGGCCGGGCAGGCCCTGGCCGTGCAGAGTCGCGAGCGCCACCGCATCGTCGAGCAGTTCCTCTGCGCCCTCGGGGTCAGCCCCGAGATCGCCCGCCGCGACGCCGAGGGCATCGAGCACCACGTCAGTGCCGAGACCCTGGAGGCGTTCCGGCTGTTCACGGCCCGGTCCGGCTGACGCAGCGCTACGGCGAGCGCGCTCCGGTCAGGCGGAGGCCGTCTGGGGCGCTGCGGCGTGTTCGGGCATCGGCTCGCCGTCCGGCACCACGTCGACCTCGACCTTGAGCTTCTGCGGGCCTGAGGCCGAGACCATGCCGTCGATGGGCGAGACGTCGGTGTAGTCGCGCCCGCGCGCCACCACGATGTGGTCGTCGCACATGCCGATCCCGTTGGTCGGATCGAGGCCGATCCAGCGCTCGCCGCACCAGACCGAGACCCAGGCATGGCTCGCATCCGCGCCGCGCAGGCGCGGGCGTCCGGCGGGCGGGATCGTCCGCAGGTAGCCGCTGACATAGGCGGCCGGCATCCCCAGCCCCCGCAGGGCGGCGATCATGATGTGGGTGAAGTCCTGGCAGACCCCGGCCCGGAGGGCGAAGGCCTCGGCGAGCGGCGTGTGCACCGTGGTCGCCTTCGAATCGAATGTGAAGTCCGAGCGGATGCGCTGCATCAGGTCGAAGGCGCCGCCATAGGCGCTGCGGCCCGGCGGAAAGCTCGCCCGGGCATAGTCCGTCACCTCCGGCACCAGCGGTACGCGCAAACTCGGGAACTGGAAATGCACCGGCCAGTCCGGTCCGAGCCCGCGTCCGTTCACGGCCTCGTCGCGCACCTGCTCCCAGGGGAGACCCGATTCCGGCGCCGGCAGCGGGTCGCGCTCGACGCGCACGCGCGACAGGGCTTCCACCCGCAATTCGGTATGGGGCGTGTCGATCGTCACCACGGTGGCGTCGAGGCCGAAATAGTCGCGTCGGACGATGCGGGTGCGCGGATCGGGCGAGATCGTGAGGCCACTTTCCAGCACCGTCTGACCCTCGCCGTCCCGCGGATGCAGGCGCAGGGCGCAGCGGGCGAAGCGCACGGGGCGGGCGTAGCGATAGGTGGTGAGGTGGCGCAGCGTATAGATCACGCGAGCCCCACGAGCTTTTCCGGACGCAGGGCGTGCGGCCCGTTCGGGAAATAGCGGGTCGCGATGGCGTCGGCGAGGCCCTCGACCTCGTTTTCCAGGCGCGCCAGGACGGCCCCGTCGAATTCCGCCGCTTCGCCGACGGCGAATTCTGCCGAAAGCTTGGCGGCGATGCGCTGGTGCGGCTCGGGCAGTCCGTCGGCACGCAGCACCGGGAGCTGGCCGAGATGCCGCGTGACCGCCTCCAACTGGAAGGCCACCGAACGCGGATTGAACGGATCGAGGAGCACCATGTCGCGCACCGGATCGAGGGCCACCCCCTGAAGGTAGCGCGCGCCGAACGAGACGTGCGAATCGCACAGGGACAGCATCACCCCGAGGTCCTCCGCACTGGCGCCGTCGCCGGCGAAGCGCGTCGCGAAGGTCAGCGTGTTGATCGCGCGCTCGATCCGCCGGCCGAGGTCGACGAAGTGCCAGCCGGCCGTGCGGTTCATGTTCTCCTGGGCGAGACCCGACAGGGCCGCGATGTGGCTGAGCGCGCGCTCGGCGAGGCCGAGCAGCTGCGCTTCCGGCAACGCCTGCCCGGCATCGATCTCCAGGACCTCCTTCAGGTCGGCGAGCGCGCGCCACGCCTCGCCCGAGAGGCGTTCGCGCAGGGTCGCGGCGTTGATCCGCGCCGAAAGGCTGTGGCGCAGGGCCGATCCGTAGGCGTCGTGGCCGCCGAGGGCCTGCTGGGCCAGGGCGGCGGTGGGCAGGTCGGGGGCCTCGATGGCGCCCCACTCGTCGAGGAGCGCGCGGATGCGCAGGGCAGTGGGGGCCTTGGCGTCGCCCGCCATGTCGGCGATCACCGCGGAGCCGACGCTGCCGAGATGCGCGACCACGAGGCGGATCACCGCCTCGGCCCGCTCCACGTAGCGCCCGAACCAGAACAGGTTGTCGGCCGCCCGCGAGGGCAGATGCCCGGCGATGCGACGCACCCGCGCCGGCCCGGTCTGGATCAGCGAGACCGCCTCGACGGGATCGCGCGACAGGATCCAGACATCGGCCGACTTGATGCCCGCGCGCATCTCCAGGGGCTCGACGTCGGGCCGCTCCGAGATGCGGCAGAAGCCTCCCGGCATCACCCGCCAGCCCTGGGGTGTGGCCGCCGCGAAGACCCGAAGAACGAAGGGACGCGGCACGAGGCGCAGGGTGCCGCCGGTCCGGTCCCAGGCCGGCATGGTGGCGAGCGGCATCGCTTCCTGGGCGACGTAGTCGAAGGGGCGGTCGCGCAGGGCGGCGCGCAGGCGGTCGCGCTCGGCATCGAGGGCGTGGGGAGCCAGGATGGCGTCGCGCACCGCGCCCTTCGGTGGCGTCGCCACCGGGCGCAGGCTCAGGCCGTCGAGGCTGTGGCGGATCTCCGACAGGGCCTCCGGATCGCCGCACCACCAGGTCTTCGGGCCGGCGAGCCGGAGGTCGCGTCCGAGGAAGCGCCGGGCGATCCCGGGCAGGTAGGCGGCGAGCGCGCCCGATTCGAGGATTCCCGAGCCGGGCATGTTGCCGACGACGAGGCTGCCGTTGCGCAGGGCCTCCACGAGGCCGGGGACACCGAGGCGGGAGGCCGGGTTCAGTTCGAGGGGGTCGATGTAGTCGGAATCGATGCGGCGCCAGAGCACGTCGGCCCGCTTGAGGCCGGACACCGTGCGGATGTGCAGGGCGCCGTCCTGCATCACGAGGTCGTCGCCCTCCACCAGGAGCAGGCCGAGGTAGCGGGCGAGCGCGGCCTGCTCGACATAGGTTGAGCTGAAGACCCCCGACGTCAGCAGGCAGATGCGCGGGTCGCTGCGCTGGGCGCCGACCGCGAGGCCGTCCCGAAACGCCTGGAAGAACGCGGCCAGGCGCTCGACCTGAAGGTCGGCGTGGAGATCCGGAAAGGCACGCGTGAGGACGAGGCGGTTCTCGAGGGCGTAGCCCGGCCCCGAGGGCGACTGCGTCCGGTCGGCCAGGACCCGCCAGCGTCCGTCGGGCCCGCGGGTGACGTCGGCGGCGTAGAGCTTGAGGAAGCGTCCGCCGGGCGGCGTGACGCCCACGAGAGGGCGCATGAATTCCGGGCTGCCCGCCACGACGGCGGCCGGCAGCAGCCCCTCGGCCACGAGGCGGCCCGCGCCGTAGAGGTCGGCGAGGATCGTCTCCATCAGTTCGGCGCGCTCGACGATGCCGGCGCTCAGGGTCTCCCAATCCGCCTGTTCGAGGACGAGCGGCAGAGACCCGAGGGGCCAGGCATGCTCGCGCTTGTCGCCGTAGATCCGGTAGGAGATCCCGGTGTCGCGGATCCGGCGCACCGCCGAGACGAAGCGGGCGCCGATCTCGACCTCGTCCATCCCGCCGAGCTGGTCGAGGAAGCGGGGCCAGGCCCCCTTGGTCCGGCCGTCCGCGTCCATCAGCTCGTCGGGCACCCCCCGCTGCGGCCGGTATGCGGAGGTCCAGCGCGCGAGGCGCTCGGCCCGTCCCTGAACGTCCGCCGCGGCCGCATCGCTCATTGGGGCGTGAAGCCCGGGGGTGCTGGGGTGCGCAGGTCGAGCGTCATCGGGAACTCGCGGTTGGTCTCCTCGGGCGGCATCGCGATCCGACCCGGGGTGTGGCCATGGGCCTGGAAGCGGGCGAGGCGACGCCCCTCCGCCTCGTAGGTATTGACCGGGAAGGTCTCGTAGTTGCGCCCGCCCGGATGGCTGACATGGTAGCGGCACCCGCCCAGCGACCGGCCGCTCCAGGCATCGAGGATGTCGATGGTCAGCGGCGAGTGGGCGGGAATCGTCGGGTGCAGCGAGGAGGCGGGCTGCCACGCCTTGAAGCGCAGGCCCGCCACCGCCTCGCCCGAGGTTCCGGTGCCGGTCATGGGCAGGCGTCGCCCGTTGCAGGTGATGATGTGCCGGCCGGGGACGTAGCCCTCGACCTTCACCTGCAGCCGCTCCACCGACGAATCCACGTACCGCACGGTTCCCCCGATGGCGCCCTCCTCGCCCAGCACGTGCCAGGGTTCGAGGGCCTGGCGGAGCTCCAGCTTCACGCCGCCCTGCTCCACAGTCCCGAAGACCGGGAAGCGGAACTCGCGCTGCGCCACGAAGGCCGCCGGGTCGAAGTCGTAGCCGGCCGCCCGAAGGTCTTCCAGCACCCCGAGGAAGTCGGCCCACAGGAAGTGGGGCAGCATGAACCGATCGTGCAGGCCCGTGCCCCAGCGGACACAGCCGCCCTCCTGCGGCTCGCGCCAGAGCCAGGCGACGATGGCGCGCAGGAGCAGTTGCTGCGCGAGGCTCATGCGCGGGTCCGGCGGCATCTCGAACGAGCGGAACTCCAGCAGCCCGAGGCGGCCGGTGGGGCCGTCCGGCGAGTAGAGCTTGTCGATGCAGATCTCGGAGCGGTGGGTGTTGCCCGTCACGTCCACGAGGATGTTGCGGAAGATGCGGTCCACGAGCCAGCGCGGGATGTTGGGCTCGTCGGGCCTGGGCACCTGCGCCATCGCAATCTCGAGCTCGTAGAGCCCGTCGTGGCGCGCCTCGTCCATGCGCGGGGCCTGGCTCGTCGGGCCGATATAGAGGCCCGAGAAGAGGTAGGACATCGCCGGGTGGCGCTGCCAGTAGAGCACCAGGCTCTTGAGGAGGTCGGGCCGGCGCAGGAAGGGCGAATCGTTGGGGGTCGCGCCGCCGAGCACCACGTGGTTGCCGCCGCCGGTCCCGGTATGGCGGCCGTCGGTCATGAACTTCTGCGCGCCGAGGCGGATCTGCCGGGCATCCTCGTAGAGGTCGGATGTGATGCGGACCGCGTCGCGCCAGGTCGGGGCGGGATGCACGTTGACCTCGATCACGCCGGGATCGGGCGTGACCTTGATGACGTTGAGGCGCGGGTCGAAGGGCGGCTCGTAGCCCTCGATATGCAGCGTCTGCTTCAGCGCGGTGGCCGCTTCCTCGAGGTAGCCGAGAAGTTCGAGATACTCGTCCACCCGCTGCAGCGGCGGCATGAAGACATGGAGGATGCCGTCGCGCGGCTCCACCGCGAAGGCGGTGCGCACGGCGACGCCGGTCACGCCCGAGCCGTTGACGGTCTTGGTGCCGGGATGGTCCTCGGGCAGCGCGTCGCGCTCCTCAAGGGTGTCCTGCGGCTGGTAGTAGGGGTAGTGCTCCGGGGGCACGAAGGGCAGCGACGACAGCGGCAGGCGGTAGCCCACCGGCGAGTCCCCGGGCGTCAGGAAGGCGTGGCCGCGTCGGAACGCCCAGGGCTCCGAGATCCAGAGCCGATCGGAATCGCCGTCCTTGCCGACCGGCAGGCTCGCCAGCGGCAGCGCATAGCCCGCAGCCTCGCCGAGCCCGCGGGCGAACACCCGCGCCATCCGCGCATTCGCCTCCGGGTTGGGGTAGCGCGGCTCGGACGTCGTGACGTTGACGGGCAGCTCGTCGCGCTTCTCGGTCCAGAAGACCGGGTCCTCGAAGGCCGGGAACACGTAGGCCCCGAGGCCGATGCGCTGGGCGACGGCGTCGATCAGGTCCTTGGCCTTGTGGATGGTCGCATCGCGCGGACCGTCCTCGGCGGCGATGAGGTCCGCGTCCTTCCAGACCGGCACGCCGTCCCGGCGCCAGTACAGGGCGAAGGCCCAGCGCGGCAGGCTCTCGCCCGGGTACCACTTGCCCTGGCCGTAATGCAGCATGCCGCCGGGGGCGAAGCGGTCCCGCAGGCGTCGGATCAGCTTGTCGGCGAGGCCGCGCTTCGTCGGTCCGACGGCAGCGGCGTTCCACTCGGGCGATTCGAAGTCGTCGATGGACACGAAGGTCGGCTCGCCGCCCATGGTCAGGCGGACGTCCTGCTCGGCGAGGTCGGCGTCGATGCGGTCGCCGAGGGCGTCCATCGCGGCCCAGACCTCCTCGGAGAACGGCTTGGTGATACGCGGCGCCTCCGCCACGCGGGTCACCGTCATCTCGAAGCCGAACTCCACTTCCGCCGGCTCGGCGAGGCCCGAGATCGGCGCCGCGGAGGCGTAGTGCGGCGTCGCCGCCAGGGGAATGTGGCCCTCGCCGCAGAGGAGGCCGGAGGTGGCGTCGAGGCCGATCCAGCCGGCGCCCGGCAGATAGACCTCGGCCCAGGCGTGCAGGTCGGTGAAGTCGGTGGTGGTTCCGGCCGGTCCGTCGACGGCGGTGGTGTCGGGAATGAGCTGGATCAGGTAGCCGGAGACGAAGCGGGCGGCCATGCCGAGACGGCGCAGGATCTGCACCATGAGCCAGGCCGAATCGCGGCAGGACCCGCTCTTGAGGGTCAGGGTCTCGGCCGCGGTCTGGACGCCGGGTTCCATGCGCACGCCGTAGGCGATCTCACCGGCCACCTGGGCGTTGAGCGCCACGAGGAACAGCACGGTGTTCTGCTCGGCCGGCAGCCGCTCCAGGAACGCATCCACCTCCGGCGCCATGGCGTCGTCGAGGACGAGGTAGGGCTTCAGCTCGGCCGTGAGATCGTCCGCGTAGGCGAAGCCGCGCGCCTGGGCATAGTCCTCGACGAAGAAGTCGAACGGATTGATCACCGACATGTCTGCGGTGAGGTCGACCTCGATCTTCAACTCGGTGGTCTTCTCGGGAAACACCAGCCGGGCGAGCCAGTTGCCGTTCGGATCCTGCTGCCAGTTGATGAAGTGGTTCTCGGGCAGGATCTTCAGCGAGTAGGCCGGCACAGCGGTGCGGGTATGCGGGGCGGGACGCAGACGGATCACCTGCGGACCGAGCGTGATCGGCCGGTCGTAGGTGTAGTGCGTGACGTGGTGCAGGGCGGCTTTGATCGACACGGGGGCTCCCGCTGTAGGTGGACAGGGCGCCGGGCGCGCGGTTTCGCACGCGTCGGCGGCGGAGGGACGGGGCACCACCCTGCGGTGTCCCGGAGAAAGCTTCACCAGAGACATACGCCAACGGAGACCCGCAAGCGATGCCCTTGCGCGCGGCGGCCCGGAAGGCCGTCCGCCCGGTGCCGTCCGTCCTCGCGCCCGAAGGCAACCAGAACCTGAACGACGGGTCCGGACCTGCAAGTTTCGTGCTCCGTCCCGGATGTCGGGCCTCCGATGTGGGCGATGCGGGCGCCCGTCCCCCGCCCGACCGCGGTTCCGCGCCCGGAACTTCGTCGGCGTCCCGTGCTTTGCCACCTTATCCCGTGCGGATAGGCTATGACGGTTTCGTCATGGACGGCATGCGACGCACGGCCGACAGACAGGAAAGGCGTCCCGCGACGGCTCCATGAAGATCTTCCAGTGCCAGGCCTGCGACCAGCCGATCAGCTTCGAGAGCACCCATTGCGAGAGCTGCGAGCGCCGGCTGGGCTATGTCTGCGACCTTCACGAGATGTCGGCCGTCGAGCCGGTGGGCGGCCTTTGGCACGCCTATGCCGACCCGGGGCGCAAGTACCGATTCTGCGCCAATGCCGCGCATGACGCCTGCAACTGGCTGGTGCCCGAGGATTCGGCGGACCGCTACTGCGTCACCTGTCGGCACAACCGCGTGGTGCCCGACCTGTCGATCGCCTGGAACCTGACCCGCTGGCGCCAGATCGAAGGGGCCAAGCATCGGCTGTTCTATTCCTTGCTGCGCCTCGACCTGCCCTTGATGACCCGGCACGAGAACCCCGCCACGGGCCTCGCCTTCGACTTCCTGGTCGATCCGTCCGAGAGCTACCAGATCGGCCCGCCCGTGCTCACGGGCCACCGCAGCGGCCTGATCACCCTGAACATCGCCGAGGCCGACGACGTCGAGCGCGAGCGGCGGAGAATGCTGTTCGGCGAGTACTACCGCACGCTGCTCGGCCACTTCCGCCATGAGATCGGGCATTACTTCTGGAACGTTCTGGTGCGCTTCGACCAGAGCCTGTGGACCTTCCGGTCCCTGTTCGGTGACGAGCGGCTGAACTACTCGGGCGCCCTGCAGCGCCATTATGCGCAGGGCGCGCCGCCCGACTGGGAGGAGAGCTTCGTCAGCGCCTACGCCACCGCCCATCCCTGGGAGGATTTCGCGGAGACCTGGGCGCAGTACCTCCACATCGTCGACACGCTGGAGACCGCCAGCACCTTCGAGATGCATGTCCGCCCACGCCTGCGCCACGGCCCGGCGGAACCCGTGGTGATCGATTTCGACCCCTACCGGACGACCGACTTCAGCCGGATCGTGGAGGCGTGGCTCCCGCTCACCTACGCGGTGAACTCGCTCAGCCGCAGCATGGGCCAGCCGGCCCTGTTCCCGTTCAAGCTGACCCCGGCGGTGATCGCCAAGCTGTCCTTCGTGCACGAGCGGATCGAATCCGTCCGCTGCCTGGCCCGCCCGGACGCCGATGCGGACATCCTCAAGGCGGTCATCACAGGCCTGCGCCAGAAGGTGGCGGCCCCCAACGCCTGAGCGATCCCGGCCCCGCCGGGCGCCGGGACGCTCAGAGCGGCGCGATGGCGCGGGGTCGTCCCTCGTCGTCGATCGCCACGAAGGTGAAGGTCGCCTCGGTCACCTGCTCGCGCAACTGGGTGCGGAAGCGCCTCGCCCAGGCCTCGACCTCGATCTTCATCGAACTGCGTCCGACCTTGTCGATCCGGGTGTAGACGCAGAGCACGTCGCCGACGCGGACCGGACGGATGAAGGTCATGGCATCGACCGCGACGGTGACCGCCCGCCCCTGCGAGCGTTCGACCGCCGCGATTCCCCCGGCCTGGTCCATCTGCGACATCACCCAGCCGCCGAAGATGTCGCCGTTGGCGTTGGTGTCGGCCGGCATCGCGATGGTGCGCACCGTCAGTTCGCCGCTCGGGCGCCGTGCCTCGTCCGTCTCCGCCATGATCCCGCTCACGTTCCGTCCCCCATCGATTCCACATTAGGACGATACCGGGCGCGTTGCCGAGGTATCGCCGCGTCGTCAGGGCATCACGCCCACATAGCTGAGGGCGCCGGCGAGGATCACCGCGAAGGCGGACAGGAAGACCTCGAGGGGAATCGATTCCCAAAGCGCGGGCGGCGGCGCGTGGCGGGCTGCAAGAGCCTTCATGACGTGTCCTCCGAAGCGGACCGATCTGGCGCCGGCCGTCTCGCTCCTTGCAACTTATCGCATGGTGCCAGGGCTTCCCAGCCATCCGACAGAAATTTAGTGCCATGAACGCGAACGGCCCGGCCCTCGTCGCGACGAGGACCGGGCCGGGAGCGATGGCGCGTCCGTGGACGGACGCCGCCGAGATCTCAGTAGTAGAACCGACGCGGGCCGTAATAGCGGCGGCCGTAGAAGGGGCGCGGACCGTAGAACCGGCGCGGACCATAGTAGCGGCGGCCGTAGAAGGGGCGCGGGCCGTAGAACCGACGCGGGCCATAGTAGCGGCGGCGGTAGCCATAGTATTGGACCGTCTGCACGGCGGCCGGAGCAGCCTCGCTCTGAAGGGCAAGGGCGGGGCCGATGGGGGCGGCCGAAGCGCCCTGCGGCGCCGTGGCGGCGAAGCCTAGGGCCAGCAGCGCGGCCAGCACGAGTTTCCTCAGCACGTTCTCAACTCCCTGAATTCTGTCGAGTCTCGACACACCGGTATCCCTCGTCGCGAGGCCCGGATGCAGCAAACGCGCGAGGGCCGAAAGCGTTTCCCCGATCACGGCCAAGGTTGCGCGCATGGTCAACGAAGCCCTGCCCCGCCGTGTCAGGCGATCTTCAGGGTCATGTCGACGGTCGGCGCCGTGGCGCTGCCCTTCACGAGGGCGATGCCGTGCTCGCAATCCTCGCGGCGGACATAGGCCTCGGCGGAATCGGCGACGACGTTTCCGTTCTGGGACCGGAGGCGCCAGCGCCAGCCGCCGGCGGAATCCCGGAAGAGTTCAAACCGCATCGCCCTCGCCTCCGAAGCTGCCGGACCAGCCGTCCGCACCGCCTTGAGATGGCCCCGCGCGCCGGCTTGGCAATGCCCCGGCGCCGTCGCGGGGAGCCGGACACGAAAACGCCGCCCCGGGAACCCGGGACGGCGCGACATTCAGCGGAAGCGGCTGGGATCAGGAGCGCGGGCCGCGATCGAGCCAGCCGATGGCGCGACCCTCGCCGCTGCCCTGCGGACGCGGGCCGCGGGAACGCTGCTCGCTGCGGGGCTCGGCGCGGATCTCGCCCTGGCCGCCGGCGGGACGGCGGTCGCCGCGACCTTCCTGGGGACGGGCGGCGCCGTCGGGACGGCTCGGGCGACCGGAGCCGCGATTCTCACTGCCGCGACCCTCGAAGCCGCGGCCCTGGCCGGGACGGCCGCCGGGGCGGCTGCTCGGACGCTGGCCCTGGCGCTGGCCGGGCCGCTGGCCGTTCGGCGCCGGACGGCGCTCCTCGGCCTGGGCGTTGTCCGCCGCCTCCTGGCGGGAGGGCGGGCTGAAGCCCTCGGGGAAGCCCGCCACGGGGATCTTCTGGCGCGTGGTGCGCTCGATGTCCCGCAGGTAGGCCTTCTCCTCGTCGTTGCAGAACGAGATCGCGAGCCCGTTCGCGCCGGCGCGCGCGGTGCGGCCGATGCGGTGGACGTAGCTCTCCGGCACGTTCGGCAGGTCGTAGTTGATGACGTGGCTCACGGCCTCGACGTCGATGCCGCGGGCGGCGATGTCGGTGGCGACGAGCACGCGGCAGGAGCCGTCCTTGAAGGCGGCCAGCGCCCGCTCGCGCTGCGGCTGGGACTTGTTGCCGTGGATGGCCGAGGCGTTGATCGAGACCTTCTCCAGGCCGCGGACGACGCGGTCGGCGCCGTGCTTGGTCCGGGTGAAGACGAGGACGCGCTCGATCGCCGGATCGCGCAGGATGTGGTTCAGGAGGGCCTGCTTCGCGCCGGTATGGGCGAAGATGACCTCCTGCGTCACGCGCTCGGCGGTGGTGGCCACCGGGGTCACGGCGACCTGGACGGGATCGCGCAGATACTGGTCGGCGAGGCTGGCGATGTTCTTCGGCATGGTGGCCGAGAAGAACAGGCTCTGGCGCTCACGGGGCAGCATCTTCACGATGCGCTTCAGGGCATGGATGAAGCCGAGGTCGAGCATCTGGTCGGCCTCGTCGAGGACGAGGATCTCGACGGCCTCGAGGGTCAGCGAGCGGCGCTCGATGAGGTCCATCAGGCGGCCGGGGGTCGCGACCAGGATGTCGACGCCGTTGGCCAGCGCCTTCTCCTGGCGGGAGATGGTGACGCCGCCGAACACCACCGTGTTGGTGAAGGACAGGTGTTTTCCGTAATCCGAGAAGCTCTCGGCGATCTGGTTGGCGAGCTCGCGGGTGGGCGAGAGCACCAGCACGCGGCAGCCGCGGCGGATCGGCCGGCGCGGGTTCTCGGCGAGGCGATGCAGGATCGGCAGCGCGAAGGCCGCCGTCTTGCCGGTGCCCGTCTGGGCGATGCCGCAGAGGTCGCGGCCCTGCATGGCGGGGGCGATGGCCTGGGCCTGGATCGGGGTCGGGCTCTTGTAGCCGGCCTCTTCCAGGGCGCGCAGCACGGGCTGGGCGAGGCCGAAATCGGTGAACTGGGTCAAGGAATAACTTTCAGGCAGCGGGACCGCGCCGGACGCCCTCGTGGCGAGGGAAATCGTCGAGAAGTTGGTCGGTCCGTTGAGCTGGAGCCGCCCGCGTGCCGGGGCAGTCCGGGTGCATGCACGTTGAAGAGAGGGGCTCAGGTCGCGCGGGGCCCGCAGAAGCGATCCGGCAATCCGTCACGCAGCCCTCTCAAGCGGAACCATGACGGCCGCTGACGCTGCACCTGCGATATGCGCTTTCGCGCCTGCGAAGTCAATGGCTGCGGTCGGGGCTGCGGTCGGGGGCTGCGGTCGGGGCATGCGCGCAGCGCGGGTCGTCGTCGCCGAGACGCGGAGGGGGCTTCGCGAATGGATTGACGCCGCGGCGACACTGGCGTGTTACGTCGTGCCGGGAGCCGGGCCGCCCGGCGCTTCACGAGTCGGGATGATCGCGCGCCACACCTTCACCTATGTCGGCTCGCGGGGCGTCGCCGCCGGCCTGAACATGGGCGCCCTCGCGGTGTTCACCCGGCTCGCGCCCACGGACGTGTTCGGGCTCTACCTGCTCATCCTGTCCTGGGCGCTGGTGCTCTACAGCGCCACCTGCCAGTGGCCGAAATTCTCGTTCTTCGCTCTCTACGCCGAGGACCGGGCGATCCTGCAGGTCGGAACCGTGGTGCGCCTCCTCGGCGCCATGGTGGCCCTGGCGGCGTTGATCGCGGCCGGCGCGGCCGCCCTCGGGCTCCTCGAGCCGCTGGCGGCGTTCGCCATCTTCATCGCCGTCTTCGGCATGATGGCCTTCGAGGGAGCCGCCGAAATCGCACGGACGCGGCTGGAGGTCGGCGCGGTCGCCCTGTCGGTGGTGCTGCGCGCCAGCCTGGTCCTGGCTCTCGGCAGCACCGCCCTCCTCCTCGGCGGCGGTGCGATACCGCTGCTGTTGGCCACCGCGGGCGCCAACGTCGTCGCGGCCCTGCCCACGCTCCACGTCATCCGCGGCCTGCTGCGGGGCGGCGGCAGCTGGGCCGAGGCGCGCGGCCTCCTCGCCTATGGCTGGCCCCTCGTTCTGTCCTTCGGGGCCGCCGCCCTGGCGCAGACCGCCGACCGCCTCGTCATCGGCGCCAGCATCGGCGTCTCGGAACTCGGCGCCTACGGCGCCTTCGCCGACTTCCTGCGCCAGAGCTTCGTGGTCTTCGGCGACAGCGTCGCCCTGGCGCTGATCTCGATCGCCAAGCGGGATGCCCGCGACGGCGGCATCGCGGCGGCCCGCCCGGTGCTGGAGGATGCCATCCGTCTCCTCACGGTGATCGCGGCCTTCGGCGCGGTGTTCTTCCTGGCCTTCGACGGCATCCTGGTGACCCTGCTGCTCGGGCCGGACTACCGCGAGACCGCCCTGCGGGTGGCGCCGCTGCTGGTGGCGGCCAGCATCCTGCAGATGTTCCGGTCGTACTACTTCGGACAGGTCATCTACTTCACCCAGAAGAGCCACCTCGACGCGGTCGCCTCGGTGACGCTCCTCGTGGCGATCGGCGGCCTCTCGGCCGTGCTCATTCCCCGCTACGGCGTCGAGGGCGCGGCCATCGCCATGGCGACCGGCCAGGGCCTGGCCTGCCTGGTCTTCGTCCTCGGTTCCCGGGAACGCTTCCGCATGCCGGTCCCCCTGCGCGACCTCGCCGTGATCGCAGGCCTGGCCCTGACCTGCGCCGCCGCGATCGCCGGGCTCGACCGGCTTCCCCTCGATCCGGGCCTCACCCTCGGCCTGCGCCTCGCCTGCCTCGCCGCGGTCTCGGCCGGCACGGCCTGGGCGTTCAACATCCTCGGTGTCGCCGACCTCGCGGTCCGCCGCTTCAAGCGGGCCGCCTCGTGACCGGAACCGCCGGGCGCAGCATCACGACGCCCGACGGCCTCGTCGTCGCCCTGCGCCCCCTGCAGGCCGACGCCCCCTGGATCACAGCCTGGCACGATCTCGGCCGCCGGCCCTTCATCGACAACCTGTTCTATGATGCCGACTTCGCGCTGCCGGCCGCCGACGCCTTCGGCCGGGACCTGCAGGTCGCCCTGGTCGGCGACCGCCTCCCGGAGGAGCCGGGCCTGCGCCTCCTCGGCGTCTGGCCGGTCCAGGTGAGCCGTTGGCGCTGGGGCCTGCCCCTCCTGCTGACGATGGGCTGGATGCACGATTTCGGCATCTTCGGCGCGCCGCTCCTCGACGGGGCCGAGCCGGCGCGCACCCTCGACGCGCTGCTCGTCGGCCTGCGCCGCCTCGTCGGTCCGCGCCTGATGCTGACCCATGTGCCGACCGCCGGCCCCTTCGCCGAGCTGCTGTCGGACTGGCTCGACCGCCACGCCCTGCGCCACGCTCGCTTCTGGGCGCACGAGCGTGCCTTTCTCGACCTGACGGTCCGGGACGCGGACGGGCGCGCGACCTATCTCGGGCACCTGTCCTCCCGCAAGCAGCGCAAGCTGCGCCAGGCCTGGGATCGCCTGAGCGCGGATGGACCCGTCACCTTCGAGACGATCCGCGATCCGGCGGCCCTGCCGGCGGCCATCGACGACTACATCGCCCTGGAGGGCGCCGGCTGGAAGGGCGCCCGCGGCACCGCCATCGCGGGCGACGCGATCCAGACCCGCATGATGCGGGGCTTCGCGACCCGCTTCGGCGCGCGCGGCGCCGTCCGCATCGACCGCCTGCGCCGGGATGCCCGCACCCTGGCCGCCGTCGTCAGCTTCACCACGCGCGGTCAGCTCTGGAGCCTGAAGATTTCCTACGATCCCGAGGTCGCCCGGCACTCGCCCGGCGCCCTGGCCTTCCAGCGCCTGACCCAGGCCATCGTCTCCGACCCGGCCCTGACGCGGGCGGATTCCTGCGCGCCGCCGCATTATCCGCTGCCCGAGACCTTCTGGACGGAGCGCCTGGCCCTCGCCCATATCCTCGTCGAGACGCCGGGCGGCGACCGGCTGTTCCCCCTCGCGGCCCGCCTCGAAGGCTGGCGAGCCGAGGCTAGTCTGCGCCTCAAGGCCTGGCGCGACCGCCTGCGAGCCCGCCTCTCGGGCAAGGGCGCGGAGCGGGTCGGCGCCCCGGACGCCTGACGGCGCCCCACCCGCCTCAGGCCGCCCGCGTCGCCGAACTGTTCTCTTCCTCCGACAATTCCCGCTCTGACAATTCCCGCTCCGACAATTCCCGCTCCGACAATTCCCGCTCCGACAATTCCCGCTCCGACAATTCCCGCTCCGACAAATTCCGCTCCGACAATTCCCGCTCCGACAAATTCCGCTCCGACAATTCCCGCTCCGACAAATTCCGCTCCGACAAATTCCGCTTCGACAAGTCCCGGGCGAGCCGGGCCGCCTCGGTGACGAAGCGGCGGCGAACCGAGCCCGCATAGGGATTGGATCGCTCGATGGCGTCGAAGACCTCCGGCGCGTCGTGGCGCACCATCTCCACCGCCTGCATGAGGAGGTCGAAGCTGCGGGTGGTCATGCGCGTCGGCAGCGGCTCCATCCGCACCATCACCTTTGCGATGAGGTGCGTCAGGCCCTGGACCGCGGCCGCTTCCCGGTCATGGGCCTCCGGCGTCGTCAGGATGACGTCGAGGCCGAGCCATCGGCGCAGGAAGGCGGCGACGTCGCGGGTCCGGCCGCCGCGGACCTCGCAGAGCGCGATCTTCAGGCCCCGGATCCCATCACGGGCGCTCTGCGGTCCGAACAGCGGGTGGGTCGCGACGATGGCGACGTGTTCCGGCAGGCCGCCGCGCATCGCCTCCGCGGCGACCGCCTTCACCGAGCCGACATCGAGGACGAGGGCGCCCGGGCGGAGATGCGGACCGATCTCCGCGACGAGGCCGGACATCGCCGGGACGGGCACCGCCAGGATCACGACCGGGCAGCCGGCCGCGGCGCGCAGGGAGCCCGCGACCACGCCGGCTTCCACGTCCGGCGGCATCGCCGGATCATAGGCGTGAACGGTGAAGAACGGTGCGAGATGGCGGGCCACGAGGCGGCCGAAGGCGCCGTAGCCGATCAGGCCGAGGCAGGGACGGGAATTCACACAGGGATGGGACGGCACGGACGTGACCTCGGTGAAAGCCGGGCCGTCGACGTATGGTCCTGGAAGGAGATCAACCGCCGACGACGCAGCGGTTGAGACATGACGAGCCCCGTGCCGCTAAGGATGCGGCGCCGGATACGAGGCGGGGCGAAGGTCGGTCGTCATGGTGGCGCCTGTCTAGGGGCGCAGCGGGCGCGGCGTCAATGCGGATGGCCCGTCAGGCCGGCGCGTACTGCATCTCGCCGTTGCCGAAGGACCAGTTCTCCTTCACCACCTCGACGAGATTGACGAAGACGTCCTCGCGCCGGATGCCCGCCTTCTCGGAGATGCCGTCGGCGATCTGCCGGTAGAGGGCGCGCTTGACCTCTACCGAGCGCCCCGCGTTCCAGGTGATCTGAATGATCACGAGGTCGTCCGTGTGGGTCACGCCGAGGTAGCCCGCCTCCGGCGCGACGATCTCCCCCGCCTCGTGGTGCGTGACGATCTGAAACTTGTCGTTCTCGGGGACGTTCGCCACGGCCCGCATCGCGGCATACACGACGTCGCCCACGATCCGGGCACGGTCCTGCGGTGCCGAGCGGTTCAGGTCTATGCGAACGAGGGGCATCGCGGTCTCCAGGCTGGTGTGCGGCGGCCCATCCGGTCTCACCAGCCGAAGCGGGCGATCTCGCCGAGGCGCGCCTGCACGGCGGCCTCGTCGCGGCCGTGGGCGGCGGCGCGCTGCGAGAGGGAATAGCACGTCGGGCAGAAGCCGACCTGCATCAGCGGAATGCCGTCGGCCCGAGCCCGCGACACCGAGCCGATCAGGCAGGCGATCACCGAGTCGCCCGCCGGGAGGCCGATGCAGTCGGCCCGCGGGCTGCCGAAGACCGGCCGGTTCGGCCAGGCGAGCGACACCGTGGTGCCGCCACGCCGGTCCGGCGCCGGGGGCACCGTGTAGCTGCGCACGAACAGGGCCGCGAAGAGCAGGACGAGGCCGGGGAGGATGAGGGCGCGCACGGCGTGATCGTTCCGTCAGGCCGGCTCGTCGAACCGGCTCCAGCGGAACACCTCCGTGCCGGCGCCGTCGATGACCCGCACGGCCTCGGCCGGGGCGCCGCTGCGCTGCGGCGCCCGCGCCCGCGCGAACAGGGTCAGGGCGCGCTCCCTGGCCGCCTCCACGGTGTAGGTGCGCACGGAGATGCGCTGGCGCACCGGGTCCTCGCCGCGCGCGCCGGCCTCGTCCTCGGAGGCCAGGACTTCGATGTGGTAGGTCTCGCGCGGGTTCACGACGGCTCCATCACGCTGGCTCGGCACGCCCTTCCATAGCCGCAGGCGGCGCGCCTTGGCACCACGTCACGCGGGGTTGCGACGAAAAAGGCCGGGCATCGCGGCCCGGCCTCATGACTTGCGCGTACCGTGCCTCAGCGTGACGAGGCGCCGGAATGCGTCGCGTTCGGTGCGGCGGTCGTCCCGGGCGCGATGGCGCGGCCCGCGCTCGGCAGGGGGGCGGCGTTCGGGTTGCGCACGGCGCCGGCTCCCGGGGCCGTTCCGGTGGTGGCGGGCGAGCCCGAGGGGCCGCTGCCGATGCTGCTGCCGGCGCCGTTGATTGTGCCGGCGCCGGCCCCCGTCACGGAGGATTGGGCCTGGGCGGCGCCGGCCAGGGCGAGGCCGAGGGTGCTGGCGAGGATGAGGGTCGGAATACGCATGGCGCCGGTCTCCTGACGGAAAGGGATTGCGAACGGTCGTCTCCGGTGTCCAACGCGGCTCGGGAAGGGCCGGTTCAGATCGCAATCCCGCCCGGGCAGGGTGCAAGGCGCGGCGGGATGTGGTTTGGTGGCCGCACCGCACCGCCCGAACGCGACTCCCGGCCGGACGATCTCCGGCCCATCGAACAGAGAAATCCATGGCGACGACGCCCTTTGTCACGGCCGAATGGCTCCACGCTCGCCTCGGCGCGCCCGATATCGTGATCCTCGACGGGTCCTGGTACCTGCCGGCCCAGGGCCGCGACGCCCGGGCCGAATATCTCGGCGGGCACATCCCCGGCGCGATCCGGTTCGACATCGACACGATGAGCGACGAGACCTCGCCCCTCCCCCACATGCTGCCGCGCCCGGAGGTCTTCGCCTCCCGCATGCGGGCGCTGGGCGTCGGCGACGGGGCGCACATCGTGGTCTATGACGGCATGGGCCTGTTCTCGGCGCCGCGGGTGCGCTGGATGCTCAAGACCTACGGCGTTCGCGACGTCGAGATTCTGGAGGGTGGGCTCCCGGCCTGGGTCGCTGCCGGCTATCCCGTCGAGGAGGGCGAGGGACGCCCGCGCGCGCGCCGTCACTTCACCGCCCGCCTCGACCATGGCGCGGTGGCCGATGCCGGCGACGTCGCCCGTGCCCTCGAATCGGGCAATGCCCAGGTCGTCGATGCCCGCTCCGGGGCGCGCTTCCGCGGCGAGGAGGCGGAGCCCCGCCCCGGTGTCCGGCCCGGCCACATGCCGGGTGCCCGCAACGTGCACTACGCCGCGCTCCAGAGCCAGGGCCGCCTGAAGGACAAGGCGGCCTTGCGCGCGGCCTTCGCCGAGAACGGCGTCGACGTGAGCCGGCCCGTGGTCACCACCTGCGGCTCGGGCGTCACCGCCGCCATCGTCGGGCTGGCGCTGGAGACCCTGGGGCGGCCGCCCCGCGCGCTCTACGACGGCTCCTGGTCCGAATGGGGTTCCGACCCCGAGCGCCCGGTCGCCACCGGCCCGGCCTGACGCGCGGCCTTGCCGAACCCCGACCTTCCGGCGCTCCCCGTCGCCGCGCCGGAGCGCCAGCGCTCCCAGGGGCGGATCCACCTGCGCGTCGCCTGCGCGGACGGGCACGACACCCGCATCCTCGACATCGCCGAGGGCGGTCCGTTGCGCCTGCGCCTTCCGCGCCGTCCGAAGGGCCCCTGCGAGGCGGTGCTGCTCAACACCGCCGGCGGAATCGCCTGCGGCGACGCCTTCCACGTCACGGCCGATGTCGGCGCGGGCGCCGACCTCACCCTGACCACCACGGCGGCCGAGAAGGTCTACCGCTCGGACGGCCCGGTGAGCCGCGTCGCCACCGCGGTGACCGTCGGGGCCGGGGGCCGCCTCGCGCACCTGCCGCAGGAGACGATCCTGTTCGACCGGGCCGCCCTTTCCCGCCGGTTCGAGGCGGATCTGGCTCCGGGTGCCCATCTCCTCGCCTTCGAGGCGATCACCTTCGGGCGAACCGCCCGCAACGAGCCGATGACGCAGGGCCACCTCAGCGACACCTGGCGCATCCGCCGCGACGGACGCCTGGCCTACGCCGACACCCTGCGCCTCGACGGCGCCCTGTCGGACCAGCTCGCCCGCGCGGCGATCGGCAACGGCGCCCGCGCGATGGCGACGATGCTCGACGTCTCGCCCGAGGCGGAGGGGCGGCTGGAGGAAGTCCGGGCCATCCTCGACGCGATCGGCGCGGAGGGCGTCGCCGCCGCCGCCAGCGCCTGGAACGGCCACCTCGTCCTGCGCCTCCTCGGTCGCGATCCGGATGCCTTGCGGGCCGTCGCGCAGCGCGCCCTGATCGCCTATCGCGGACGGCCCCTGCCCCGCGTCTGGCAGACCTGAGGCTTCCGTTTCGGCAGAGTCCCCGGAGCGTCGGCCCGCAAGCCTGGCAAGGCGGCGGGATCGGGCACGGGGAGGACCGGGCGAGCGGTCATCCTGCGCGGCGTTCCCCGGCGGCACGGAGCATGCGAGCCCGGGGAGCTTCGCGCGAGGAGGCCGGGTCCGACCCGGCCGGACCCTGGGGCGACGGTGTGGCGTCGCGGCGATCGAGGAGACCTGAACCCATGCTGCCCACGATCCTGGACATCGCGAGCCTGCGCGCGGCCTTCGCCTCGGGCAGCCTCGATCCGGTCGGCCTCGCCGAGATCGTGGCCGAGCGGATGGAGACCTCGCCGGACCCGGCGATCTTCATCACGCCGGTCTCTCGGGCCGACCTCGTCGCATCGGCCCGCGCCCTGGTGGCGGCGCATCCGGAGCCGAACTCGCTGCCGCTCTGGGGCCTGCCCTTCGCCGTGAAGGACAATATCGACGTCGCGGGCCTGCCCACCACCGCCGCCTGCCCGGCCTTCGCCTACACGCCCGAGCGGGACGCCGAGGTGGTGGGGCGGCTGAAGGCGGCGGGCGCCCTGGTGACCGGCAAGACCAACCTCGACCAGTTCGCCACCGGCCTCAACGGCACCCGCTCGCCCTACGGCGCCCCGCGCAGCGTCTTCAACGCCGACTACGTCTCCGGCGGGTCGAGCTCCGGCTCGGCCGTGGCCGTCGCGGCCGGGCTCGCCTGCTTCAGCCTCGGCACCGACACCGCCGGCTCCGGCCGCGTGCCGGCGGCCTTCAACAACATCGTCGGGATCAAGCCGACGCCGGGGGCGCTGAGCACCATCGGCCTCGTCCCGGCCTGCCGCAGCCTCGACTGCATCACGGTCTTCGCCGCCACGGTCGGGGACGGCATCGCCGTGCGCCGGATCGCCGAGGGCTTCGACCCGGCCGATCCCTACTCGCGTCCGGCGGTCCCGCATCCCCTCCCGTCGGCGGGCCTGCGCTTTGGCGTGCTCGCGCCGGCCGAGCGCGAGTTCTACGGCGACACCGCGACGGCGGCCCTCTACGACGCCGCCATCGCCCGGCTCGAAGGCCTCGGCGGGGTCGCCGTGCCGTTCGATTACGCGCCCTTCCGCGCGATCGCCGCCCTCCTCTACGACGGCCCCTGGGTCGCCGAGCGGCTTGCGGCCATCGAGGCGTTCCATGCCGACCACGCCGCCGCGATGGACCCGAGCGTGCGCGCGATCACCGAATCGGCGCGCGGCTACAGCGCCGTCGACGCCTTCCGGGGCCGCTACGCGTTCGAGGCGTTGAAGCGCCGCACCGATACGATCCTGGCCGAGATCGACGTCCTGCTGCTGCCGACCTCCCCGACCACCTATGCGGTGGCCGAGATGGAGGCCGAACCCATCGTCCGGAACAGCCATTTCGGCCGCTACACCAATTTCGCCAACCTGCTCGGAATGGCCGCCATCGCGGTCCCGGCGGGATTCCGGCGGGACGGCCTGCCGGCGGGGGTGATGCTGGTCGGCCCCGGCTTCAGCGACGAGGCGCTCGCACCCTGGGCCGACGCCCTGCATCGCGCCCTCGGCGGCGGCATGGGCGTCGACCGGGCCCGCGCTTTGCCGGAGGCGAGCCGGGTGAGCCCCCTCGCCTCCGGGCGGATCCCCCTGGTGGTGGTCGGCGCCCATCTCACGGGCCTTGCCCTGAACCACCAGCTCCGAGAGCTCGGGGCGACCTTCCTGCGCACGACCCGGACGGCGTCCGACTACCGGCTCTATGCCCTGCCCGGCACGGTGCCGCCGAAGCCCGGCCTCGTGCGGGAGCCCGGGTTCGAGGGTCCGGGCCTGGAGGTCGAGGTCTGGAGCCTCGACCCGGCGGCCTTCGGGCGCTTCGCCGCCGCGATCCCCGCGCCCCTCGGGATCGGCAAGATCGCGCTCGTCGACGGCGAACCCGTCTCGGGTTTCCTCTGCGAGGCCCATGCCGTCGCGGGCGCGCCGGAGATCACCCGGCACGGGGGCTGGCGCGCCTACCTCGCCGCGGGCCCCGCCTGAGGCGGAGCCGCCTGCCCTTGCGAGGGCCGGCGGGCTTGCCCTAAACCCCGGGCGCGGCGGGTCCGGGGACCGGCCGGCTCGGCAGGCCCCGTGCCCGCATCGAAGAGGATCCGGGTTTGCCGCGCACCCTACGCTGTCGTCTCGACGCCTTCAGCCAGATCGAGGCGGACGGGACCCCGGACACGTGGCGCACGACCGGGTCCGATCCGCATTTCCGGCTGTGGCCGCCGGAGGGACGCAGGCGCCATCGCGGAGGCTGGGTCCGCCTGCGCGCCGACCTCACGGCCCTCGACCGCACGAAGCTCGTCCCGATCCTCTACGTCGACGACGGGAAGGGGTTTCGCGAGACGCTGACCATTCCCTTGGAGGCCGACGCCACCGGCATCGACAACCTCGTACACCTGCCCCGCCGGGTCCGTGGCCTGCGCCTCGACCCGATGAGCGGCGCGGGACGCTTCCGCCTCGGCGAGGTCTCGCTGACCTATCTCGGGCAAGTCGGCGCCGTGGCCGAGACCGCCCGCCGCCTCGTGCGCGCGCTGCCCGAGGCGGAACGCGCGCCCGGCCGGATCCTCGCGCGCATCCGCGCCGGCTGGCGCGCAAAGGGAGCCGCCGAACTGTGGCGGGACTTCCGTGCCAGCGCCCGTCCGCGCCCGGTCCCGGCCTCCTACACGGCCTGGATCGAGAAGGTGGAGACGCCCGGCCGGCTCGGCGTGCCGGCGATGCGCGCCGAGATCGAAGGCTTTCGCCTGCGCCCGCGCATCTCGATCGTCATGCCGGTCTACGATACCCCCCTTCGCTGGCTGAAGGCCGCCATCGCCTCGGTGCAGGCCCAGGCCTATTCCGATTGGGAACTCTGCCTCTGCGACGACAACTCGCCGGACCCGCAGATCTGGCCGCTGCTCCAGGCCTTCGCGGCGGATGATCCGCGGATCAAGCTCCACCGCCGCACCACGAACGGGCGCATCTCGGCCGCCTCGAACGACGCCATGGCGCTGGCGACCGGCCGCTACATGACCTTGATGGACCACGACGACGCGATTCCCGACAACGCGCTCTACGAGTTCGTCCGCGTCCTCAACGCCGACGCGACCGTCGACTTCATCTATTCCGACGAGGACAAGATCTCGATCGACGGGGTGCGCTACGATCCGTTCTTCAAGCCGGACTGGTCGCCCGAAGCCCTCGAAGCCTGCATGTACACGGCGCACCTGGCCCTCTACCGCATGGACATCGTGGCGCGGATCGGCGGCTTTCGCGACGCATGCAACGGCGCGCAGGATTACGACTTCGCCCTGCGCTACACCGAGCACGTCCGCAACGTCGTCCACGTGCCGAAGGTGCTCTATCACTGGCGCGCGATCCCGGGCTCCACCGCCCAGACCATGGACAACAAGGACTACGTCGTCGCCGCGGCGATCCGTGGCCTCGAGGACCGCGCCCGGCGCACCGGCGAACTCGACTTCGCCCGCCCCAGCCTCTTCAAGGGTTGCTTCGAGATGCGGCGCAAGCTGACCGAGCGCCCGCGCGTCTCCATCGTGATCCCCACTGCCGGGCGCGACAGCACCGTCGGCGGCCGCACGGTGGATCTCCTGGCCGCCTGCCTCGACAGCGTGGCCGCGCGCAGCACCTATTCCGACATCGAGTTCGTGGTGGTGGACAACGGCGACCTGCGCCCCGGCACGCAGGCGGCCCTGGCCCGCCACGGCGCCCGGCGCGTGACCTGGTCCGAGCCGGTCTTCAACGTGGCCGCCAAGATGAACCTCGGCGCGGCCGAAGCCAGCGGCGCGGTGCTGGTCTTCCTCAACGACGACATCGCCGTCATCACCCCCGACTGGATCGAGGCGATGCTGGCGCAGCTGCAGATCCCCGGCGTCGGCGCCGTCGGCCCCAAGCTCCTGTTCGAGACCGGCGAGATCCAGCATGCCGGCGTCTCGATCGTCGACGCCACTCCCGACCATGTCCGCCGCGGCTATCCCGGCGACGATCCAGGGCATTTCTTCTCGACGGTGGGCAGCCGGAACTACCTCGCGGTCACCGGCGCCTGCGTGATGGTGCGCCGGGCGGATTTCGACGCCATCGGCGGCTTCGATGCGGGCTTCGCGGTCAATTACAACGACGTCGACCTGTGTCTCCGGCTGCGCGAGCGCGGCCTGCGCAGCGTCTACTGCGCCCAGGCGAGCCTCTACCACTACGAGAGCCGCAACCGGGCCCGCACCGTCGACCCGGCCGAACACCAGCGCTTTCGCGATCGCTGGGCGGCGAAACTGCCGCGCGATCCCTTCTACGGCGAATGGTTCGAGGCCCTGCCCCCGACCTTCGAACTCGACCCGGCGCGCTTCTGAGCCTTCGCCGACCGCGAAGGATGGATCGGAAAACTCCGAATTGCGAATGGCTCCAAGGTAGGATCATTGTCCCGCCGGACGGGCGGATTGGAATCGGGCGATGCCGGCAGGGGCGTTCATGGGCGGGGAGGCGACGGTCGTGGTGACCGGGCTCCTGCTCGTGCTCTGCATGGGCCTCTGGGCCAGCGGCCTCATCGCCGAGATCGTCACCGCGATGCTGTTCTTCGCCGGGGCGATGCTGTTTCGCCTCGCGCCGCCCGCGACCGTGTTCTCGGGCTTCGCCTCCTCGGCGTTCTGGCTCGTCCTCAGCGGCATGGTGGTGGGTCTCGCCATGACGCGCTCCGGCCTCGGCGACCGCCTGGCGCGGAGCCTGTCGGGCCACCTCTCGGCCTCCTATCCGGCCTTCATCGCCGGCATCGTAGCCCTGTCCTTCGCCGTCGCCTTCGTGATGCCGTCGAATCTCGGGCGGATCGCCCTGCTGGTGCCCGTGGTGCTGGCCCTCTGCGACGCCTTCGGCCTCGAAGCCGGCCGCCCGGGCCGGCATGGCGCCGTCCTGGCGGTGGGCCTCGCCACCCCGCTTCTCTCGGCCGCGATCCTGCCCGCCAACGTGCCGAATCTCGTGATGGCCGGCACCGCCGAGACCCAGTACGGCCTCCACATCGCCTACCTGCCCTATCTCCTGCTGCACGCGCCGGTGCTGGCCCTGGTGAAGGGGGGCCTCCTCGTCCTGGCGATCGTCCGGCTGTTTCCCGACCGACTCGACCACGGGGAGAACGGTGCGGCCCTCGCGAAGGAGCCCTTGCGCCCGGAGGCGCGGCGGCTCGCCGTGATCCTGGCCGCCACCCTCGCCTTCTGGGTCACCGACAGCCTGCACCACATCGCCCCGGCCTGGGTCGGGCTCGTCGCCGCGATCCTCTGCCTGATGCCCCGCATCGGCGTGTTGCCGGCGGAGGCCTTCGGCGCGGTGAACCTGCGCACCTGCTTCTACGTCGCCGCCCTCCTCGGCCTCGTGGCCACCGTGAACGAGACCGGCCTCGGCGCCAGCCTGGGCCATGCCCTCCTCCACGTCGCGCCGCTGACGCCGGACGCGCCGGGCTACAATTTCGGCATTTTGACAGGACTGGCGGCGATCCTCACGATCGCGGTCACCGCCAACGGCGCCCCGGCGCTCTACACGGCGCTGGCCGGCGAGATGGCGCGGGCGAGCGGCCTCGACCTCATGGCCGTGGTGATGATCCAGGTGGTCGGCTACTCGACCCTGTTCCTGCCCTACCAGGCCCCGCCGATCGTGCTCGCGGTCGATCTCGGGAAGGTGCCGCTGCGGGCGGCGACCAGGCTGACCCTGGTGACCGGCCTTCTCTCCCTGCTCGTCGCCGCGCCGCTGGATTACCTCTGGTGGCGCGCCCTCGGGTGGCTGTCATGAGGCGGCAGGACCGAATGACGATTTGGCGCCTGTGTCGCATGTGCGCTGCGGCGAAGCGGGGTTGCGCATTGGCGCCTGCCCGCTAGCACTTTAGAGACGATCCAAATTTTTCTTGGTGCCCTGTCAAAAACCGGTGCACCGCCCAGTCGAGGACCTTCAGCACGATGGCTCCAACCGTCCGTCCCACGGTCGCCCAGCCGCTCTCGCCCCACCTCCAGATCTACCGCTGGACCTGGACCATGGCGATGTCGGTGTTCCACCGCATCACCGGCACGGCCCTCTACGGCGGCGCGGCCCTGGTGGCGATCTGGCTCGTGGCCCTCGCTTCGGGTCCGGCCGCCTACGGCACCGTCTCGTGGTTCTTCGGCTCGATCGTCGGACGTCTGGTGCTGTTCGTCTACACCTGGATCCTGATGCACCACATGCTGGGCGGTCTGCGCCACTTCATCTGGGATCTCGGCTACGGCTTCGACCGTGCCCAGCGCATGGGCCTCGCCCGCGCGACCCTGATCGGCTCCGTCATCCTGACCGTCCTGATCTGGGCGCTCGCCCTGACCCTGCGCTGAGGAGACCGAGCGATGGTCGACAACCGCCAGAACACCAACGTCACCATGCGCACGCCGCGCGCCCGGGTGAAGGGCCTCGGGGCCTCGGGCCACGGCGCGGGCCACTTCTGGATCCAGCGCCTGACCGCCGCCGCCAACGCGCCGCTGATGCTGGCCTTCGTGGTCATCGTCGCGCTGATGGCGAACCGGCCCTACCCGGAGGCCATCGCGCTGATGTCGCACCCGGTGGTGGCTCTGGTCCTGATCCTCGCCGTGATCTCGGTGACGGCCCATATGAGGATCGGGATGCAGGTCGTCATCGAGGACTACGTCCACGACAGGACGCTCAAGCTCCTGAGCCTGCTCGCCAACAATTTCTACGCGGTCGTCGTCGCCGTGGCCTGCCTGTACGCGATCCTGCGCGTCAGCCTCGGCAAGCTCGTCTGACCCGCACCCCGAACCCGAAGGATCAGCCCATGGCCACCAACGGAACCAACGGCAACGGCGCTCCCGCCTACACGATCAACGACCACACCTTCGACGTGGTGGTGGTGGGCGCCGGCGGCGCGGGCCTCCGCGCCACCGTGGGCTGCTCCCAGGCCGGCCTGCGCACCGCCTGCATCTCGAAGGTGTTTCCCACCCGGTCCCACACCGTGGCGGCGCAGGGCGGTATCTCGGCCTCGCTGGGCAACATGGGTCCGGACGACTGGCGCTGGCACATGTACGACACCGTGAAGGGGTCTGACTGGCTCGGCGACCAGGACGCCATCGAGTACCTCGTGCGCAACGCGCCGGCCGCGGTCTACGAGCTCGAGCATTGGGGCGTGCCCTTCTCCCGCACGGAAGAAGGCAAGATCTACCAGCGTCCGTTCGGCGGCATGACCACCGATTACGGCAAGGGCACCGCCCAGCGCACCTGCGCGGCGGCCGACCGCACCGGCCACGCCATGCTGCACACGCTCTACGGCCAGGCGGTGAAGAACCACACCAACTTCTTCATCGAGTACTTCGCCCTCGACCTCATCATGGACGAGGAGGGCCGCTGCCTCGGCGTCATCGCCATCGACCAGGCCTCCGGCGAGATCCATCGCTTCCGCGCCCAGATGACGATCCTGGCCACTGGCGGCTACGGCCGCTCCTACTTCTCGGCGACCTCCGCCCATACCTGCACCGGCGACGGCAACGCCATGGTGCTGCGCGCCGGCCTGCCCCTGCAGGACATGGAGTTCGTTCAGTTCCATCCGACCGGCATCTACGGCGCCGGCTGCCTCATCACCGAGGGCGCCCGTGGCGAGGGCGGCTACCTGACCAATTCCGAGGGCGAGCGCTTCATGGAGCGCTACGCCCCGTCCGCCAAGGATCTCGCCTCGCGCGACGTGGTCTCCCGCTCGATGACCATGGAGATCCGGGCCGGTCGCGGCGTCGGCAAGTCGAACGACCACATCTACCTGCACCTCGACCACCTCGACCCGGCGATCCTGCACCAGCGCCTGCCGGGCATCTCGGAATCGGCCAAGATCTTCGCCGGCGTCGACGTCACCAAGGAGCCGATCCCGGTGCTGCCGACGGTCCATTACAACATGGGCGGCATCCCGACGAACTATCACGGCGAGGTTCTGACCCTGAAGAACGGCAACCCGGACACGGTGGTGCCCGGCCTGATGGCCCTCGGCGAGGCCGCCTGCGTCTCGGTGCACGGGGCCAACCGCCTCGGTTCGAACTCGCTGATCGACCTCGTGGTGTTCGGCCGGGCCGCGGGTCTGCGCTGCGCCGAGATCGTCGAGGCCGGCGCGCGCCAGATGGAGCTGCCGAAGGACTCCGCCGACAAGGCGCTCGGTCGCCTCGACCGCTTCCGCTACGCCAGCGGCGGCACGCCGACGGCGCAGCTGCGTGCCGAGATGCAGAAGACGATGCAGAACAACTGCGCCGTGTTCCGCACCGGCGAGGTGCTGGAGGAGGGCAAGACCCTCATCCACAAGGTCGCCGCGGGCATTCCCGACATCCACGTCAACGACCGCTCGCTGATCTGGAACACCGATCTCCTCGAGACCCTGGAATTCGACAACCTGATCGGCCAGGCCGTCGTCACCATGGAATCGGCCGCCAACCGCAAGGAAAGCCGCGGCGCCCATGCCCGCGAGGACTTCCCGGACCGCGACGACAAGGAGTGGATGAAGCACACGCTGGCCTGGATGGACGACACCTCCAAGCAGGTCAGCATCGATTACCGTCCGGTCCACACCTACACGATGTCGAACGAGATCCAGTACATCGAGCCGAAGGCCCGCGTGTACTGAGGCGGCGACCCAGGTCGTTTCCCGGATTGGTTCTCACGAGACGGATTTAGGCACGCCAAACCATGGCTCAGTTCAATCTTCCCAAGAACTCCCAGGTCACCGAGGGCAAGACCTGGCCTCGGCCGACCGGCGCGAACAACCTGCAGGAATTCCGGATCTATCGCTGGAATCCCGATGACGGGAAGAATCCGCGCGTCGACGTCTATCAGGTCGACCGGGACGATTGCGGCCCGATGGTCCTCGACGCCCTGCTCTGGATCAAGAGCAAGGTCGATTCGACCCTGGTGTTCCGCCGCTCCTGCCGCGAGGGCATCTGCGGCTCCTGCGCCATGAACATCGAGGGCCAGAACGCGCTCGCCTGCACCATGGGCATCGACGAATGCCAGGAGCACGCCAAGGGCAAGAAGACCGGCGCGGTCCGGATCTACCCGCTGCCGCACATGCCGGTGCTGAAGGATCTCGTCCCCGACCTGACGAACTTCTTCGCCCAGCACGCCTCCATCGAGCCCTGGCTCCAGACCGAGACGCCGGCGCCCGAGGGCGAGTGGAAGCAGACGCCGGAGGATCGCGCCCAGCTCGACGGTCTCTACGAGTGCATCCTCTGCGCCTGCTGCACCACCTCCTGCCCGAGCTACTGGTGGAACGGCGACCGCTTCCTCGGCCCGGCGGCCCTGCTCCAGGCCTATCGCTGGCTGATCGACAGCCGCGACGAGAACACCGGCGAGCGTCTCGACGCCCTGCACGATCCCTTCCGGCTGTATCGCTGCCACACGATCATGAACTGCGCCAACACCTGCCCGAAGAGCCTGAACCCGGCCAAGGCCATCGCCGAGATCAAGAAGATGATGATCGCCCGCGAAGTCTGATTCGCGGAGGCGGAGCGAGCAAACGGAGAGGGCGTGCGGTCTCGGCCGCGCGCCCTCTCCGTTTGCCGCGGTCGGTTTCGGCGCGGTCAGGCGCCGGCCTGCTCGCGCCCGCGTTCGAAGGCCCGGTCGATGGCAGCGACGACGGCGTCGGGCGCCAGATGATGGATCATGTGGCCCATGCCCGGCACCGTGACGAACTCGCTTCCGGGCACGTCGCGGTGCAGGCGCGCCGATTGCCGCTCGACATCGGCGATCTGGTCGTCCGCGCCGGCGATGATGACCACCGGCAGCGTCAGCATGCGATAATGGTGCCGCAACTCGACCGTCACGGGCGTCATCAGCGCCGCGTCCTCGGCCGAGGCACGCAGCTGCAGCGGGCGCAGCATCATCGCGGCGGGAAACGTGCGCTCGAAGCGCTCCGGCACGGATGCCGGCGCGAACATGCCCCTGATCGCCGCGGGCAGGACCGCTTGCGCCACGAGCGGCGAGATCGTGTGGCGTAGGAGATCGCCGAGGAGCGGGATGGCCGGCGGAGCGGCCAGGATCACGTCGGCCCGCAGGGTCGGATAGTAATAGCCCGAGGCCAGGACGAGGCTGCCGACGAGGCCCGGCGCCTGCAAAGCCAGGGCGACGGCGACGAGGCTGCCCCAGGAATGCCCGAGCACCACGGCCCGCGAGACGCCGAGCCGTTCGAGCGCCTTGGCGTAGAGGGTGGCGTGGGCACGCGGCGTCCAGAGGCCGCGGGGCCGGTCGCTGTAGCCATAGCCGGGCCGGTCGAAGACGATGACCCGGTAGCGCCGGGCGAGCGCGTCCACGATGCCGCTGACGAGGAAGTCCTGGATCAGGGTGCCGTTGCCGTGGATCAGCACCAGCGCGGGGCCGTGGCCGCGCACGATGTAGTGCAGGCGCACGCCGTCGACCGTCATGAAGTCGCCGATCGGCGGCGTCCTTCGTTCGGCCTCCCGCGTCCGCGCGGCGGTGTAGAGGGCCGAGGCCCCGAGGGCCGCGGCGGTGCCGAGGAGCGTGGGCACGAGCCACGGCGCGGTCGATCGACGGGTCATGATGCGATCCAATCTGGTGAGGGAAGCCGGGGGCTCAGGGGCGCGCCGGGGCGCCGAGACGCTCCGGTGCCATCGCCGCCAGGGCGAGGAGCGGACCCGGCATGGCGATCCCGGCCCGGCGCATGCCCTGGGCGGCCTTCCGACAGCCGCGAAGGTCGTCGGCTTCGGCGAGGTTCCGGATTTCGGAGATCGTCTGCTCCGAGGCGGCCGGGGCGGCCGGTGCCTCCGCGACGGGTCCGGACGCGGTGGCGGTCGATCCGCCCGGGGCCGTCCGGTTCTGCGCGTCACCCTGCGGCCCGGCCGCTCCCGGACCCGACGCGGTGATCTGGCCGCTTTGGCCCGAGGCATTCTGAGGCGTCCCCGCCGCGCTGGGCTTCGCCGCCGTGCCGCTCCCGTCGCGGGCCGTCACCGCCGTGGCGAGCCGCGCCGGCGTCCCCTCGCCTCGCGCGGACTCTTTCGGCCGCTGAACGAAGGCGACGAGTTCCCGGCACAGGTTGGCCGGCTGACCGGACGGGGAACGCTCCCCCTGCCCCCAGGCGAGCCCGGGCAGGCAGAGGATCGCTGCGGAGAGCAGCCTTGTCGTGACGCGGCGCATGGCGGCTCCTGAACGCATATCCTCCGACAAGTGCCGGGCGGCCAGGAGTGTTCGGTCGTCCGGCCCGATCGGGCCGTGATGCGGGAGGCGACGGGACCCGATGTCCGCGGGTCCCGTCGCCTCCGCCTACTCGGCCGGGGCGTGGTGCCCGGCCGGCGCCGGAGCCGGCTCGGCCGGAGGCGTCGCGGGGATCCCCTCGGCGGCGTCCTTGCGGCGGAAGATCCGCATCACCACCACGAAGAACACCGGCACGAACAGCACCGCCAGGATGGTGGCCGAGATCATGCCGCCGAGCACGCCCGTGCCGATCGCCTGCTGGCTCTTCGAGGCGGCGCCCGTGGCGATGGCCAGCGGCACCACGCCGAAGATGAAGGCGAGCGAGGTCATCACGATCGGACGGAATCGCAGGGCCGAGGCCTCGATGGTGGCGTCGACCAGGGACTTGCCGGGCTTCCACAGGTCCTTGGCGAATTCCACGATCAGGATCGCGTTCTTGGCCGAGAGACCGATGATCGTGATGATGCCGATCTTGAAGTAGACGTCGTTGGGCAGGCCACGCAGATACACCGCCGCCACCGAGCCGATGATGCCGAGCGGGATCACCAGCAGCACCGAGAACGGGATCGACCAGCTCTCGTAGAGGGCGGCGAGACACAGGAACACGATCAGGATCGAGAGGCCGAGGAGCAGCGAGGCCTGGGAGCCCGCCTGCTTCTCCTGCAGCGACTGGCCCGTCCAGGCGTAGCCGAAGCCCTTCGGCAGCTGCTGGATCAGGCGTTCCATCTCCTCGATCGCGTCGCCCGAGGTGTAGCCGGCGGCCGGCTCGCCGGTGAAGCGGACCGACTGATAGCCGTTGAAGCCGACGATCTGCGACGGGCCGACGCCCCATTTGAGCTCGGCGAAGGACGACATCGGCACCATGGTGCCCGTCGCGTTCTTCACCCCGTAGTTCAGCAGGTCGGGCGCCTGCATGCGCTGGAGCTGCTCGGCCTGGACGTAGACGCGCTGCATCTTGCCCTGGTTGGGGAAGTCGTTGGTGTAGACCGAGCCGAGATTGACCTGGATCGTGCTGTTGATGTCCTCGAACTTGACCCCGAGGGCGGCGGCCTTCTCGCGGTCGATGATCAGCTCCGCCTGCGGGGCCGGAGACAGACCCTCGATCTTCATCTTCTGCAGGATGGGGCTCTTCTTCGCGAGCGTCAGCAGCTGCGACTCGGCCGCCGTCAGGGCCGAGTAGCCGCGCAGCGCCCGGTCCTGGAGGCGGAACGAGAAGCCCGCGGCGTTGCCGAGGTTGTCCACCGGCGGCGGCTCCTGCGCGTCGATGATCGCGTCGCGGTAGCCCGCCAGGGCCGCGTTGGTGTCGGCCACGAGGGCGCTGGCGGTATTGGCCGCGTCGCGCTCGCTCCAGGGCTTCAGGGTGACGAAGGCCTGGCTCAGGTTCGGGCCCTGGCCCGAGAACGAGAAGCCGTTCAGCATCGTGACGGTGGCCACGCCGGGCCGGGCGAGGAGATACTGCTCCACCTCGCGCACCGCCGTCTGGGTCCGGTTGAACGAGGCGCCGGGCGGCGTCTGGATGTCGACGGTGAAGAAGCCCTGGTCCTCCACGGGCAGGAAGCCCTCGGGCAGGCGCAGGAAGGCGAAGCCGACCCCGACCAGGAGGGCGAGGTAGACGATCATCACCTTGCCGGAGCGCTTGATCAGCCCGGCGACGCCGCGGCCGTAGCGGGCCGTCTCGCGGTCCACGATCCGATTGAACCAGCCGAAGAAGCCGCCCTTGGCGTGGCCGTGGCCCTTCTCGATCGGCTTGAGCAGAGTGGCGCAGAGCGCCGGGGTCAGCGACAGGGCGAGCAGGGCCGAGAAGCCGATCGAGGTCACCATCGCGATGGAGAACTGCCGGTAGATGATACCCACCGACCCGGGGAAGAATGCCATCGGGATGAACACCGCGACGAGCACCAGGGTGATGCCGATGATCGCGCCGGTGATCTGGCCCATCGCCTTGCGGGTGGCCTCCTTCGGCGGAAGACCCTCCTCGTTCATGATGCGCTCGACGTTCTCGACCACCACGATGGCGTCGTCGACGAGGATGCCGATCGCCAGCACCATGCCGAACATGGTCAGCACGTTGATCGAGAACCCCGCCAGCAGCATCACCGTGACCGTGCCGAGCAGCGCGATCGGGACGACGATGGTGGGGATCAGGGTGTAGCGGATGTTCTGCAGGAACAGGAACATGACCACGAACACAAGCACCACCGCCTCGACCAGGGTCATCAGGACCTTCGTGATCGAGGCCTTCACCGCCGGGGTGATGTCGTAGGGAATGTCCCACTTCAGGCCGGGCGGGAAGAACTGGGCCAGCTCCTCCATCTTGGCGCGGATGGACTGGGCGGTCTCGAGCGCGTTGCCGTCGGGCGCCAGCGTGACCGAGATGCCCGCCGCCTCGCCGCCGTTGAGGCGGGTCGAGAACTGGTAGGCGTCGCCGCCGAGTTCGATCCGGGAGACGTCGCGCAGGCGCACGTTCGAGCCGTCGGAATTCGCCCGCAGCACGATCGCGCCGAAATCCTCCACGGTGTTGAGCTGGCCCTTCACGACGATCGGGGCGAAGACCGGGTGGTTGCTCGGGCTCGGCTGGGCGCCGACCGCGCCCGACGCGATCTGGATGTTCTGGTTGCGGATCGCGTCGGTGACGTCCTCGGGCGTCAGCGACAGACCGCGCAGCTTGTCGGGATCGACCCAGACGCGCAGGGAGCGCTCCGTCGAGTACAGCGTCGCGCGGCCGACGCCGGGGACGCGCCGGATCTCGTTGATCACGTTGCGCATCAGGAAGTCGCCGAGGCCGATCTCGTCCATCTTCCCGTCGGTCGAGACCAGGGTGATGATGTTGAGGGTCGCGGCCGAGGCCTCCTCGACCAGGATGCCCTGCTGTCGGACCTCGGCGGGAAGCCGCGCCTCGACGCGCTTGAGGCGGTTCTGCACCTCGACCGAGGCGAGCGCCGGGTCGGTGCCGGGCAGGAAGGTCGCCGTGATGTTGATCGAGCCGAACGAGTCGGTGGTCGACTCGAAACTCATGATGTTGGCCGCACCGTTCAGCTCATCCTCGATGAGCCGGGTCGTGCCGGTATAGAGGCTCTCCACCGAGGCGCCCGGGAAGGCGGTGGAAAGGGCGATCGAGGGCGGCGCGATCACGGGGTACTGCGCCACCGGCAGCAGGGGCAGCGAGAGCACGCCGCCGAGGATGATGAAGAGGGCGACGACCCAGGCGAAGACCGGCCGGTCGATGAAGAAGCGAGCCATGGTTCAGCGCACCTGCGAGACGGGCTTGGCCGCGCCGCCCTTGCTCGGATCGACCTTGCCGGACTCGGCCTTGCTCGGATCGGCTTTCGGCTCGCCCGGCTTGGCGCCGGCATCGGCATCCGCCGTGTCGGTGTCGCGCGGCTTCGGCTCGTGGTCCTCGGTGGCCGATTTCAGCTCGACGGTCTTCACCTCCTGGCCGGCGACGATCTTCTGCACGCCCTCGACGACGACACGGTCGCCGGCCTTGAGGCCGGAGCGGATGATCCACTGGTTGCCGACCACGGAGCCGACCTCCACCGGCTGGAGCATCACCTTGCTGTCCTCCCGCACGACCCAGACCTCGGCCTTGCCGTCGCTGGTGCGCTGGATCGACTGCTGCGGCACCGCCAGGGCGTCGGTGTCGATGCCCTGCTTGATGCGGGCGCGGACATACATGCCCGGGAACAGCTCGTCGTGCGGGTTCGGGAACAGCACGCGGAGGGTCACCTGGCCGGTGCTGGGGTCGGCGGTGACGTCCGAGAACAGCAGCTTGCCGGCCGAACCGTAGAGCGAGCCGTCGTCCATGATCAGGTGCACGTTCGCGGTGTCGGCCGAGAGGCGCGAGAGCTCGCCGCTGGCGAGATCCCGGCGCAGCTTGTTCAGCTCGCCCACCGACTGGGTGATGTCGACGTAGATCGGATCGAGCTGCTGGATGGTGGCGAGGTTGGCGGCACCCCCCTGCTCCACCAGGGTGCCTTCGGTGAGGAGCGCCCGGCCGATGCGGCCCGAGATCGGCGCGCGGACGTCGGTCCAGCTGAGGTTGAGCTTGGCCCGCTCCCGGGTCGCCTTGGCGCCGGCGACTTCGGCCTCGGCCTGCTTCAGGCCCGCATAGGCGCTGTCGTACTGGGCCTGGCTCGCGGTCTGGCGCGAGAGCAGCTGCTCCAGGCGGTCCGCCTGCTGATTGGCGAGGACCTGGGCGGCCTCCGTCCGGGCCAGGGCCGCCTCGGCGCTCTGGAGTTCGACCTCGAAGGGCGCCGGGTCGATCTTGTAGAGGAGGTCGCCCTCCTTCACGAGGCTGCCCTGCTCGAAGGTGCGCTTCACCACGAGGCCGGAGACGCGCGAGCGCACCTCGGCGATGCGCAGGGGAGCGACCCGGCCCGGCAGGTCGCGGAGATAGGGGATCGGCTGCTCGCGGACGGTGACGATGCCGACCTCCGGGGCCGGCCCCGGCACCGGCGCCGACGCCTGCTGCTTCTGATTGCAGGCCGAGAGGGCGACGAGCACGAAGCCTGCCGCCAGCGCGGTCGGCCGGGTGCGGAACAGGCGGTGGTTCAAGGACGTCACGATCGTTTCGCTCCTGCGAAATTTCGGCAAACGGCGCTCGGCCCGGGGCCGGCATCGCCGCGTTCAGGGTCCAAGGCCCGCGTACCCCGCGAGGGGGCCGGGCCGTGGCAAGCGTCGGGCCATGTCGGACGGCCGTGACGGGATCTGGGTCTGCTGCAACTTCGGCGAGCACGGGAGCGGGCGGATCGAGGCGAGGCTAAATCAAGCCGAATCGCTCGGAGGTCGGATCGTCAGGGACGATCCCCGCCTAGCCTACGATCTGGGCGATCCGACGACACGCGCACCACCAGCACGCGAAGTGCTGTCCGGACGCACGGAAACGTGAAGTGCGGAACGCGCGCTCAGATCAGGGGCCCGCGCCGCGGCGGGCGCTCCAGGGGCGAGATCGCGCGGGTCTCGCGTTCCGTCACAGCGCGCGGCAGGCCGAGGCGCTTCGGCACGGGGCGGCTGACGGGGACGACCCGCTGCGGGGAAACGCTGCCGGCCGCCTCGTCGAGATCGACCATCCCGACGGAGATCCGCGCCAGAAGGTCGGGGGCGCTCGGAACCGTCGTCGCCGTGATCGCGGCGTGACGCTCGTACCCGCGCGGCGCGTCGCCCGAGCCCTGCAGGAGGGGCAGCAGCGCGCAGACGAGGAACAGCAGGGCGAGGAGACCAGACGCCGCCGCGCCGAGCGCGCGGTCGAGCAGAGGCCGACCGGCCCGCACCGACTCGGCACAGGCGGACAGACCCGCATCGGCGGCACTGGCCATATGGCTTGCTGGGCTGCTCACCACCACGAGTCTGGGGCCGGGCGGCCTTGGCCGCAAGTTCCTGCGGCATTGTGTCAGATGCCCGGGGCGTCCGCGGGACAGGTGGAATCGGACCGTTGCCGGGATCACACAGGGTCCGTCCGTTCGGCCCGGGCTCGGTTGACCACCCCATTCCATCCCGCCAAGGCTCTCGCCCCCGACCACATGCCTCCGGGAAAGCCGGGCCTACGTGCCCGCCCTTTGCCGGTTCACGGCTGGAGGACAGACCATGCAGACGCGCCGCGTTCTCGCCGCATCCGCCCTGGCGGCGGCCCTGACCGTATCGACCGGACCGGCCTTCGCCGGAAACCCGTTCGACAGCGGACCCATCGCCGACTTCATGAATATCTTCAAGGAGCAGGCGATTCCCCGCGAGACCGTCGCCTGGAAGGGCACGGAAAAGCCCGGCACGATCGTGGTCTCGACGAGCCAGCGCCGGCTGTACTACGTGCTCGGCGGCGGCCAAGCCGTCCGCTACGGCGTCGGCGTCGGTCGCCAGGGCTTCTCGTGGTCCGGCGAGAAGCACGTGACGATGAAGAAGGAATGGCCGGATTGGCGTCCGCCGTCGCAGATGCTGGCGCGCCGTCCCGACCTTCCGCGCTTCATGGCCGGCGGCCAGGACAACCCCCTCGGCGCGCGTGCGCTCTACCTCGGCTCGTCGCTCTACCGTATCCACGGTTCGAACGAGCCCGAGACCATGGGCGCCGCCGTCTCCTCGGGCTGCATCCGCATGACCAACAAGGACATCGTCGACCTCTACGATCGTGCCAAGGTCGGCACGAAGGTCGTCGTCCGCAACTGAGCCGCGCCTCCGGCGCTCCCGTCCTGCATCCCGCCTCCAGTCGGTCGTCACTGGACCATGACGTGAGGACGGGATGATCTTCGGGGTGGATATCGGCCTGATCGCGGGCCTGTTCGCGGTCGCGGTGGCGGCCGGCTGCGTCGACGCGATCGCGGGCGGCGGCGGCCTGCTCACCGTACCGGCCCTGCTGCTCGCCGGCCTCGATCCCGTCTCGGCGATCGCGACGAACAAGCTCCAGGGCAGCGCCGGTGCGGTCTCCTCGACCCTCGCCTTCGCGCGCCGCCGCCTGATCCACTGGCCCGATGCCTGGAAGATCGCGGTGAGCGCAGCCTGCGCCTCCGTCGCGGGTGCGCTCTGCGTCAGCCTGCTGCCGCGCACCGTGCTCGATGCCGCCGTGCCGATCCTGCTCGTGGCCATCGCGATCTACTTCGCCACCGCCAAGCGCATGAGCAACGAGGACGCCACCGCGCGGATCACGCCGAACTGGTTCGCCCTGACCTGGGCACCGGCCGTCGGCTTCTACGACGGCGTGTTCGGCCCCGGCGCAGGGGCCTTCTACATGATCGGCTTCGTGACCCTGCTCGGCCTCGGCGTGGTGAGGGGCACCGCCCACACCAAGCTCGCCAACGCGGCGAGCAATCTCGGCAGCCTCGCCCTGTTCGCGCTGAGCGGCCACGTGGTCTGGGCGATCGGCCTGACGATGGCGGTGGGCGCCTTCCTCGGCGCGCAGATCGGCTCGCGCCTCGCGATCCGCATGGGCGCACGGCTGATCCGTCCGCTCCTCGTCACCATCGCCTGCGTGATGGCCCTCCGGCTCCTGTCCGACCCCGCCAACCCGCTGCGGCGCGCCGTGGTCGGCCTGTTCGCGGGGTGACCGGCGTCGCGGCCCTCCCGAGACCTCGGGGCGGCCGCGTCGGACCGGCGATCGCTCGCTCGATCCGGCGATGCCGGAGTGGGCGGCGCGTCTCCTGGGCGGCCTGGCGCGGAGACGCGCGTGATCGCGATCGGCTCCGACGGAACCGGCCGAGACCCTTCAGCGCGGCATGAAGGCCCAGTAATCGAGGTCGAGGATCACGGCTGGGTCGTAGGCGTCGCCGACCTTGTCGGGGTGGTTGCCGCAGGGCTGGTTCTTGGTGGCGACCGTCCGCAGGCGCAGCGCCCCGATATCGGTGCGGCCGGGCAGCTCGGCGGTCTCCAGCACCTCGCTCCACGCATAGACCGTGTCGCCGGCGAATAGCGGGGCGACGTGGCGGCCGGCATTGATGCCCGCCAGCGCGAAGGCGTTGCCCAGCCCATTGAAGCTCAGCGCGCGCGCCAGCGAGATCACGACGCCGCCGTAGATGAGCCGGCGGCCGAAGCGCGTGTCCTTGGCCGCGTAGCCGTCGAAATGCACCTTGGCGGTGTTCTGGTAGAGGCGCGTGGCGATCTGGTGCTCGGCCTCCTCGACGGTCATGCCGTCGACGTGGTCGATCCGCTCGCCGACGACGTAGTCGCCGAAGCGGTGGGGCGAGCCGGCGAGCTCGCAATCGTAGGCACCGGCGTTCAGGGGCGGCAGGGCGCTGGCGAGGTCGGCCGGGTCCACCACCTTGGCGAAGGTCGGCACGTGCTCCTGGGCGATCGTCGCCGCCGGGTCGCGCTTCCTCACGAGCACCCAGCGGCAGTAGCTCAGCACGGTCTCGCCGTTGGCGTCCGAGCCGGTGGAGCGTACGTAGACCACGCCGGTCTGGCGGTTCGAGCTCTCCTTGAGGCCGATCACCTCGGAGACGGTCGAGAGGGTCTCGCCCGGATAGACCGGTCGGCGGAACCCGCCCTCGGCGTAGCCGAGATTGGCGAGCGCGTTGAGGGAGATGTCCGGCACGGTCTTGCCGAAGACCACGTGGAAGGTGAGCAGGTCGTCGAGCGGGCTCTGCGGATAGCCGATGGCGCGGGCGAAGGCGTCCGAGGACTGCACGGCGAAGCGCGGGCCGTAGAGCGCGGTGTAGAGCGCGACGTCGCCCAGGGTGACCGTGCGGGGCGTGGCATGGCGGATGGTCTCCCCGAGGCGATAATCCTCGAAGAAGCGGCCGGGATTGGTCTTCATGACGGTCTCGTTCCCAGGGCGGCGCGGTCGCGCATCGGTTTCTTGTCGTCGGGCGGGTCGTCGTTGCGTCCCGCCCCTCGGGAGCCCCGAGGGCTCAGCGCGTGGAGACGTAGGTCTGCGTCGGCACGAACTCGTGGAGCAGGCGGCTCGCGAAGAGCAGCAGCAGGACGAGCACGATCGGCGACAGGTCGACGCCGCCGAGGTTGGGCAGGATGTTGCGGATCGGCCGCAGCACCGGCTCGGTGAGGCGGTAGAGGACCTCGCCGATCTGGGACACGATCGGATTGCGGACATTCACCACGTTGAATGCCACAAGCCAGCTCAGGACGGCGCTGGCGATAAGGACGTAGATGTAGAGCTGCACGACGGTGTCGAAGAGCCAGATGAAGGCGTTCATGCGCGGAAACGATGTCCTCGTGGCCCGCACCCGCGAGGCGCATCACGCGCACGCAAAGCAGCAGGATTTCTGGAATTGACAGGTCGGCGTGCGCGAGCCTAAAAGGCCGCCACCCCGGAACGGGGCTGTAGCTCAGATGGGAGAGCGCCGCAATCGCACTGCGGAGGTCAGCGGTTCGATCCCGCTCAGCTCCACCAGGTTTCCCCAGCTTGCGGGAACGCCGGTGGTTTCATCCGGACGATGGACGGCATGCGGAGCCCGCGCGGGTTCCCCTCACGCGTCCTTCAGCGGATCGTGGCCCCAGTTCATCAGCGACAGGCGCCAGGGCGATTCCTTCACCTTGTCGGCCTCCTCTGGGCCGCCCTGCGTCAGGTGACGATGGACGTAGCCCACGACCTTGGCCATGTGAGCGTAGTCGTCGTCGCTGAGATCGGTCTTCCGGGTGCGCAGGAGTTCGACGATGCGGCGACCCTCGCGATGGCCCGTCGCCTCGCCGCCCTTCGTCTTCTGGCCGACCGACCGGCTCTCGTCGGTCTCCAGGAAGGCTTCCAGCTTGGCCGCCGTCATGTTCACGGCATTATGGAACGCCTTGTAGGTCTCGGCGTGGTCGTCGGCCTTGGCTGCCATGCGGTTCTCTCCCGGAAACTCGGGCGGAAAACCGAGCCGTCGGCCGCGGGGTTCCGGCCCCGCGACGGCGCGTCCGCTCAGGCGATCAACCAGGCCACGGCCATGACCCCGGCCAGGAATATCCCGTAGGTCGCAAGAACTGCGACGATCTCACGGTGCTGGATGACGATGTTTTCGGAAGCGGTCAGCATGGCGGTATGGCCGGGAGTGGAACGAGATCCTTCATCTCATGCCCGGCGTAAGAATTCGATGATCAGAACTACGGCCCGGACGAGGAAATTGCCGATGTCTCCCGCCGGCCACAGGCCGCCCTGCGACGGGTCGCCCGGTCAGGCCGGACGGTCGGCGGGCTGGTCGAACAGGAAGTCGTCGATGGCGGGGATGGTGACCGCCAGGCCGGCGCCCGCGCCGTAGCTCGCCTTCGAGAGGCGCCAGGGCGAGTCGGTCCGGGCGCGGATGGCCTCCGAGGGGCGCAGGCGTCGCGGCGTGCCGTCCGCGCCGATCTCCTCGATCCGCACGAAGCCGTAGACCTGAAGGCGGGCGGCGATCAGCTTGGTCTCCCGATCACCCGCGGCCACCGAGAGGCTGCCCGTGGCGTAGACCGAATCCATCAGCGCACGCTGCTCGCTGCGCCGGGCCGCCAGGCCGCCGCGCGGGACCGACGGAGCGGCGGCCGACGGCTGGGGGCGGAGGGTGCGTCGGAAGGGGACCACATTGTCCATCGTCGCCGGAACGCTGCCCATACGCCACTATCCTCACGCTACACGCGAACGGCCGGGCGAACGCCCCGGCACTTCCCCTGATTTCGACGGTTCCGCTTAACGGGCAGCTAACGTTACCGGCCGGCGCCGTCCCGTTTCCGGGCCGTCCCGCCCGGCTGCGTCGAAGCGGGTGGTGGCACCAAGGCTTGTGGAGCGCCGGTCGGAATGGTCTATCCGGCCGGCAGACCCGACCCGGGAGGAACGCGCGGCATGGCATCCATCTTCGAGGCCCACAGCTTCGCGATGATCGCGCATGCGGGCCAGATCGATAAGGGCGGTCAACCCTACATCCGCCACCTGGAGCGGGTCGCCAACGCGGCGGTCGGACGGGCCGGCCATGCCAAGTCGGTGGACCGCCTCGCCATCGAGCCGATGGAGGTGATGCAGGCCGCGATCCTGCACGACGTCCTCGAGGACACCCCGACCACGCCGATCGCCCTGCGGGCCGAGGGATTCTCCGAGGCGGTGATCGCCATGGTGATGATGCTGACGAAACCGGCGGAGCGCGGACCCTACGATGCGCGGATCTCGGCCTTGATCGCCAAGGATCATCTCGGGGCGCTGCTGATCAAGCTGTCCGATACCGAGGACAACCTCAGCCCGGATCGTACGCTGCCCGGCGGCGAGGCCCTGCGCGAGCGCTACGCCCTGGCCTTCGGCCGCCTTCGGGAGGCCGCCGGCCGCCTCGGCTATACCGGGGCATAGGCCCGGGCATGAAGAAGCCCCGCAGCATCGGCTGCGGGGCTCTGATCCTGAGAGCGGTCCCCCACTCGATCGGCCGACCCGCCGACGGCGCTCACGCCGGGAGGGTCACGTCGGGAGTCCACTCCGAAGGATCACTTGCCGCTGGGGGCCGCGCCGCTGCCGGTCACGCCGTTGCCGCCGGTGCTGCCGCCCGGCGCGCCGACCGTGGCCGTGCTCGGGCCGCCGGAGGTGCCGGCCGGCGCCATGGTGGAGCCCGTGGCGGCGGGGCCACCCATGCGGTCCATCGATTTCTCGCTGTTGCTCTTCACGCTGGCCGGATTGTTCATGTTGCGCTCGGCCGAACCGGCACCGGTGCCGGTCTGCGCGAAGGCGGAACCCGTGAGGGCCAGGGCGATGGAGCCGGCGAAAGCCACAATCTTGATCGACATGCTGCGTTGTCTCCCAGTTATTGATATCTGGTCGACCAACGCGGAGCCCCGATCGATTGTTCAAATTCTTCGGGGAATACGATCCGGCCGGCCGTGTCTCTCCGGTTCAGCCAAGCGTGACTGGCGATGACGTCGGCCGCATCCGTGCAGGGCCGGCCTCCCGACCGGCCCCGCGTGGCGCTCAGGCGTCGCTCTCGGCGCGGTCGGTGTTCTGCTCGTCCTCGTCGAAGGTGTAGCCCTCGAGCCAATCCGCGCTGTTCTGCGAACCGGCCGGATAGGGATTGGCGGAATCCGGCTCGCCGGCCTGCTTGGCCGCGCGGCCTTCCTCCATCACCTGCTTCGATGTCACTGCCATGTCGTTCGCTCCCGTGAGGACCCGCGCCTTACGGTAGGGCGGAGCCCGGCGGCGGGGACCCTCGCGGCTGTAAAAACCCGCCGCGGCCGGAGCCGGGCGGGTCTCAGCGTCGTCGAACGCGGGGCGCCGGAGGATAGGCTCCGCGCGGCGGCGATCCTCAGGCGAGCTGCGTGGTGAAGCGGGCCGTGGTCTTGGCGCGGATCTCGTCCTCGGTCACGCCCTCGGCGAGCTCGACCAGAATCATGCCGTCCTCGCCCTTCTTGTCGATGGTGAAGACGCCGAGGTCGGTGATGACCATGTCGACCACGTGGGTGCCGGTGAGCGGCAGGTCGCATTCGGCCAGCAGCTTGGGGCTCTCCGAGCCGTCCTTGCCCTTGGCGGTGTGCTCCATCACCACCACCACCTTCTTGACGCCGGCCACGAGGTCCATGGCGCCGCCCATGCCCTTCACCATCTTGCCCGGGATCATCCAGTTGGCGAGATCCCCGTTCTCGGCCACCTGCATGGCGCCGAGGATCGACAGGTTGATGTGCCCGCCGCGGATCATCCCGAAGGACTCGGCCGAGGAGAAGTAGGAGGTCGTGGGCAGCGCGGTGATCGTCTGCTTGCCGGCGTTGATCAGGTCGGCATCCTCCTCGCCCTCGTAGGGGAAGGGTCCCATGCCGAGCATGCCGTTCTCGGATTGCAGCTGCACCGACATCCCTTCCGGGATGAAATTCGAGACGAGGGTCGGGATGCCGATGCCGAGGTTCACGTAGAAGCCGTCCTGCAGCTCCTTCGCGGCGCGCTCGGCCATCTGTTCGCGGGTCCAGGCCATGATGGTTCTCCTTAGCTCGGCTCTCAGACGGCGGCAGCGGGCACGGCGGGCTCGCCGCGCTTGCGGGTGGTGCGCTGCTCGATGCGCTTCTCGCGCTCCGGCACGTGGACGATGCGCTTCACGAAGATGCCGGGGGTGATGATGGTGTCGGGATCGATCTCGCCGGGCTGCACGAGGTGCTCGACCTGCGCCACCGTGATCGCGGCGGCGGTGGCCATCATCGGATTGAAGTTCCGCGCCGTCTTCCGGTAGATCAGGTTGCCCTCGGTGTCGCCCTTCCAGGCATGGACGATGGCGAGGTCCGCGAAGAGGCCGCGCTCCATCACGTACGCCTCGCCGTCGAATTCCCGCACGTCCTTGCCTTCGGCGATCAGGGTGCCGACGCCGGTCTTGGTGTAGAAGGCGGGAATGCCGGCGCCGCCGGCGCGGATGCGCTCGGCCAGGGTGCCCTGCGGGTTGAACTCGATGGCCAGTTCGCCGCCGAGGTACTGCCGGGCGAATTCCTTGTTCTCGCCCACATAGGACGAGATCATCTTGGCGACCTGGCGGGTCTCGAGGAGCTTGCCGAGACCGACGCCGTCGATGCCGGCATTGTTCGACACCACGGTGAGGCCCTTCACGCCCGACGCGCGGATCGCCTCGATCAGGGCGTCGGGAATCCCGCAGAGGCCGAAGCCGCCGCACATGATCATCATGTCGTCCTTCAGCACGCCGGCCAGCGCCGCCGTGGCGTCGGGATAAACCTTCTTCATGGATGCCCTCCTGTCTGGTTCTGTTCTTGGTCGGCGCGACCGTCACGCGAAAGCGGCGTCCTGCCAAGCCCTTGTCGCGATGCGGCCGTTACATTTTGCACTGCGCGGCACAGCCAGCGCCCGGCGTCCGTGGACCGCACCCGCCGCGGCCGGCGCGAGCGATCCGCCGCGCTCGGCCGTGGATGGCTCGGGGTGCACGCAAGGGGCCGGGGAGACAAGCCGGGCGCCGAGGCCTATCAGGGATGGGTCGCCGGTTCTCCCGCGCGTCGCGGCCGCCGTGGCCCGACGCGCCCATCCCATCGTCGATCGCGCGCTCCGCCGCGTGTCCCTCCCGCCGAATGGAGTGGAATGCCGCTGCGCCGCCTCCTCTCGCTCCTGAGCCTCGGGGCCTTCGTCGCCGCCGTCTGGGCGGCCTGCCTGCCCTGGTCGGTCGCGACGCCGCGCCTGCGGAGCGCCGTCGCGCGCGAACTCGCCAGTGCCTACGGGCTGGCCATGACCGCCGAGGGAGCGACCGAGATCACGCTGCTGCCGCTGCCCCGCCTCGGCTTCCGCGCGGTCAGGCTGAATGCGGGAAGCAGGGACGGACCGATCCTGGCGGAGGGCGGCGCGCTCTCGCTCCAGCTCAGCCTGATCGCCCTGCTGACCGGACGCATCGACGTGAACGCGCTGGGCCTCGACGGCGCGACCCTGCATCTGCCTTCGGGCGAGGACGACACCCGCTGGGCCGAGCCGGTCCGGCTCCTCAACGCCCGGCTCGGCGCCGACGGCGCCTCGCATCCGCGCCGCATCACCCTGTCGCGGGCCACCGCCACGGGCCTCGACCCGCGCGACGGCTCGCCCCAGACCGCGCGCGACCTCGACCTGACCCTGTCCTGGCCGCTCTGGAGCGCCCAGGCCGAGATCTTCGGCAGCTTCCAGTGGAGCGCCATGCCGACGCGGTTCGCGGTCTCGGGGCTGCGGGTGGCCGATCTCCTCGACGGCGGCACCACGCCGTTCTCCCTCAGCGCGAGCTGGTCCGGCGGGACCCTGACCGCCGAGGGCAGCGGCCTGGTCCGGGCCGAGGGGCTGACGCTCACCGGGCTCGGCCAGTTCGATACCCGCTCCCTGCCCGAGACCCTGGCCTGGGCCGGGGGAAGCGTCGCCCTGTCGCCCTTCGTCGGTCCGTTCGGGATGACCGGCAATTTCGAGATGAACGGGCGCCAGCTCCTGCTGCCCAACGTCCGGGTGGCCTTCGGCGACAACCGGCTCGAGGGGGCGGGCGCCGTCTCGTTCGGGCAGGACCGCCCGGCCGTCCAGGCGACCCTGGCGGCCGAGACACTGAACCTCGCCCCCATGCTGGCGGACGTGCTGAAAAGCTTCGGGGTCACGCCCGCTCCGGCCGGCGCTCCGGACTGGCGCACGCGCGACATCGCCCTCGCCCCCTACACCGGCGGCGACCTCGACCTGCGGATCTCGGCGGGCGTGGTCCGGTTCGGCCCGATCCTGGCCGAGGATCTCGCCGCCAGCGTTCTCGTCCGGGACGGCAACATCGAGGCGTCCCTGAACCGCGCCGCCCTGGGCGGCGGCACCCTGAAGGGCCGCCTCGCCCTCGCCTCGTCGGCGCGGGACGCCTCCGTGACCGAGGCCAAGGTCCAGGGCGCCTTCGACCGGCTCGACCTCGCGGTGCTTCCCGCGGAACTGCGGCCGGAGACCTGGGTCCTCGGCGGCGCGCAGGGGCAGTTCCAGGCCGAGGGGACCGGGGCCGACCTGCACGGGTTCCTCCGGCACCTCGACGGACACGCGGTGATGACGGTCGATGGCGGGACTCTCCTCGGCATCGACCTCGCCGAGGCCGCCCTGCGCAGCCGCATGCCGGCCCCGCGGGTCGGACGCACCCCCTTCGAGCGCGCGACCCTGAGCCTGCGCTTCCGCGACGGCATCGGCGAGATCACCGAGGGTGCCATGGAGGGCACCATCCTCGCCGCCTCCCTGCGCGGGACCGTGTCGCTGCCGGACCGTCGCTGCGACACCCTCGCGGAGGTCGTCGCGCGGGGCTCGGCCTCGGACCGGCGGTTTCCGATGCGCTTCCTGATCGCAGGCCCGTTCGACGGCCTCGACGTGCGCAGCCTCGCCCCCGACGCCGCCCCGGACCTGCGCGGCGGCTGGGTCACGCCCGCCAATCCCTCGCGCCTGCCGGCCGCCGGGCTGGCCCTTCCCGCCGGGGTCCGCGCCTACGCGCCGTGACCCGGAGGTTCAGGCCACGCTTTTCCGCCCGGTCAGCCACGAGGCGGTGAGCACGAGGGCGGTGACGGTTCCGACGAGGAGCGTCGAGGCGGCGTTGATCTCCGGGTTCACCCCGAGCCGAACCTGGCTGTAGAGCCGCATGGGCAGGGTTGTGGCGCCCGGGCCGGAGACGAAGCTCGCGATGACGAGGTCGTCGAGGGACAGGGTGAAGGCGAGGAGGAAGGCCGCCGCCAGGGACGGGGCGATCAGCGGCAGCGTGACGGTGGCGAAGACCCGGCCCGGATGCGCGCCGAGATCGGCCGCCGCCTCCTCCAGCGACCGGTCGAGCCCGCGCAGGCGCGCCCCGACGATCACGGCGACGAATCCGAGCCCGAGGGTCGCGTGCGCGACGACGAGGGTGAGGAGGCCGCGATCGAGGCCGAAGCCGACGAAGAGCAGCAGCAGCGACAGGCCGGTGATCACCTCCGGCATCACCAGCGGCGCGTAGACCAGCCCGGTGAAGGCCCGTCGGCCGGCGAAGCGCCCGCCCCGGTCGAGGGCCAGGGCCGCGAGCGTCCCGAAGACCGTCGCGAGCGCGGCCGAGGCCAGCGCCACCACGAGGGAGATTCCGGCCGCCTCGCGCAAGGGGACGTCGGCGACGAGCACCCCGTACCAGCGGGTCGAGAACCCGCCCCACACCGTGACCAGGGCGGAGGCGTTGAAGGAATAGACAACCAGGATCACGATCGGCGCGTAGAGGAAGCCGAGCCCGAGGATCAGGGCGAGGCGGTCGAGCGCCCTCACCGGCCGGCCTCGCGCGCGCGCGGCTCGTCGTCGCGAAACAGGATCAGCGGGCCGACCACCAGGACGAGGACGAGGATCGCCACGGCCGAGGCGAGCGGCCAGTCGCGGTTGGAGAAGAACTCGCTCCACAGCACGCGCCCGAGCATCAGCGTGTCCGAGCCGCCGAGCAGGTCCGGGATGATGAACTCGCCCACCATCGGCACGAAGCAGAGCAGCGCCCCGGCGCTCAGCCCCGGCCGCGCCAGCGGCAGGGTCACGCTCCAGAATACCCGCACGGGCCCGGCGCCGAGATCGGCCGCCGCCTCGGGCAGGCGCGGGTCGAGCTTGGCCATCACCGCGTAGAGCGGCAGCACCATGAAGGGCAGGTAGGCGTAGGTCAGCCCGATCAGCACCGCCCCTTGGGTGTTCAAAATCTCCAGGGGCCGCGAAATCAGCCCGAGCTTGATCAGCCCGGCGCTGAGCAGGCCCTCGGGCTTCAGGATCGCGATCCAGGCGTAGATGCGGATCAGGAAGCTCGTCCAGAACGGCACGATCAGGAGCGCCACGAGGAGCGGCTGCCAGCGCTCCGGGGCGCGGGCCATCGCCAGGGCGATCGGGGTGCCGATCAGGGCCAGGATCGCGGTGGCGACGGCCGCGAGGGTCACGGAGGACAGGGCGGCGTCGCGGTAGAGGGCGTCGCCCGCCAGCGTCTCGAAATTCGTGAAGTCGAGGGCTTCGAGGAAGCTGCCCCAGCCCTCGATCCCCCCGCTCCAGTCGAGCACGGGCAGGTAGGGCGGCTGCGCGGTGGCCGGCGTCGACAGGCTGATCTTCAGGGTCAGGATCACCGGCAGCAGCACGAAGGCCGCGAGCCAGAGGGCGGGCGGGACCGGAAGCAGGCGCTTCATGCGCACGCCTCCGCCGGCATCAGCCAGGCCCGCTCCGGCGGATAGGACAGGTGCACCGTCTCTCCGACGGCGGGGCATTCCGGCTCCGTGGGCGCGCTCACCCGCCAGACCGTCCCGTCCGCGAGGCGGACCTGGATCCGGATCCGGTCGCCGAGAAAGGTCGTCTCGATCACCTGGCCGGCGAGATCGGGGCCGTCCCCGGAGGGAGCGCGGGCCAGCGCGATGCGCTCGGGCCGCAGGGCGATGATCCCCTCGCCCTCGGCGGCGCCGCCGGCGCGCAGGGGGCCGAGGGCGGTGTCGAGGCCGGCGAGGCCGCCCTGGCCGCGCGCCAGCACCCGGCCGGGGATCAGGTTCACGTCGCCGAGGAGCCCGGCGACGAAGCGGTTGGCCGGGCGCTCGTACAGGCTCGCCCCGTCGCCGATCTGCACGAGGCGGCCGCGATCCATCACCCCGATGCGGTCGGCCAGCGCCAGGGCCTCGGCCGGATCGTGGGTGACGACGACGAAGCCCGTGCCGAGGCGCCGCTGCAGGGCGCGCAACTCCCCCTGCGTCTCCTCGCGCAGGGCGCGGTCGAGGGCGCCGAGCGGCTCGTCGAGGAGAAGCACCTGCGGCGCGCGCGCGAGGGCCCGGGCCAGGGCGACCCGCTGCCGCTGCCCGCCCGACAGGGTGTCGGGCCTGCGCGGGCCGAATCCGTCGAGCCGCACCAGGCGCAGGAGTTCGTCCACCCGCGCCCGGCGCGCCGCCCGCCCGAGCCCGGAGAGGCCGTAGGCGATGTTGGCGGCCACGCTCATGTGCGGGAACAGGGCGTAGGACTGGAACATCATGTTGACCGGCCGGCGATGCGGCGGATCGGCGGTGATGTCCGCACCGTCGAGGCGGATCGTGCCGGCGCTCGGGGTCTCGAACCCGGCGATCAGGCGCAGCAGCGTGCTCTTGCCGCAGCCCGAAGGCCCGAGCAGGCAGACGAACTCGCCGGGCTGCAGGGTGAGGTCGAGGTCGGCCACCGCCTCATGCGCGCCGAAGCGTTTGCCGAGGCCGGCGCAGGTGAGCAGGCCGGCGGGGTCGGACGTCGACGCCATCGCGGGTGCCGGGATCTCAGCTGTCCTCGCGCAAGGCTTCCGCGACGCGGGCCTCGAGGAGGTCGGGCCGGCGGATCACCAGGGCGCCGCGGGTCCGGTCGATCAGGCCGTCGGCGGCCATCACGGTGAATTCCCGCGTCACCTGCTCGCGGCGGCAGCCGATGCGGGCGGCGAGCACGTGATGGTAGGGCGGCGGGGTCACCACCCGCTCGCCGTCGCCCCCGGCGCGGGGCACCGAGAGGCGCAGCAGCTCGGCGTAGAGGCGGTGGCGCAGGTCGAGGAGCGCGTGCTCCATCAGGCGGGTGTTCAGTTCGCGCACGCGCTTGGCGAGCAGCCGGAACAGCCGGTCGGCGATGGCCTCGGAGGCGAAGATGATCTGCCGGAACACGGGCGCGGGCACGACGCAGACCTCGCCGCGGGTCAGCGCGGTGACGTTCGCCGAGCGGCCGATGCCGTCGAGGGCCGCGAGTTCGCCGAAGAAGGCGCCGCCGCGCATCTCGCCCAGGATCACTTCCTTGCCCGATTGCGAGCGGTTGAGGATGCGCACCTCGCCGGATGCCAGGAAGTAGACGTCGGTGGAGACGTCGTCGTAATCGACCAGCACCTCGTTCTCGTCGAAGCGACGCCAGTGGCAGCGCGTCTCGTAGACGGACAGCTCGATTCCCGGTTCCTTGAAGAACGGGATGGTCGTCAGCCGTCCTGTGGTCACGCGTCCTGCCCCCTTCGCAAATCGATGCTGATCGATACGCCGTGCAATTCCTGGGTCAAGCGTTCCCGATCGCTCGCCCGCCGATAGGCGTGGATGCGAAGTCCACGCCAACGTCCCGCCCCGGTGGCGAGCCCGCGCCCGGGGCCGCTTGCCAGTGAGGCGCCGACCCCGCAAAAGCGCGCCATGCTCCGCGTCAACGATCTCACCTACCGCATCGGCGAGCGCCTGATCCTCGACGGCGCCACCTTCGTCATCCCGGACCGCGCCCGCGTCGGGCTCGTCGGGCGCAACGGCGCCGGCAAGACCACCCTGTTCAAGGCGATCCTCGGCGAGCTGCCCACCGAGGGCGGCACGGTGTCGATGCCCAAGGGCATGCGCATCGGCGCGGTGGCCCAGGAGGCACCGGCCGGACCCGAGACCCTGCACGCGGTGGTGCTGGCCGCCGACACCGAGCGCGCCCGGCTCATGGCGGAGGCGGAAGCCGCCGACGGCCTGCGCCGCGCCGAGATCGAGACCCGGCTCGTGGACATCGAGGCGCATTCCGCCCCGGCCCGCGCGGCGGCGATCCTGCACGGCCTCGGCTTCGACGCCGAGGCGCAGGGCCGCCCCTGCGCGGACTTCTCCGGCGGCTGGCGGATGCGCGTGGCGCTCGCAGCGGTGCTGTTCTCCGAGCCCGACCTGCTGCTGCTCGACGAGCCGACCAACTACCTCGACATTGAGGGGACGATCTGGCTCTACGACTACCTGGAGCGCTATCCCCGCACGGCCGTGATCATCAGCCATGACCGCGACCTCCTCGACGAGTGCGTCGATCACATCCTGCACCTCGATCGGGGCAAGCTCAGCATCTACAAGGGCGGCTACACGAGCTTCGCCCGGCAGGTGGCCGAGAAGCGCGTGCTCCAGGCCAAGGCGAAGCAGAAGCAGGATGCCGAGCGGGCGCATCTCCAGAGCTTCGTCGACCGCTTCAAGGCCAAGGCGACCAAGGCGCGCCAGGCCCAGTCCCGCGTCAAGCGCCTCGCCAAGATGGAGATCATCGCCTCGGTGATCGAGGACGACGTGCCGGCCTTCCGCCTGCCGAGCCCGGAGCGGCCGCTCTCGCCGCCCATCGTCGCCATGGAGCGGGTCCAGGCCGGCTACCCGGACCGGATCGTCCTCTCGGGCCTGAACCTCAGTCTCGCCCCCGACGACCGGGTCGCCCTGCTCGGCGCCAACGGCAACGGCAAGTCGACCTTCTGCAAGCTCATCGGCGGGCGCCTCGCGCCCTTGAGTGGCGAGATGCGGCGCTCGGGGAAAATGGAGGTGGCCTACTTCGCCCAGCACCAGCTCGACGAGCTGCGCCCGGCCGAGAGCGCCTACGCCCATGTCCGTGACCTGATGCCGGACGTCCCCGAATCGAAGGCCCGCGCGGCGGCCGCCCGCCTCGGCTTCTCCGGCACGAAGTCGGAGACGCCCGTGTCGCAGCTCTCCGGCGGCGAGAAGGCGCGCCTGCTGATGGGGCTCGCGGCCTTCCGCGGTCCACATCTGCTCATTCTCGACGAGCCGACCAACCACCTCGACATCGAGAGCCGCCAGGCTCTGGTGGAGGCGATCAACGACTACGAGGGCGCCGTCATCCTGGTGAGCCACGACCGCTTCCTGGTGGAGGCCTGCGCCGACCGGCTCTGGCTCGTCTCGAACGGCAGCGTGAAGGCCTTCGACGGCGACATGGACGATTACCGCCGCTACGTCCTGGCCGGGCCGGAGCGCGAGGCCGAGAAGGCCTCGCCCGAATCGACCGGCGGCGCCAAGGCGGTGGAGCGGCGCTCCAACGCCGACCGCCGCGTCGCCCTCGCCCCCCTGCGCAAGAAGCTCGAGGGCGTCGAGGCGCGGATGAAGAAGCTCACCGACGCCATGGCCAAGATCGACGCGGCGCTCGCCGACGGCACCGCCTTCCAGGCGAACCCGGCCAAGGCCGGCGAAATCGCCAAGATGCGGTCCGACGCCGCCGCGGCCCTGGAGGCGGCCGAAGAGGAGTGGCTCGAACTCAGCGGCGAGATCGAGGGCGCCACGGCCTGAGCGCGGTCGCGCCGCTCTTCGTGGTCGAGCGATGCTCCACCAGAAGGCCCCACCGTCGAAGATCAGCGCGCTGCACCACGTCATCCCGGGGGCGCGCAGCGGAACCCGGGATCCGGGAACGCAGGTGGTGCAAGGTCTCACACTGTCGGCGGCTCTGGATTCCGGGTCCGCCTGCGGCGCCCCGGAATGACGGTGCGGTGGCGGCTGCCTCTCCGGTGATCGGGCCTACGAACGCATCCCATCTCGCCTGGTCGAGGGGCACCCGACCACCCCCACACCCGACCTTTCCCCGCAAGGGGGCGCGGAACGGGTCCTGGAAACCTCCCCCGCCCCGGGGCGTTTCCGACCGCGCGCAACCCGAGGAAACCACGACGATGCCCCATCGATCCCGCCGGCTCGGAGCCCTGCTGGCGCTGCTGCCGCTCGGCGCCGCCGGGGCCTGGATCGCCTACAGCCGCCTCGGCATCGACCATCATCGCCGGATGCCGCCCGCCCTCCCCGGCCGGCAGGCCTGCCTGGGAAGCGAGGCCGGCGGGCTGTCCTACTACGCGAGCGGACCGGAGGCGGGCGTGCCGCTCCTGCTGATCCACTCCGTCAACGCGGCGGCCAACGCCTACGAGGTCCGGCCGCTCTATCTGCATTATGCGGCGCAGCGCCCGGTCTACGCCCTCGACCTGCCGGGCTTCGGCTTCTCCGAGCGCAGCGACCGGATCTACACGCCGGAGCTGATGACGGCGGCGATCCGCGCCATGACGGAGGAGATCCGGCACCGGCACGGGGGCGCTCCCATCGACGCGGTGGCGCTCTCCCTGTCGGCCGAATTCCTGGCCCGGGCCGCCCTGGAACGGCCGGGCGACTATCGCAGCCTCGGCCTGATCAGCCCGACCGGATTCGACAAGCGCTACGAGCGCCAGAACCCGTCGGGCAGCGACACGGCGCGCGCGGTGGCGGCCTATCCCCTCTGGGGACGGGCGCTGTTCGACCTTCTCGTCAGCCGTCCGAGCATGCGCTTCTTCCTGGAGAAGACCTGGGGCTCGCGCACCATCGACGAGGGACTTCTCGAATACGACCAGATCGCGGCCCACCAGCCCGGCGCGGAATTCGCGCCGTTCTCGTTCCTGGCCGGACACCTGTTCGCAACCGAGACGGGCCGTGTCTATCCCCGCCTCGACCGCCCGGTCTGGATGATCCACGGCACCCGGGGCGACTTCGTCGACTACCGCCACGCCGACCGCTTCCGCGGCGACCCGGGCTGGACCATCGACGTGCTCGAGAGCGGCGCCTTCCCGCACTTCGAGCGTCTGCCCGAGGTCGCCGCCCGGTACGACGCCTTCCTGGCGCGGCTGGTGCGCTGAGCCCCTGGTCGCCCGCACCGCGCCGGGTTAGTCGAGGGGCACGCCCGCTCGATGAAAACCCGGAGCTCCGATGTCCGACCTCACCCTCGCCGCCGCGCAGACCATCGTCGCCACCGCCCTGGAGACCGCCCGCGCCCACAAGCTCAAGCCCCTGGCGGTGGTGGTCTACGATGCGCGCGGCGCCCTGAAGGCCCTGGGCGCCGAGGACGGGACGTCCCTGCGCCGGGCGGAGGTGGCGATGGGCAAGGCCAATGGCTGCCTCGCCCTCGGCCTCGGCGGCCGGGCGCTCCACAAGCGCGCCGAGGAGCAGGCCTACTTCGTCGCCGCCGTCAGCCATCTCGTCGGCCCCGCCGCCCTGGTGCCGGTGCCGGGCGGGGTGCTCATCCGCCAGGGCGAGGCCGTGATCGGCGCGGTCGGCATCTCGGGCGACACCTCGGACAACGACGAGCTCTGCGCGGTGGCGGGCATCGAGGCGGCGGGGCTCACCGCGCAGACCGGCGCTTGAGGCGATGCTGCGACCGCATCGGCGGCATTGGCTCGTCGGCGGTGCGGCGCTCCTGGCCGCCGGCGGCGGCCGGGCCGCGGCGGCGCCGGGCGATCTCTACCGGCGCGGCAACGATGCGGACCCCGAGACCCTCGACCCGCACAAATCCTCGACGGTGGCCGAGGCGCATATCCTGCGCGATCTCTACGAGGGCCTGCTCACCTACGACAATCACGGCGCGATCATCCCGGGGGCGGCCACCGCCTGGACCCTGTCCGAGGACGGGCTGACCTACGATTTCTCGCTGCGTGCCGACGGGCGCTGGTCGAACGGCGACCCGGTCGTGGCCTCCGACTTCGTCTTCGCCCTCCGGCGCATCCTGGCGCCCGTCACGGCGGCGAAGTACGCCGAAGTCCTGTTTCCCCTGAGGAACGCCCGCGCGGTCAATCAGGGCGCGCTGCCGCCCGAGGCGCTGGGGGTCGCGGCCCCGGAGGAGCGGCGCCTGGTGCTGAGCCTGGAGCAGCCGACGCCGTACCTGCTCGAACTCCTGACGCACCAGACCTCCCTGCCCGTGCATCCGCCCTCCCTGGCCCGCCACGGCGACGCCTTCGCGCGCCCCGGCAACAGCGTGACCAACGGCCCCTACCGCTTGGCGGAGGTGGTGCCGAACGACCGCATCACCCTGGAGCGCAACCCGCATTTCCATGCCGCCGCCGAGGTGGCGATCCCGCGCGTCGCCTTCCTGCCGACGCCGGACCTGTCGAGCGCGGTCCGGCGCTACGCGGCCGGCGAGATCGATTCCCTCGCCGACCTGCCCGGCGACCAGATCGCCTCGCTCAAGGCGCGCTTCGGGACCCAGGTGGTGCTCGGCCCCGCCCTCGGCCTCTACGCGCTCGCGGTGAACACCCGCAAGGCGCCCTTCGACGACCTGCGGGTGCGGCGCGCGCTCTCCCTGGTCATCGACCGCGAGTTCCTGGCCCAGAAACTCTGGGGCGAGACCATGGTGCCGGCCTACGCGCTCTGCCCGCCCGGCCTCGACCATTACCGCGCCCCGCCCGAGACCGCCGGGCGCGACGCCCTGCCGATCGACCGCGAGGACGAGGCCCGGGCGCTGCTGGCCGCGGCTGGCTTCGGCGAGGGCCGGCGGCCCCTGCGGCTCGAATATCGCTTCAACGCCAGCGACAACAACCGCAACACCGCGCTCGCCATCGCCGACATGTGGCGCGGCCTCGGGGTCGAGACCCGCTTCGTCTATACGGATGCCAAGACCCACTTCGCCTACCTGCGCGACGGCGGCGACTTCGACCTGGCGCGCATGTCCTGGATCGCCGACTACTCGGACCCGCAGAACTTCCTGTTCCTGCTGGAGAGCAGCAACGAGGGTATGAACCCCGGCCGCTACGCCAACCCCGCCTACGACGCCCTGATGCGCCGGGCGGCGGCCGAGCGCGACATCGCCCGGCGGGCCGACCTCCTGCACGCGGCCGAGACCATCGTGGTCACCGAGCTGCCCTGGATTCCGGTGATGCACACCCGCTCGAAGGCCCTGATCGCGCCGCGCCTCTCCGGCTACCACCCGAACCTGCGCAACGCCGCCCCGACGCGCTTCCTGAGGCTGACCGCGTGATCGGCTTCGTCCTGCGCCGCCTTCTCCAGGCGATCCCGACCCTGTTCGCCGTGGTGACCCTGAGTTTCTTCCTGATCCGGCTCGCCCCCGGCGGCCCCTTCGATCTGGAGCGGCCCCTGCCGCCGGCCGCCATGGCGAACCTCGCCCGGGTCTACGGCCTCGACCAGCCGTTGGTCGTCCAGTACGGGCGCTACCTCGGCGCCCTCCTCACCGGCGATTTCGGGCCGTCCTTCTCCTTTCGCGACCTCACCGTCGGCGACCTGTTCGCCCGCGGCCTGCCGGTCTCGATGACGCTCGGCGCCCTCGCCCTGGCGCTCGCCCTCGGGCTCGGCATCGGCCTCGGCGCGCTGGCGGCCTACCGCCGGGGCGGTGCCGTCGACCGCCTCGTCAGCCTCACCGCGGGCCTGACGCTGGCGGTGCCGACCTTCGTGGTCGCGCCGCTGCTCCAGATCGTCTTCGGCCTGAGCTTGCGCTGGCTGCCGGTGGGCGGCTGGGAGAGCGGCGCGCCGGCGAACCTTGTGCTTCCGGTACTCACCCTGGCCCTGCCCCAGGTCGGGGCGCTGGCCCGGCTCACCCGCGCCTCCCTGGGCGAAGTGCTGGCCGCCCAGCCGGTCCGCACCCAGCGCGCCATGGGCCTGCCGCCCCGCCGCATCGCCCGCCACGCCCTGCGCGGGGCGCTGCTGCCCGTGGTGGCGATCCTCGGGCCGACGGCAGCCGGCCTGCTCACCGGATCGGTGGTGGTCGAGACCATCTTCGGCCTGCCCGGCATCGGCCGCTACTTCGTCGATGGGGCGCTGAACCGCGACTACACCCTGGTGATGGGCACCGTCGTGCTGGTGGCGCTCTTCGTGATCGCCCTCAACCTCGTGGCCGACCTCCTCTCGGGTCTCCTCGACCCGCGCCTGCGGGCGGCCCGGTGAGGCGTGCCCTCGGGCGGCTGACCCGCAACCGGGGCGCCATGGCGGCCCTGGTCGTCCTGTCCCTCGTCGCCCTCGCCTGCCTCGTCGGGCCGGGCCTCACCGGGCACGATCCGGGCCGGACCTACCCCGACCTCGTGCGCACCGCGCCCTCGCTCCAGGCCCATCCGCGGCCCGAGGCGATCGCCCCGGCGGTGGAGCGTCTCGCCTTCCGGATGCGGGTGACGGCCGAGGACGTCCGGGTCGCGGACGGGCGGCTGCACGTCACCCTATCGGCACCGGACCCGATCAACGAACGGGCGCTGAGCTACCTGCCGCGCTCGGACCTGTTCGGCCCCGCCACGATCGTCTCGCGGGCGGAGGACGGGCGCCGCCTCGTCGTCGCGGCGCCGGTGCGGCGGCTGTATTTTCCCCTCGGCACCGACGTGCTCGGGCGCGACCTCCTCAGCCGCAGCCTCGTCGCCGGCCGGATCTCCCTCCTGATCGGCCTCGTCGCCACCGGCGTCGCGATGCTCATCGGGGTCACCTACGGAGCGGTCGCGGGCTATGCCGGCGGCCGGGTCGACGCGGCGATGATGCGTCTCGTCGACGTGCTCTACGCCCTGCCCTTCGTGTTCTTCGTCATCATGCTGCTGGTGTTCTTCCGCGCCGGGCTCGGGCTGATCCTCATCGCCATCGGGGCGGTCGAATGGCTCGACATGGCCCGGATCACCCGGGCGCAGACCCTGTCCCTGCGCAACCGCGACTTCGTGCGGGCCGCCGAGGCGCTGGGCCTCTCCGCCGCCGCGATCCTGCGCCGTCACATCGTGCCCAACACCCTGGGGCCGGTCACGGTGGCGGCGACCCTGCTGGTGCCGCGGGTGATCCTCCTGGAGAGCTTCCTCTCCTTCCTGGGCCTCGGCGTGCAGGAGCCGTCCACGAGCTGGGGCGCCCTGATCGCGGAGGGCTCGCGCGCCATCGAATCCGCGCCCTGGATGCTCGCCGCTCCGGCCGGGTTCCTCGTCGCCGCCCTGGTGGCGTTGAACGTGCTGGGCGACGGCCTCGCCGATGCCCTCGACCCGCGCCTCAGCGCGGACCGGTGAGGCCCGGATAGACCACGCGGACCACGCGCCGCTCCTCCGGGATCTCCGAGACCGGCCGGCCCTTCGCGTCGCGCGCGGGCATGGCCTCCGCCGCCGCCACGTCGCTCGGGCGCAGGCGCCAGGGATCGAGGGTGTGGGCGGCCGCGCCGCGCCCGGCCTCGGACGCCGCGGCGGGCAGGAGTCCGAGGGCCGTGAGGACGAGGAGAAGGGCGGAGGGAACGGGAAAGTGAAGGCGTGGCATCGCTGAGGCGTCCGGCAGAGCCCGCCGAGATCAGCCGAGATCGCTTACCTTTGCGCCAAGCTTGGCGGAACCGCCGGGCATCGCGCCGGATTGCCAACAACTGTCCGAGAGCACGGTTAACGAGGATTCGATGGCAACCAGGACCGTGGCGGAACGAGGCGGCGCGAGCGCGGAGGCGACGCCAGAGCGCGTTCCGATGGGCACCGTGATCGACACGGACATCTCCGCGCGGCTCGACCGCCTGCCCTGGGGGCGCTTCCACGTCCTCGTCATCGTCGCGCTCGGCATCACCTGGGTGCTCGACGGACTCGAGGTGACCCTCGCCGGCTCCCTCGTCGGAGCGCTGCGGGCCGAGCCCATGAGCTTCACCGAGTTCGACATCGGGTTGGCGGCGAGTTCCTACCTCGTCGGCGCCGTCACCGGGGCGCTGGGCTTCGGCTGGCTCACAGACCGCATCGGCCGCAAGAAGCTCTTCTTCATCACCCTGGCGCTCTACCTCGCCGCCACCGCCGCCACCGGCCTGTCCTGGAACATCTACAGCTTCTGCCTGTTCCGCTTCCTCACGGGCGCCGGCATCGGCGGCGAGTACACCGCCATCAACTCGACGATCCAGGAACTCGTGCCCGCCCGCGTGCGCGGCTGGACCGACCTCGTCATCAACGGCTCGTTCTGGATCGGCGCCGCGATGGGCTCGTTCCTGTCCATCGTCGTGCTGCGCCCGGGCATGATCGACCCGGCCTGGGGCTGGCGCATCGCCTTCTTCGTCGGCGGCGGCATCGGCCTCGTCATTCTGCTCCTGCGCACCTGGATTCCGGAAAGCCCGCGCTGGCTCGCGACCCACGGCTACGTGGCGGAAGCCGACCGCGTCGTCACCGGCATCGAGAAGCGCTTCACCGACGAGGGCCACACGCTGCCGCCCATCGACGACGCCAAGCGCATGAAGCTCAGGACCCGCAGCCACACGCCCCTCAAGGAGGTGTTCGGCACCATGCTGGTCGGCCACCGCAAGCAGACCATGGTCGGCCTCGCCCTGATGGTGGCGCAGGCCTTCTTCTACAACGCCCTGTTCTTCACCTACGCCCTGGTGCTGCAGCGGTTCTACAACGTGCCGGGCGATCATGTCGGCTGGTATCTGCTGCCCTTCGCGCTGGGCTCGTTCCTCGGCCCGCTGCTGCTGGGGCGCCTGTTCGACACGGTCGGCCGCCGCCCGATGATCGCCTTCACCTACGGGATCTCGGCGATCCTGCTGGCGATCACCGGCTACCTGTTCAAGATCGACGTGTTCGGCCCGGTGGGCCAGACCGCGGCCTGGATGGTGGTGTTCTTCTTCGCCTCCGCCGCCGCGAGCGCGGCCTATCTCACCGTGGCGGAGACCTTCCCGCTGGAGATCCGGGCGCTGGCCATCGCGGTGTTCTACGCGCTGGGCACCGGCATCGGCGGCGTCTCCGGGCCGCTCCTGTTCGGCGCCCTGGTGGAGACGGGTTCGCGCGACAACGTGCTGATCGGCTATCTCATCGGCGCCGCCCTGATGGCGGTGGCGGCGGTGGTCGGCGGCCTCTTCGGCACCGCGGCCGAAGGCAAGTCCCTGGAGGACGTCTCGAAGCCTCTCGCGGCGGCCTGAAGACTCGCGGTTCCGCGCGGACGAACTAAGAGAGCCCCGGGGATGGTCTGTGTCGGTCGCGGATCGATCGTGTGACGCCCATCCCCGGAGGGAGCCGATGCGGATCACTGCGCCGCGCTCGCGCTCGGTCTGTCGGGCGGCGCCGGCGGGAGCCGAGCCCTCAGGTCACCCGGCGCTCGGCGAAGAAAGCCCGCAGCAGATCGGCGGCCTCGCGCTCGCGAAGGCCGCCATAGACCTCCGGGCTGTGGTGACAGGTCGGTTGGTTGAAGAAGCGCGGACCGTGCTCCACGGCGCCGCCCTTCGGGTCCGGGGCCGCGAAGTAGAGGCGCCGGATGCGCGCGAACGCGATCGCTCCCGCGCACATCGCGCAGGGTTCCAGGGTGACGTAGAGGTCGCAGCCGCTCAGGCGTTCGTCGTCCAGCGCCCGGCAGGCGGCCCGGATCGCCAGGATTTCCGCGTGGGCGGTCGGGTCGCGTAGGGCACGCGGGCGGTTATGCGCCACCGCGACCACCGCCCCGTCCTTCACCACCACGGCGCCCACCGGAACCTCGCCCTCCCCCGCTGCCAGGCGCGCTTGCGCGAAGGCGCGGCTCATCGGGTCGCCGCCAGAGGTGGGGTCGCCGACAGATGCGGGGTCGCTGGCGGAAGGGGCGGCATCGGGCATGGGCGCTGTCCTGGATCGGCGCCCGATCCTTGGCCGCCCGGGCGACGATCCGCAATGGGTCGCATCCGAGGCGCTGCGGGACCGGTCTCGTGCATGGGAGCGGGGCCGTCGAAGTCCTGCCAGGGACCACGTGGAAGCGCGTCGCGCCGGAGACGACAGCGTCCGGACCTCCCAAGAGGCGATACGGACGCTGCGTCCGCCGATCGCTCCACCGTGGGCCGAGGCCTCGAGGCCGAACCGGTTCACGAGGATGTTAAGGCGCGGAACATCGTCCGGGCGTGACCGTTGGACAGGGCAATGCGGCTCGGCTGACACATCGCCCGGCCGCCAACCCGAAGACGAGGAGCGCACGATGAGCAGCACCACCGACAAGATCAAGGGTCTGGCCAACGAGGCCGTCGGCAACGTCAAGCAGGGCATCGGCAACGTGACCGACAACGACAAGCTCAAGGCCGAGGGCAAGGCCCAGGAGCTGAAGGGCGAGACCCAGAAGACCGTCGGCGATGCCAAGGACGGCGTGAAGAACGCCGCCGACGCGGTCAAGAGCAAGCTCTAAGCCTTCCTGCCCGGGGCTCGGCTTCGGGCAAGAGGAACTGGAAAAGGCGGCGCGAGCCGCCTTTTCGCTTGTTTGGGGGCCGTATTCGGCGAAGCCGCGGCCCATGAGCGCGGGATCACTCGCAACGGCGCGTCCGCTCTGTTATGGGGCAGGCATGACCGACAAGACTGACGATACGATGGGCGGGTCCGTGGACGCGCCTGCCAAGACCTCCCGTTCGAAGGCCAAGGCCTCGACGAAGACCGCCGCACCGAAGGCCGAGGCCGTCGAGGCACCGGCGGGCAAGCCCGCGAAGGCGGCCAAGGCTGCGAAGGCCGAGCCCGTGACGCTGAAGGTCGAGAAGTCCGCGACCGGCGCGGCCAAGTCTTCGGGTGCGCCTGCGTCCGCAGCGGACGCGTCGGCTGGGAAGTCGTCGGACGCAAAGGCGCCGAAAGCGAAAGCTTCGAAGCCGGCCGCCATCGAGGACGATGCGGCGCAGGCGGAACCCGTGACAGCCCTGGCACCGAAAGCGGCCGCGCCGAAAGCCGCCACGCCGAAGGCTGCGACGGGCAAATCCACCGCAGTCGAGCCCGCTGCGGGCAAGTCCAGCGCAGACAAGTCCAGCGCAGGCAAGTCCAGCGTGGGCAAGTCCGCGGCAGCGAAGGCCGAGACGGTCGCGCCCGCCGATCCGAAGCCGGCCAAGGCCGTGGCCCCCAAGAAGGCGGCCGCGACTGCGCCTGCGGTGACGGAAGCGTCCGAGACCAAACCCAAGAAGGCGAAAGCCGCGAAGGCGGCGCCCGTAGCGGAGGCAACCGGAGCCGAGGCGCCCGAAGTACCCGAGGCGTCCGTTGCCGAGCCAGCAGCCGAGCCTGCGCCCAAGCGCGCCAAGGCGGCCGAAGCGTCCCAGGCCCCCGAGCCGAAATCTTCCGAGCCGAAATCTTCTGAGCCGAAATCTTCCGAGCCGAAGTCGGCGGCCTCGGCGGAGCCCTGGGCTCCGGCGACCGATGCCGGCATTCCCGGCCCCTCGGCGGAGGAGAAGCCGAAGGTCCGCCATGCCGCCATGCCCCGCGGCGGCGATGCGCCCCTGCGCCGCAAGACGCCGCTGGCGAAGCCCGCTCCCGCGCCGCGGCCCGAGGCGGCCGCCTCCGGTGGTCCGGCCCGCGACGACGTCACCCCCGAGGGCGACCGCATCGCCAAGGCCATCGCCCGCGCGGGCATCGCCTCGCGCCGCGACGCCGAGGCGATGATCGAGCAGGGCCGCGTCACCCTCAACGGCAAGGTCCTGACCTCGCCGGCGATCAACGTCACCCCCGACGACCGGATCACCGTCGACGGCGAGCCGCTGCCGGCCCGCGAGCGCACCCGCCTGTGGATCTACCACAAGCCCCGCGGCCTCGTGACCACGGCGCGCGACCCCGAGGGTCGTCAGACCGTCTTCGACAACCTGCCCGAGGACCTGCCCCGGGTCGTCGCCATCGGCCGCCTCGACATCAACACCGAGGGGCTGCTGCTCCTCACCAACGACGGCGGCCTCGCCAAGGTCGTCGCCCACCCCGACACCGGCTGGCTGCGCCGCTACCGGGTGCGCGCCCACGGCGACACCACGCAGGCCGAACTCGACAAGCTGCGCCGGGGCGTCACCATCGACGGCATGGATTACGGCCCGGTGGATGCGAGCCTCGACCGGGCATCCGGCGACAACCTCTGGCTGACGCTCGGCCTCCGCGAGGGCAAGAACCGCGAGGTCAAGCGCATCCTCGAGCATCTCGGACTCGCGGTGAACCGCCTGATCCGGCTCTCGTTCGGGCCGTTCCAGCTCGGCGACCTCGAGGCCGGTCTCGTCGAGGAGATCCGCACCAAGGTTCTCAAGGAACAGCTCGGCCCGGGCCTCTCGGAGCAGGCCGGCGTCGATTTCGAGAGCCCGGTGCGCGAGCCGATCGCGCCCTTCGGCTCCCCGAAGCAGCAGGCCAAGCAGCCCGCCCGCAGCGCCTCGGCCGCCCAGCGCCGCGAGCCGCGCGCCTATGACGACGAGGCGCCGCGCGGCGGCGGCCGTCCGATGGCACCCGCCAAGCCCGCCCGGGTTCCCACTGGCGGCAACAGCGCCGGGCCTCGCCGCTCCGTCTGGCGCGCCGAGGACGAGGCGAGCGCGGAGGATGCGCCGCGCCGGGTGAAGATCCCGCGCCGGGGCGCCGACCCGAAGGTCGAGCGCGAGGCCGCCGCCGCCCGCGGCCGCGAGCGCGTCGGCGCCATCAGCACCGGCGAGCGCCGGGTGCTGGTGGAACGCCTGAAGTCGAGCCCGCAGGAGCCCGCCGCCGAGCCGCATCGCCGCGACAGCGCCGCGCGCCGTCGCGACGACGAGGCGGCGCCCCGCGAGGGCCGCTTCCCCCGCGCCGAGGCGCAGGGCCGCCCCTTCCGGCAATCCGACGATCGCGCCGCGGCCCGTTCCAGCGGCGACCGTCCCGCCCGCGGCTTCGGCGGCGAGGGCCGGCCGCCGCGCCGGGACGACGACCGCCCGCGCGGAAACTTCAGGCCCCAGGACGGCGCCGAGCGCCGCGGGCCGCCGCGCGGCGGCGAGGACCGTCCGCGCGGTCCCTTCCGCGGCAACGCCAACCGTTCGGAGGGCGGCGACGAGCGCGGCGCCCGTCCGGCCTCCCGCGGCGCGCCCGCCCGCGACGGCTTCCGCGGCGACAAGCCCAGCGGCTTTCGCGGCAACGACCGGCCGGGCGCCGATCGGGGCGGCTTCAAGGGCGGTGCTCCCCGCCAGGACGGGGAACGCGGCGGCTTCAAGGGCGGCGCTCCTCGCCAGGACGGAGAGCGCGGCGGCTTCAAGGGCGCAGCCAGGTCGGGCGGCGGCAAACCAGGGGGCGGCTTCAAGCCCGGCGGCAAACCCGGCGGGTTCGGCGGCAAACCCGGTGGGTTCAATCGCGGTGGTTCCGGCGGCGGCAAGCCGGGCGGCGGCGGCGGTGGTGGCCGTCCGCCTCGAGGTGGCAGCCGGTGAGGATCGTCGGCGGCGATCATCGCGGTCGCCGCCTCGCCACCCCGAAGACGGACGCGATCCGGCCGACCTCGGACCGCCTGCGCGAGGCGATCTTCAACGTCCTCGCCCACGCCTATGACGACGCCGTCGCCGGGGCTCGGGTCCTCGACCTGTTCGCCGGCACCGGCGCCCTCAGCTTCGAGGCCCTGTCCCGCGGGGCGGCCTATGCCCTCCTGGTCGACGAGGGTGCCGAGGCCCGGGCGCTGATTCGCGAGAACATCGAATCTTTCGGCGCCGAAGGATCGACCCGCCTGTTCCGGCGCGACGCCACCCGGCTGGGACCGGTCGGGACCAGCGGCACGTTCACCCTGGTGTTCTGCGATCCGCCCTACAATCGCGACCTCGCGCCGGCGGCCCTGCTCAGCGCGGCGGCCGGTGGCTGGCTCGCCCCCGGCGCCCTCGCGGTCATCGAGGAATCCGCCAGCGTCCAGGTCGCCCTGCCCCCCGGTTTCACCGCGCTGGAGCGCCGGGTCTACGGCGATACGGCCCTCGCCTACGCGCGCTACGCCGCCTGAGGCACGACCTCGACACGACCCTCCTGGTATACGGGCGCGACCCTCGCGCGCGCCGGGGACCTCCGACGACGCCCGTCGCGTTCCCTCATGATGGCTCTCGCCGAACCCCGAACCGATGCCGCAGAGATCGATCCCGATCCGCGCCCCGCTCGACCCTGGCGCCCGCGCCGGGTGCTCGTCACGCCCGCCGCCCTGGACTACGCCCACGGCCGGGCGATGGTGGCCCGCGCCGAGGCGCTCGGCCTACCGGTCGAGCGCCTGCCCGCCAACCGACTGATGGGCCTACGAAATCCGGATCCGCGCGTCGCGTACCGCGAAGCCAAGGCGACCCTCGCCATCGTCGTGGCGCCGCCGACGAAGCTGAAGCTTCAGCCGATCCCTCCGAGCGCCGATTGGCGCTTCGACCTCGCCGAGGGCTGCCCGGCCCATTGCCAGTACTGCTACCTCGCCGGGTCGCTCTCGGGGCCCCCGGTCACCCGGGCCTACGCTAACCTCGATCCGATCCTCGGCAACCTCACAGCCTATCTCGGCCAGGGCGCCATCACCTCCGCACAGGCCGATCGCGCCCACGAAGGTACCACCTTCGAGGCCTCCTGCTACACCGACCCCCTCGGTATCGAACATCTCACCGGATCGCTCTCGTCCGCCATCACCCATTTCGGCGCCTGGGACGCGCCGGTGCAACTGCGCTTCACAACGAAGTTCGCCGCTGTCGAACCCCTGCTTGGCCTCGCCCATCGTGGGCGCACCCGCATCAGGTTCTCGGTGAACGCGCGCGCCGCCGCCCGCTACGAGGGCGGCACGGCGAGCCTCGATGCCCGTTTGAGCGCTCTTCGGGCCGTCGCGGAGGTCGGCTATCCCGTTGGGCTGACCATCGCACCGATCCTGCCGGTACCGGATTGGCAGGGCGCCTATGCCGCCCTGATCCGCGATGCCGGCACGGCACTGGCCGGTGTGCGGGACCTCGACCTCACGGTCGAACTCATCACTCACCGGTTCACACCCGGCTCGAAGGACGTGCTCAAGGGATGGTATCCCGGCTCGGATCTGCCGATGCAGGAGAGCGACCGTAGCCGGAAACTGACGAAGTTCGGTTCGGTTAAGTATGTCCTTCAGCGCGATCTCATGCAGGCAATGCGTCTCACGATCACGAAAGACCTTGCCGACGTGCTACCGACTGCGCGGGTTCTCTATTGGACCTGAAGTATCATCGCCGTCCGATCGCGATAACTCTCCGTCGAAACGGCTGCGCGCATTCTGGATTGTGGGAAGATTCGCGAACGCCCAGGCCCCGAGCGCCTGGACCGGTTTCTGCAGAGACCGACCGAGCTCCGTGAGCTCGTACTCCACCCGCGGAGGGATGGTCGGGTAAACGGTGCGCGAGACGAGCCCGTCGCGCTCGAGCCCCCGCAGGGTGAACGTCAGCATACGCTGCGAAACGCCCCCGATCATCCGCTTCAATTCGTTGAAGCGCCGCGGACCGTCCGTCAGCATCATGACCACGAGGATCGTCCATTTGTCGCCGATCCGAGAGAGGACCGTCCCGACGGCGCGGCAGTCACCTAGGTGGTGCGGCGGCTGTGCCTCGGTTCCTTCGCTGTGCCCCGGTACCACGAATGTGCCTCCTTGCGCCGGCGCCCTTCCGGTTCTCTATAACGCCTCGGTACACTTCTGATACCGGGAACCTACGATGAAGCTCCTCCACGTCGACGGAAGCATCCTTGGCGATCACTCCGTAAGCCGCGCCGTTTCGGCCGCGATCGTCGCGCATCTCACCGCGGAGACACCAAATCTTGACGTCACTTATCGCGATCTCGCCGCGACTCCCATTCCGCATTTGTCGGGGGCCTTTCTCGCGGGTCAGCAACCGAACGCGACGAACACGCCGGACATCCAGCACGATGTTGAACTCGGCCGAACGGTCCTTGCCGAATTCTTGGCCGCCGACATCGTCGTGATCGGCGCGCCCCTCTACAATTTTACGATCTCGTCCCAGCTTAAGGCCTGGATCGACCGCATCCTCGTGGCGGGCCAGACCTTCAGATATACCGAGGGCGGAGCCGTCGGCCTCGTCCCGCAGAAGCGAGCCATCGTCGCCGTCGCCCGCGGTGGGCACTACGGAGACGGCTCGCCGTATGCCGCCGCGGAGCATGCCGAAACTTACCTTCGCGTCGCGCTCGGCTTCATCGGGATCACGAACCCGGAGGTCATCGTCGCCGAGGGAATCTCGCTCGGCCCGGAAGCTCGGCAGAAAGCCCTCGACGAAGCCCTGAAGGCCGCCGCCAGCTTACCGGCGGCCTAGCGCCGACCGAACAACCGCTCGATGTCATGGAGTTTCAGCTCCACGAAGGTCGGGCGGCCATGATTGCAGGTGCCGGCGAGCGGTGTCGTCTCCATCTCGCGCAGCAGCGCGTTCATCTCTTCCGGACGTAGGCGCCGTCCTGCCCGGATCGAGCCATGGCAGCTCATCCTCGACAGGACGGCGTCCAGACGCCGGCCGAGGGGGCCCCCGCCCTCGTCCGTACCATCCGGACTTTCGTCCTCCAGCCCGCTCTCGCTCAGCGCATCGAGAATGTCGATCAAAAGGCTTCGGATCGAGGCCGTTGCAAGAGCTGCGGGAACCTCACGCACGAGGATCGCGCCGGTGCCGAACGCCTCCAGTGTAAGCCCGAGCCGATCGAGATCGGGCGCGGCGGCCAAGAGCCGCTCGGCGTCGCCCGGTGCCATCTCGACGACGTCGGGGATCAGCAGTCCCTGGCGGGCGATGCCGCCGGACGACCGTTCCTGCTTCAGACGTTCGTAGACCAGGCGCTCGTGAGCTGCATGCTGATCGACGAGCACAAGCCCGTCGGCGGTCTGGGCGACGATGTAAGTCTCGTGCAGTTGTGCCCGGGCCGTACCGAGCGGAAATCCATCGGCTTCCCGAAGGTCGAGGTCTGGCCGAACGTCCGCCGACGGAACCACGAACTCATCGTCGAAGCGCGTCTGAGGAGGCTCGGCCATCCCCCCCCAAAGCCGAGCGCGCGGGTTCGCCTGTCGGTACTGGCTGGGCGCTGCAACGGACGCGAACGAGGGCGGCAGGCTAGGCACTGGTATCGGGTAGGTGTTCGCACCAGAATGTATTGAGAGATCGGTCGTGCGCAGCACGTCGAGGGCCCGGGCAGCGCCGGTGCTAGAGCCGCGCAGACCGGCTCGGCGCAGGGTCTCGTGAATCGCGCTGACGACCAAGCTCCGGACCAAACCAGGATCGCGGAAGCGTACCTCCGTCTTGGCAGGATGTACGTTCACATCCACCAGAGACGGGTCGCACTGGATCGCCAGCGCGAGGACGGGGTGGCGGTCGGAACTCATGGTGTCGGCATAGGCGCCCCGGACCGCGCCGAGTAGAAGGCGATCACGCACCGGGCGACCATTCACCGTGAAGTGGATATGACTGGCGGCACCGCGGTGATAGCTCGGCAGGCCGATATGTCCGGATAGGGCGAAGCCTTCACGGGCCATAGCGAGGGCAAGCGCATTCGGTCCGAAATCGGGGCCGAATACCGCTGTCAGGCGGCGCAGTGTAGCAGAGGGTCCGATGTCGGCTTCGCCTGGCAGGACCAGCGGCGTCCCGCTCTCGGAGCGAAGCGCGAAACGGATGTGAGGCTGCGCCACTGCAAGGCGACGCAGGATATCGCTGATCGCCGCCGTTTCGGCTCGATCGGACTTCAAAAATTTCAACCGTGCCGGGGTAGTAGAGAAGAGGTCACAGACTTCGATGCGGGTGCCCTTCGCACTCGGCGCCGGCCGTACCTCGCCCTTGATGCCGGCGTCCACCGTGAGTGTGACGCCCATGCCCGCATCCGCCATACGACTGGTCACCGTCAGTCGCGCAACGGCACCGATCGAAGGCAGCGCCTCGCCGCGAAAACCCAAAGTTTCGATGCAGGTGAGATCGCCACCCGGCAGCTTCGACGTGGCGTGCCGTTCGACGGCAAGCGCGAGATCGGCCGCGCTCATGCCGGCACCGTCATCGACGACGCGGATCAGCCTCCGCCCGCCGCCTTCGATCGAGACCTCAATGCTTCTCGCACCCGCATCGATAGCGTTCTCCACAAGTTCCTTAACCGCCGAGGCGGGCCGCTCCACGACTTCGCCCGCTGCGATGCGGTCGATGAGGATCGAGTCGAGGCGTCGGACGGGGCGAGGTGGCGCGGACATGCGGGGAAACCTATAGCTGCGCCCCGATCCGGCCGAAAGGCAACGCAAAGGCCTATCATGTATACCGCGACCCCTGTCGCGTCGTTGCTGGCTCGCGTTCCGTCGGACCGCTCACGCGATCTCGGCGACTGCAGGGCGATTTCGAACACCATGGTCCAAGGATTCACTCGCACGTGAGACCCAAGCTACAGCGATGCCGCACAGTCTGGGGACGCACCGAGCGCCGCGATGCCCTTCCGGGCCTGCGCACCGTGACGAACGCCATTTATCAACCGGCGAGCCCGGACGGCAGCTGGGCCTTGTGCGACGCTGCAGGGACGATCATCGAGTTCGGCGCCAATCCGATGCTGACGGATGTCGTGGATCAGGTCGATGATCGCCCGACCCTCTTCGTCGGTCCGCTGATCACGCATTACGGCCACTTCCTCCTCGGTACCTTCGCACGCCTCTGGCCGCTGCTCAATTGGACGGGACCGAAACCGCGCCTCCTGTGCTATGCCGAAGGTCCCCTGGATGCGCTGCATGCGCAATGGGCTACACTTCCGTTCCTGGCCGACATCCTGGCTCGCTTCGATCTGAGTGTCGAAGACCTCGTCACCTATCAGAACGTGACGCAAATTCCCGAGCTCCTGCTGCCGGAGCCTTGCGTGAAGGAGCAGGACTTCACCTACGCGATTTACGGCACCCTCACGCGCTTCACTGGCCAGGCATTCTACAACTCCGACGCAATCGATCGCGACGCACGGCCCGTCTATCTGTCGAAGGCACGGCTGGGATCGGGCATTTCGCGGCTGACTAACGAAGATGCGTTGTGCGAGGCCCTGTCGCGGCAAGGCGTGGACATCGTCTTTCCTGAAGCTCTGCGCTTTCCCGAACTGGTTCGGCTTCTCTCCGAGCGAAGGATGGTGCTTGGAACAGCGGGCTCGGCCTTCCACACCGCGGTCTTCGCGGCTCCAAACCGTCGCATTCTAGCGCTGAACTGGACGCCGCCGGTCAACGCCAACTTCCTTCTGCTCGATGCGCTGAATGGCACGCGGGCGCGCTACTACTTCGTTCCCGGAAGCACAATCGGGGAGGAGCGAGGCTTCCACTTCGGCTGGTCGATTCCAGACCCCGAAGCGGTCGCCGCCGAAATGCTGGAGCGCGTGCGCGGCTTCGACGCCCTCGATGCCCGTGATGCGGCGGAGGATGCGGCCCGGTGGCGTGCCAAGTGGATTCCGGGTTGGAAGCCGGTCCAGCGCTGGCTCGATCGCCGTGGCTGATCGCTTAGGCGACGCCCGAGCGAAGCAGATCGTGGTAGTGAACGAGACCGACAGGCCGGTCCTCCTCGACGACGATCAGCGCGGTGATCTTCATCGATTCCTGGATCTCCAGAGCTTTGGCCAGCAATGTCTCGGGGGCCACCGTCCGGGGCTTGCCGCTCATCAGAGCGTCAACGGTAAGGCCGTCGAGATCGCTGCGGAAGACGTTGCGACGCAAATCGCCGTCGGTGAGGATTCCGGCGAGGCGCCCGTCGGCTTCCACCACGACCACCGAGCCGAAGCCCTTGGCATCGATCTCGGCGATCGCTGCGCGCATCGGCGTACCGCGCGCGACGACCGGCAGTTGTGCACCGGTATGCATGACCTCCCGGACTTGGCGCAGAGACGCGCCGAGCCGGCCACCCGGATGGTAAATGCTGAATTCTCGGGCCGAGAAGCCTCGGGCCTCGAGAAGGGCGATCGCCAGGGCGTCTCCGAGGGCAAGCTGCATCGCCGTGGAGGTCGTCGGGGCCAGGCCGTTCGGGCAGGCCTCGCGCGCCTTCGGCAAGGTCAGGCAGATGTCGGCCTCGCGCCCGAGAGTCGAAGATCCGTTGGACGTGATCGCGACGAGTCCGACACGGTAGCGTCTGGCGTAGCCGATGATATCGGCGAGTTCGGTGGTCTCACCGGACCATGACAACGCCACGACGACGTCTTCGGGCTGGATCATTCCGAGGTCGCCATGGCTTGCCTCCGCGGGATGAACATAAAGGGCTGGCGTGCCCGTCGAGGCGAGCGTCGCGGCGATCTTGCGCCCGATATGGCCGGATTTCCCCATACCGGTGAGGATGGCGCGGCCCTTCGCGCGGACAATCCGTGAGACCGCATCCGTGAACGCCGCCCCGAGACCGTTGCCGATGGCCTCCATGAGGCAGGCGAGCCCGTCCCGTTCGGTCTCGATGGTCCGCAGGGCGGAGGCGACGGCGGGCGAGAGCGTCGCCTCGGCGGGCGTCGGGGCGGGGCGCAAGGCCTGGGCGCTGTCTGTGGGAGCCATACCGGCCCTTGTCCTTCTCGTGAGTTCGCGAGCCCGTGAGCCGCCACTGCCGACCGCCTATGAACAGCGATTGTGGTCGGATGGCGACTCCGTGCAGCCGCCGACGGCGTCCCTCAGCCCGTTGACGCCCCATTAACCGTGGCGGTTGTAGGCCTGTTAACCATGACGTCGAAAGGTCCTTCACAAAGGACGATTTGGCGTCGTCCGCCATGCGCTTCCGCCGGCGGTTCCGATTTCGATGCGCCGGATCCGGCGCGAAGGTCAGCGGAAAGACATTGATCCGTGACACGCGCAGGGCCGATCGCAGGGGGGAACATTCGGAGCCTTGGTGGCTTCGCCCTAATCGGTGCCCTGACCCTTTCGTCGCCACCGGTATTGGCCCAGGCTCTGCCGTCGGGCGCGCCGGATGCTGCGTCCGGGACTGCGAGCGTCGGCGATGTCTTGCCCCTGGGTCCGAGCCTGCGCGGCAGCAATGTTTCGGGCAGCGGCGTCCTCAACAGCAACGGGAGTGCCACAGGCGGTGAGGCTACGGGCGGCAGCGGGCTGGCGACGCGCGCCCTGGCTGGGAGTCGCTCGGGCAGCGCTCTTGTTTCCGGTGGAACCAGCGGCGCCAACAATCGCGGCCTGACCAATATCCTGCGCCTTCGGGCGATGCCGCCGCGCCGCTTCGGGAGTGCCACGGTGCGGCCAGTGCGGTCGATCACACAGGTGCCGCCCTACGATCTGCGTCTGACGCCGGTGGTGCGCAGCGCGGTGAGCGGCGTGCCGTTGCCGACGATCCTGCCGCTTGCGGGTGTGCAGACGCCGGGATTCTTTCTATCGACTGCGCTGCGCCGGCCGATCACCATCGACGAAGCTTATGCGCCCCTGGGCATCAAGGTGGGGACCTTCACGATCCTGCCCGCGATCCAGCAGAGCATCGGGTACGACACGAACCCCGACCAGATCACCAACCGGCTTGCCAAGCCATCGTTGGCACTGCGGACCGACGGCGAATTGAGCTTCCGCAGTGACTGGTCGTCGAGCGAACTCACAGGCGACCTGCGCGGCGGCTACAGCGATTACCCGGACAATCAGGGGGCCAGCCGTCCGAACGGAGCCGGCGTGACCCGGCTGCGGATCGACGCCAACCGCGACACGCGGATCGATGTCGAAGGGCGATTTCTCCTGGAAACACAACGCACTGGCACGCCGGACCTCGCGGCCGCGACGGCGACCCGGCCGCTGATCGCGAGTTACGGGACGACGGTTGGCGTCACCGAGCGGTTCAACCGGGTGCAGGTGTCGCTGCGGGGCCTGCTCGACCGCTCGGAATTCGAGGATGCGCAGCTTTCCGACGGCACCATTCTACGCCAGAGCGACCGTAACCTGAACCAGTACGGCCTGCAGCTGCGGGCCGGTTACGAGATCTCGCCCGTCATCACGCCCTTCATCGACGTCCTCGCCGATACGCGCGTCTACGATCTACGGGTGGATTCGACGGGAATACGACGCGACTCGGACGGCATTACGCTCTCGGGCGGCGCGACCTTCGCGCTGACCCGTTTCGTCAGCGGCGAAATCTCCGCCGGTCTTCAGCATCGAAGCTATGTCGACCCGGCTCTGCGCGACCTGACGGCCCCGGTGATCAACGCGGCGCTGATCTGGACGGCGAGCCCGCTGACAACCCTTCGGCTCAATGCCGCGACCGGCGTCATCGAGACGTCGGTCCCGGGTTCGAGCGGTGTTCTGACACAGACCGCCACGCTGGAAGTCCAGCACGACCTCCTGCGCAATCTCTCGCTGACCGGCGGGATCAGCTACCTGTCGAACGACTACGATCGGGTGAACATCAACGAGCACGGTTTCTCGGCGACGGCGCGGATCGACTATCGATTCAATCGCTGGCTGGCGATGCGCGGGAGCTACATCTACCAGCGCCTCGACAGTACCTCGGCCGCGTCGAGCTTCCACGCGAACACGTTCCTGCTCGGCCTGCGCATCAATCCGTGATGCGCAGGCCCTCGGGGCGGCGGCCGTATACCAGGGAGGTCGTGTCGAGGTCGCGCGGTTTTCAGCGCACCATCGCCAGCGACGCGCCGGACTTCGACAAGGCGCCGTCGAGCGCCCCGCCGCCCTGGCGCAGGCGGGCCGCGACGGTGCCGCCGGGCTGGTAGAGATAGACCTCGCCGTCGCGGTAATCCCAGGCGGTCACCTTGGAGAGGTCCTTGTTCGGGCAGCCCGAGGCGCTGGCCTTGTAGAGGTCGAGGGCGGGGGCGCTCGACAGGGAGACCTTGCAGCTCGCGCCGGTGGCGTCCTTGGCATTCCAGGTGCCGACCACCGAGGACCGACCGCTGGCCACCACCGGCGGCGGGGGCGGTGCGACGGGCGCCGGATCCGGCGCGATCACCGGGGTCGAGGGGGCGACGGCGACGTTGGCGCCGACCGGAGGCGGCAGGTCGGGCGGGATGGCGGTGGCGCCCGGCGGCGGGGCCAGGGGCTCCGAGGTGACCGGGCCGGACGGCATCGCCGGCACGACGGGCTCGAGGGCCGCCTGGGGCCCCGGGGCGAGACGTCCGCGCGCAGGTCCCTCGAGGCGCTGGGAGGCGCAGGCGCCGAGGCCGGCGGCGAGGGCGAGGACGGCGAGTGTCGACAGGAGCGGACGCGGCATCGTTGGCGGATTCCGAAGCAGGAGCGGGATCGGGGCCTGCGACCCCGGTTCGGGCCTGCGTCACCGGCAATTGCGCTGGCGGCAAGGCACCGACTGCAGCCTGTGCGGGATTTGCCGGGACGGTCGGAGATTTGCCGTCCGGTGTGGCGTTCGTGCCTCACGGTGCGGGGCGACCGCCGGAGGGGCCGAACCGGGACGGCGGCAGGCGCCGCATGGCGGTCCCGTGAGGCTCGGCCTTCCGCCCGGCGCCTAGGGCGCGATCCCGTCGATGGCCAGCCGCAGGTGCTTCGGCCCGCGCAGGGCCGAGCCCGGGCGATAGGGCGGCGGGTCGACGGCGAGGCGCGGGTTCTTCAGGCGGCGGGCGAGGGCCACCAGGGCGGCCTCGACCTCGAAGCGCGCCAGGGGAGCGCCGACGCAGTAATGCAGGCTGCCGCCGAAGGCGAGGTGGCGGTTGTCGGTGCGGTCGGGGTCGAAGCGGTCGGGCTCGGCGTAGACCTCCGGGTCGCGATTGCCGGAGGCCAGCAGCAGCACCAGCGGTGCGCCCTCCGGGATCGTCACCCCGTTCTGCGTGATCGGGCACAGGGTCTTCCGCGTGCGGAACTGGACGGGGGGCTCGTAGCGCAGCAGCTCCTCCACCACGCGGGGCGCCCGGCTCGGGTCCTCGCGCAGGCGGCGCAGTTCCTCCGGGTGGCGCAGCAGGGTCAGCATGCCGTTGGTGATCAGGTTCACCGTGGTCTCGTGCCCGGCCACCAGCAGCAGGATGGCGGTGGCGACGAGGTCGAAGTCGCTCATCCGCGGGCGGCCGTCGACGCCCTGCGTCGCCAGCCCGGAGAGCATGTCGTCCTGCGGGTCCTTCCGCTTCTCCGCGATCAGGCCCTGCATGTAGGCGGAGATGGCATCGAAGGTGCGGCTGTTCTCGGCCCGCAGCTCCTCGTCCTGCAGGGTGTCGGGCTCCAGGGCGGTGGCGAGCTGCGTCGCCCAGCCATGGAACTGCGCCTCGTCCGCCGGCGGAATTCCCAGGAGCTCGCAGATCACCGTCACGGGGAGCGGGTAGGCGAGGTCGTCGACGATGTCGATGGATTTCGCGTCGCCGAGCTTGTCGAGGATCTCGTCGACGAGGATGTGCGAGCGCGCCCGCAGGGCCTGGACCCGCTGCGGCGTGAATTGCTGCATCACCGCCGCGCGCAGGCAATCGTGGTCGGGCGGATCGCGGAAGATGAAGGGCCGGTGGGTATCGGTGATGTGGTCGCGCACCGGCTTGACCAGCCAGTCCTTGAAGGGGTTGCCCGTCTTGGGCCGGTCGGCGGGCGGCAGGGTCTCCGAACTCACCCGCGGATCGTGCAGCAGGCTCGCGATCGCCGCGTGGGAGGCGGCCACGTAGGTGCCGTCCTCCTGGCGCGAGACGGGGCATTCGCGCAGGCGCGCGAAGAGCGGGTACGGGTCCGGCCGGGCGGCCTCGTCCTTGATCTGGGCGAACAGGGTGGGGTCGGTCATGCCTTGTCCTCGTCGGCCGGTTCGGGAAAGGCCGGCGGCAGCACGGTAAAGGGGCCGGCATCGACGCCGCCGGGCACCGGCGGGAACGGCGCCCCCGCCGCGACGTGCTCGGCATAGGTCGGGAGCCAGCGGGCGCAGTCGAGGGCCACGGCGGCGATGCAGCGTCCTTCCCGTCCGTAGACCGCCAGGAAGCGGCCCTCCTTCAGGCTGCCCCGGGCGATGACGACGCCGTCGGCCCCGTCCGTCAGGCCCGCCGACTTGATGGTGATGCCGCCCTGGCTCGACCAGAAGGCCGGCACCTCGGCATAGGGCTCGGGCGCGAGGCCGGCGAGCAGCCGTCCGGCATGCCGGCCTTGCGCGACGGCATGGCCCCAGTGCTCCAGGGCGATGCGGTGGCCGGGAAAGAGCGGGTGCGGAAAGCGCGCGACGTCGCCGGCCGCGGCGATCCGGGTGTCGGGCCGCTCGGAATCGTCGAGGACGTGGCCCCGCGCGTCGCAGTCGATGCCGCCTGAGTCGAAGGCGAGGCCCGAGCCGGCGAGCCAGCCGGTGTTGCGCACGGCGCCGAGGGCCACGACCACCACGTCGGCCGGCAGCCTGGTGCCATCGGCGAGCCGCACCCGGACGACGCGTCCGGTGCCGTCATCCTCCAGGGCCGCGACCTTCACGCCGCTGCGGATCGTGGTGCCGAGGCTGCCATGCAGGGCCTCGACCACGGAGCCGAGGTGCTGCCCGAGCACCTTCGCCAGCAGGGTCGGGCCGGTCTCGACCAGGGTCACGCAGAGGTCGAGGCTCCGGCAGGCGGCGGCGACCTCGCAGCCGATGAAGCCGCCGCCGATGATGACGACGTGGTCCGGGCGCGCCGCGAGGTCGCGCCGCAGAGCCTCGGCGTCGTCGCGCCCGCGAAGGGTGTGAACCCCCGACAGGCCGGCCTGCGACGCCTCCGGCCACGGGCGGGCGGAGGCCCCGGTGGCGATGAGGAGCCGGTCGTAGGGCACCGCCTCGCCGCTGGCGAGGGTCACGGTCCGCCGGCTCCGGTCCAGGGCCGTCGCCGGATCGCCGAAGCGCCAGTCGGCATCGAGGGTCACGAGGTTCGGCAGGGCCGTGGCATCGGCCGGCACCTCGCCGGTGAGCACCGCTTTCGAGAGCGGCGGCCGGTCGTAGGGCCTGTGCGGCTCGGCCCCGATGATCGTCAGCGGGCCGCCGAACCCCGACTGCCGCAGGCTCTCGGCGCCGCGCAGGCCGGCGAGGGAGGCCCCGACCACGACGATGCGCGTCTGCGCGTCGCTCATCGGCGCACCGCCCCGGCATCCTCGACGCGGATGGCCTGGACCGGGCAAGCGATCCGGGCGCGCTCGATGGCCTCGCGGGCGGTCGGCGACGGGGCGGGGTCGTAGTGCAGGGCCTCGCGGCCCTTCAAGACGAAGTGGTCGGGGGCCGCGTAGCAGCACTGCGCGTAGGCCTGACACAGGTTCAGGTCCACGGTGACCCGCAGGCCGCCGGCGGCGCGCCGGGCATCGGCGCTCGGCCGGTCGTGATGGGGAAGGTCGGACATGCTTGCGCAATCGGCCGGGGCGGTCGCGGGTTCCGCCGCGCGCGGCGCGGTGTCGGGACGCGGCCGATGGCGAGGGCCGTCGTCTCCTCGCGCGGTCGCCTCTCCTCGCGCGGTCGCCTTTCCTCGCGCGGTTGCGCGAGCGGAACGCCCTCGGGCGTAGCGGTGATGTGCGCGAGCCACACCCCACGGCGAAGCTCGTCCGCCTCCGTGTCCGCTCTTGTCATACTATAACATCTGCAACATGAAACATTATAACATTTTTTGACGAGGTGGGCGGGTGCGGCGATCGCGGATGGTATGGGCCGGGGCGGTCCTGGCGGGAACGGGGTTCGGCGCGAGCCCGGCGAGCGCCCAGCAGGCGCAGGCGACCCTGGAGGAACTCAGCGTGACCTCGCCGAGCCCGATCGTGTCGACGCGGGGCTTCGCGCCGGCCTCCGCGCCGGCCATCGGCGTGCTGCCGGTGGTGACCAACACCTTCTCGCCCGTGACGGTGGTGACGGCCGAGCAGATCGCCCGCGACCAGCCGCGCACCCTCGGGGACGCCCTTTCCGACCGGCCCGGCATCTCGGCTTCGACCTACGCGCCGGGCGCGGCGAGCCGGCCGATCATCCGCGGCCTCGACAACAATCGGGTCCGCATCCAGGAGAACGGCGTCGGTATCCAGGACGTCTCGGAACTCGGCGAGGACCATGGCGTCCCGATCAACCCGCTGGTGGCCAATCGCATCGAGGTGATCCGGGGGCCGGCCTCGCTCCGCTTCGGCTCGCAGGCGATCGGCGGCGTGGTCAGCGCCGAGAACAACCGGGTGCCGACCTTCATTCCCGCCAACGGGGTCTCCGGATCGGCGACCACCGGGTTCTCCTCGGTCGACAACGGCCGCCTCGCCGCCGTGACGGTGGATGGCGGCTCGGGCAACGTCGCGGTCCATGCCGACGGCTTCCGGACCGCGGCCGACAGCTATGCCGTTCCGGGCGGCATCCAGCGCAACTCCGCTAATGAGAGCCAGGGCGGCGCGGTCGGCATGTCGTTCATCGGCGACCGCGGCTTCGTCGGCCTGTCCTACAGCCACTACGACGCCCTCTACCAGATTCCCGGCGCCGCGGCCGCCGAGAGCCGGACCCGCCTCGATCCGCGCCAGGACCGGCTGCTGGCCCGGGGCGAGTACCGCCCCCTCGACGGGCCGATCGCGGCCGTGCGCTTCTGGCTCGGCGGCTCGGTCTACCGCCACGACGAGACCGGCCTCGGCGAGGACGGGGTCGACGGCATCCGCGCCACCTTCAAGAACCGCGAGGCGGAAGGGCGCATCGAACTCCAGCACGTTCCCGTCGCCCTCCCCTTCGGCACGCTCACCGGCGCCCTCGGCCTCCAGGCCGGGCGACGCACCCTCGGCACCGCCGGCGAGGCCGGCGGCCTGCTGGCACCGACGGATTCGCGCAGCAACGCCGTCTACCTCTTCGAGGAACTGGCCCTCGCCGGCGGTCTGCGCCTGCAGGCGGCCGGGCGGATCGAGGGCGACCGCTCCACCGGCACCGCCACGGCCTTTCCGGGCGACTTCCTGCCCGTGGAGGGCGAGGAGCCCCTGGCCTTCGGCCGCCGTCGCCGGTTCGCCCCGAAGAGCGCGAGCTTCGGCGCCCTGCAGGACCTGCCCTACGGTTTCGTCGCGAGCCTGAACGGCTCCTTCGTCGAGCGGGCGCCCACCGCCTTCGAGCTCTACTCGCGCGGCGCGCACGACGCGACGGAGACCTTCGAGATCGGCGATGCCCGGCTGAAGAAGGAGCGCGCCCGCACCGTCGAAGCCAGCATTCGGCGCGCGGAGGGGCCGCTGCGCCTCGACGCGACGGGCTATTACACCCGCTATACGGGGTTCATCTACAAGCGCGACACCGGCATCCGCTGCGGCGACGACTTCGCCTCCTGCGGCAGCGACGACGAATTGCAGCAGATCGTCTATTCCCAACGCAATGCGACCTTCTACGGAGCCGAGATCGGGGCGCAGCTCGACCTGATCCCGGTGGGCAACGGCTTCGCCGGGCTCGACGCGCAGTATGATTTCGTGCGCGCCCAGTTCGACGACGGCACCTTCGTGCCCCGCATCCCGCCCCACCGCCTGGGCGGCGGCGTCTTCGTGCGCGCCGACGGCTGGTACGCCCGGGTCAACCTGCTCCACGCCTTCGCGCATACCGAGGTCGCCCCGATCGAGACCGTGACGCCCGGCTTCGACGACCTGCGCGCGGAGGTGAGCTACACAAGGCCCCTCGATCCGACCGTCTACGGCATGAGCGAGGTCACCCTCGGCCTCCAGGGCCGCAACCTGCTCGACGACCGCATCCGCAACTCGGCCTCGTTCAAGAAGGACGAGATCCTGCTGCCCGGCCGGAACGTGCGGCTGTTCCTCACGGCGCGATTTTGAAGCGACGGGGCATCCTCCTGGCGTGCCGGGGCGGGTCCCGAAGATAAAAGCCGACGCGGAGCGCCGGGCATGCTAGAAGATCGCAACCCCGCACGACCCCGTGTCCTGGGCAACTCCATGAGGCCCAAGTGGCAAATGCGTTCAAGAGCGGTGCGTCCCAGTCGCGCTCGACCAATGACTTCAACGAGCGCGCGAAGCTCCTGTCCGAGCGCCTCGGTGCCATTGAGAAGCCGGTGCAGATGAAGCGCGCGAACGCGCCGCGTCGCACCTTCAAGGCCGGACCGCGCCCCGAGGGCGAGACCGCCGAGCCGGCCGAGGCCCAGACCGAGGCTCACGAGACCGCCGAGACCGAGACCGAGGACGGCGAGCAGGAGAACCACGAGTCCGAGGGCCGCACCGAGGCCTGAGGGCGCGTCCCGCCTCCTTCGACCGTCCGAAGTGAAAGGGCCGACGCAGCGCGTCGGCCCTTTGTTCATGTCCGGATTTGGCTCGAGACGTGGCGCCGCCGAGGGTCGGCGACGCATCGTGAAACCGAGCGGCGGGCCGAAACCGAGCGGCAGGCTGAAACCTAGCGGCGGGCCTTGGCCTTGCGCGCCGCGTAGCGAGCGTCGCGGGCCTCCTTCCTGGCGATAAGCTCGGCGGCCTTCGCCTCGGCCGCGGCCAGGGCCTCGGCCTCCTCGCGCGCGATCTGCGCGGCGAGCTCGGCCTCCTCGCGGGCGCGCTTCGCTTCCGCCGCGGCCTTCTCGGCGGCGATCCGGGCCGCCTCGCGCTCGCGGGTGCGCTCGTCGCGCGCGCGGGCGATCTCGGCGCGGGCCTGCGCCTTGGCGATCATCTCCGGATCATCGGCCGGAGGACGGGCCTTGAATTTTTCCAGCAGCATCTGCTTGGCGCTGAGGGAGTTCTTCCGGCGGTCGTCGAAATTCCTGTAGTCGAAGGCGCCCATCTGACCTTTCTCATGTGGTGTGTCGCCCGCATCCGGCGTCGAGCACGCGCGGCATGGGGCCGTGGGAGGAATCAGGTTTTCGGAGAGTCGTGCATCGCAGCGGCCAGATGCCTGACTGCCGGACGAGAATCAACAGAAGCCGCCTCTCGGCGAGCGGCTTCCGACAGGGTGTCGAAACGAAGCCTGAGCCTTCCGGCGATGCCGGTCGCCGGATGTCCGGATCAGGCGGCCTGGAGGTTGCCGGCCGACTGCTTGCCCGTGCGCCGATCGCTCTCGATCTCGTAGGAGACCTTCTGGCCCTCGATCAGGTTGCGCATGCCGGCGCGCTCGACGGCGGAGATGTGGACGAACACGTCCTTGCCGCCGTCATCCGGCTGGATGAAGCCGTAACCCTTGGTCTCGTTGAACCATTTCACGGTGCCCGTGCTCATGGTGCTGTTCTCCCGAAGCGTTGAATCGCCGTCCATCGGCTGCCCGGCGCCCGCATCTGGTCGCGCGGGCGCCCGACGCGCAGGGTCGTCGAATGGGATGAGATCGAAGCGGCACCCGCGGACAGGCCTGTCGGGCAGTCCTGACGCAATGGCGGGCGTGCGACCCGGTAAAATCCGGCCATGGAACGATGGTCACGAAATGAGGAAGCCTGCGACGCAGGGACAAGGCGCCAGGCAAAGCCGGGTTCCCGAGCCGGCCGACGAAAGCGCGCGCGACTGCCCGACCCTGCGGCGAAGCGCGCAACCGGCGTTGCGCCTGGGGGTGACGCAGCGCGCCGTGGTTGCTGCAACGGGGCCGGACCGGTACTCTCCCGTGCAAGAGACGGGGGTCCGAAGGACCCGGACACGTGATGGGGATACGGGACCGCCGGCGAGGCCGCGGCCCGGGAGGGGATCGGATGGCGGGGCCTGCGACGCAGCGACCAGGGCCGGCGGCGCAGCTGCGCCGGGCCTGCGGGATCGGCCATTCGTGACGCGAATTCGGGGGCGGATTCGTCGCGCGTCGGTCTGGAGGCGTGCGGGCGCCGCGTGGACGCTCGCGCTCGGCCTGGCCGCGGGCGGGCCGGCCACCGGGCCGGCTTCGGCCTTCGACCTGTTCGGCCTGTTCGGCTCCGAGGAGGAGCCGCCGGCCCCGAGCGCGGGCGCTCTGCCCTACACGGTCAAGTTCTCCGGCATCGATGACGACGACGTCCTGCGCGCGCTCCAGGACACCTCGACCCTGTATCGCCTGCGCCAGGAGGCGCCGCCGGATGGCGAGGGCCTGGTCCGCCGGGCGGAGGCCGACCAGCGCCGCCTCGCCGACGTGCTCTCGGGCTATGGCTACTACCAGGGCACGGTGACGATCCGCATCGACGGCGTCGTGCTGGCGGGTGAATCCACCGTGGTCCCGGCCGCCCGCGCGGCCGAGGGGTCGCGGTCCCGCGCCCTGGTCCCGGTCAAGGTCGTGGTCGATCCCGGCCCGCTCTACACCCTGCGCTCGGTCGCCGCCCGGGATACCCGGGGGAACCCCTTCCCCGAGGAGGTCCTGCCGGAGCGCTTCACCCGCACCGGCGACGACGTGCCGGCCCGCTCGGCCACGGTGCTGGCCCGCGAGGCCAAGATCGTCGACCGCTTCCGGGCGCTGGGCCATCCCTTCGCCAAGGCCGCGGCCCGCGATCCCGTGGTGGACGACGCCGCCCACGTCATGGACGTGACCTTCACCATCGAACCCGGGCCGATCGCCGGCCTCGGGGAGGTCGCGGTGCGCGGCACCAAGGACATCGACCCGGCGGTGGTGCGCTCGTTCATCTACGCCGAGCCGGGCGATCCGTATTCGCCCAAGGCCGTGTCCGACATCCGCCGCTCGGTGGCCAAGGTCGAGGGGCTGGGCTCGATCCGGGTGCGCGAGGGCGAGACCCTGGACCCCTCCGGCAACCTGCCGATCTTCGTCGACGTCACCGAGCGCGAGAAGAACCTGATCGGCGTCGCGGCCCGCTACTCCACCGTCGATGGGCCGGGCATCCGGGCCTATTACGCCAACCGCAACCTGTTCGGCGGCGGCGAGACCTTCCGGGTCGATGCCGACATCTATTACCTGGGCAACGACCTCTACGCCAAGCAGCGCAAGGCCGCCGGCATCGACTCGAACGGCCTCGGCGGCCGGCTCTCGGCCACCTTCGTCAAGCCGGCCCTCTGGGGCACTCGCAACGACTTCATCGCCAACGTCTTCGCGGGCCGGGAAGCGCAGCAATCCTATGTGAGCGACGCCGCCGGCGGCACGGTGGCCCTGCGCCACCGGTTCTCCGACAGCTTCTTCGCGCAGATCGGCGTCGACGGGCAGGCGGGTCGCTCGCAGGACGCGCTGGGCAAGGTCGATTACCGCCTCGTCGGCGTGCCGCTCTCGGTGAGCTACGATTCCACCGACAACCTGCTCGATCCGACCGAGGGCGTCCGCCTCACCGCGTCGGCGACGCCCTATGCAGGCTTTCTCGGTTCCGACCCGTCGATCTTCGTCGCCAAGGCGCAGGGCTCGACCTACTACGCCTTCGACGACGAGGCCCGCTACATCCTGGCCGGCCGCATCGGCTTCGGCTCGATCTCGGGCGCGAACCTCGAGGACATCCCGGCCAACATCCGGTTCTTCGCCGGCGGCGGCGGCTCGGTGCGCGGCTTCCCCTACCGGACGCTGGGACCGCGCGGACCCTTCAACCTGCCCATCGGCGGCCGCAGCCTGCTCGAGGCCTCCGTGGAGGCGCGCATCAAGGTCACGGACACCATCGGCGTGGTGCCGTTCATCGACGCCGGCACCGCCTTCGCCGGCAGCCTGCCCGATTTCGACGAGCGCATCCGCTACGCGGTCGGCCTGGGGCTGCGCTACTACACCGGCATCGGCCCGATCCGCGTCGACGTCGCCTTCCCGATGGACCGCATCAAGGGCAATCACGAGCGCCCGGTGGCCCTGTACATCAGCCTGGGGCAGTCCTTCTGATGGGCGTCTGGACCGCACTCACTTCTTGGGCTTCGACGCGGCCTTCCGCGAAGCACTCACCCGCAGACGTGACCGGGTCGTCATTCCGGGGCGCCGGAGGCGAGCCCGGAATCCAGAGCCGCCGACCGCGTCATGTTCGGCACGACCTACGTTTCCGGACCCCGGGCTCCGCGATGCGGCTCCGGGAGGACGTGGGGCTCCGGGAGGACTTGGGGCTCCGGGAGGACCTGCCCCGCTCCGGTCTTTCGATGGGTCCCTTCCTCACGCCCAGGAGCAGTGTGCGCCGCCTCGCCGCCGTCCTGTGCCTGTCCCTGTTCGCCGCGACACCCGCCACGCTCACCCGCGCCGACGACGGCGAGAAGACGGTGCTGGGCGGGCTTTTGTCGAAGGCGCTGTCGACGCCCGGTTCGCGGGTCGCCATCGGCGCGGTCGACGGCGCCCTGTCCTCGGATGCCACGATCCGGGATGTCGCGATCAGCGATGCCAACGGCGTCTGGCTGAAGCTCGACAAGGCGCGCCTGGTCTGGCGCCGCCTCGCCCTGCTCTCGGGCCGCCTGGAGGTGGAGAGCCTGGAGGTCGGGCGCCTGGAAGTCCTGCGCCGCCCCCTCCCCGCCCCCGTCTCGGCGACGCCGGAGCCGGACGGATCGCTGCTGCCCGACCTGCCGGTGAAGGTGGAGGTGAAGGCCTTCAAACTCGCCGAACTCGTCCTCGGCGAGGCGCTGGCCGGACAACCGGCCCGCCTCGGCGCCGAAGGCCGGGCCAAGCTCGGCGCGCCCTCCGAAGGCCTCGACCTCGATGTCGCGGTGCGCCGCCTCGACGCCGAGGGGCGCTTCGGCGCGCGGCTGCTCTTCGTGCCGAAGGGCGAGACCCTGGAACTCAAGACCACCCTGGTGGAACCCGCCGGCGGGCTCCTCTCGAAGGCCGCCAACCTACCCGGCACCCCGCCGATCAACCTCGACCTCGACGGGCGTGGAACGCTCGACGCCTGGAATGCCCGCCTCGACTTCGATGCCGGGCCGGATCTCGGCGCCCGCGGCACCGCGCGCATCTCCCGCATCGGCGCCGAGCGGCGCCTCGCCCTCGACCTCGCCTCGCGGATCGAGGGGCTGCTGCCCGGCCCGGCCGCGGCGATCTTCTCCGGCACGACCAAGCTCGACGGCGGGCTGCGCTTCGCCGACAGCGGCGCCTTCGGCATCGACCGCCTGGAACTGACCTCGCGCACGGCGCGCCTGGAAGCCAGGGGGACGCTCACCGCCGACCGGGTGGCCGACTTCCTCGTCTCCGCCCGCGCCGTGCCCACCGAGGGCGGCGTCACCAAGGCGGCGGATGCCGAACTCGACATCCTGGTCTTCGACGGCAGCCTGAAGGGTCCCGTGGCGCGGCCCACCGTCAACGGCGTGCTCAAGGCCGCGGGCCTGCGCGCCGGCGGCTCCGCCCTGGAGCGGGTCGACGCGACCCTGTCGATGCTGCCGGCCTGCTCCGACCCCTCCGTCGCCCGCTTCGCGCTCTCCGCCGACGCGAAGGTCGACGGCCTGCGCCTCGCCGACCCGGCCCTGCGGCGGGCGATCGGATCGCGGGCCGCGCTCACCTTCCGCGGCACCCTGCAGCCCGACGGCATCCTCGATGTCGGCCAGCTGACCCTCGATGGACCGACCGCGAAGGCCGCCTATGCGGGACGCATCGGCCAGAACACCCTCACGGGCACGGTCGATGCGGCGCTCTCCGACCTCGCGGCCTTCTCGGAAGTCGCCGGACGACCCCTCGCCGGCACCCTGACCGCGCGCGCGGCCCTGACCGGCGACCCGGCCCGCAAGGCGGTCAGCGCCGATGTCGACCTGCGCACCAGCGGCCTCGCCCTCTCGGCTCCGGTTCTCGACCGCACCCTCGGAGCCGCGCCGCGCTTCACCGGCCGGCTCTCGCAGGTCTATGACGGCTACGCCTTCGAGGGCGCCCGCTTCGAGGGGGCCGAGATCGTCGGGCGTCTCGAGGGCCGCGCCACCGCGCGCCTGGCCGACGCCAAGCTCGTGGTCGACCTGAAAGACCTGTCCACCCTCGACCCGAAGCTCGCCGGGCGCGCCCTCCTCGACGGACGGCTGACCGGCACCCTGGAGAAGCCCGACCTCACCGCCACACTGACGGCGGGCGAGGCGCGCGCCCTCGGCCGGCCGCTCCGGGACCTGCGGGTCGAAGCCGCCCTGAAGGATCTCACCGGGGCGCTGGACGGCACCCTGCGCCTGTCCGGCGACGTCGCCGGCAAGGCCCTCCAGGGCGACGCGCACCTGGCCCGCCGCACGCCCGACGACTGGACCCTCGACCGCCTGGCCTTCCGGCTCGGCTCCGTCGCCCTGAACGGCCGTGCCTCGGTGGATGCCCGCACCCTCCTCACGGAGGGCGCCCTCACCCTTTCGGCCGGCAATCTCGACGACCTCGCGCCGCTCGCTCTGACGCCGATGGCGGGCAACCTCGACGCCGCCGTCACCCTGTCGCGGGCCGGCGGACGCCAGGATGCCGCCATCAAGGGGAACGGGGCCTCGCTGCGCTTCGGCGAGATCGGTCTGTCGCGGCTGGAGGCCGATCTCACCGGGCGCGATCTGCTGGCCCGGCCGGTGGTCGACGGCCGGGTGAATGCCGACCGGATCGTCGCCGCGGGCCAGAGCCTCGACACCATCCGCCTCGTGGCGGTCGGGGCGCCGAGCGCGAGCGACATCACCCTGACCGCGAAGGCGCGCGGCTTCGACCTCGACGGCGCCGCACGCCTCGTGCCCGGCGAGCGCACCCGCATCGACCTGGCGCGGTTCTCCGCCGCCCGCGGCGGCGACCGGCTCGCTCTCGCCGGCCCCGCGAGCGTCACCCTCGACGGCGGCTCGGCCGTGATCGACAACCTCGTGGTGGCCGCCGGCAGCGGCCGGCTCAGCCTGTCCGGCCGGGTCGGCCAGGCCCTCGACCTCAAGCTCGGCATCCGCAGCCTGCCCCTGGCGCTGGCCCGGATCGCCTCGCCCGGTCTCGCCCTGACCGGCACCCTCGACGGCGAGACGGACCTGCGCGGCTCCGCCAGCCGCCCCGAGGGGCGCTACGCGCTCACGGTCGCGCGCCTCGTCACGCCCGAGACCCGCAAGGCCGGCCTGCCGCCCATCGACGCGCGGGCGAGCGGAACGGTGAGCGACGGCCGCGCCGGCATCGACGGGCGGGTCTCCGCCGGGCGGGGGGCCGAGATGACGATCACCGGCTCGCTGCCGGTGGCCCCCGGCGAGGCGCTCGCCGTGAAGCTGCGCGGCACCCTCGACGCGGCGCTCGCCAACAGCCTGCTCAGCGTCGGCGGCCAGCGCGTCGCCGGACGGATCGCCCTCGATGCCGGCGTGACCGGCACGCTGGCCGCCCCCCGCGCCGAGGGCGCCGCGACGCTGACGGGCGGCTCCTTCACCGATCCGCTCCAGGGTATCCGCCTCACCAACATCGAGGGCCGGGTCACCGGCCGCGGCGACGCCCTGGTGGTGGAGCGCCTGACGGCGCTGACCCGCAACGGCGGCACCCTGCGGGGCGAGGGCCGGGTGGCGCTGGAGCCCGCCGCCGGCTTTCCGGGCTCGCTCCGGGTCTCGGCCGAGCGTGCCGAACTCGTCTCCAGCCCGCTCATGACCGCGGTGGCGAGCCTCAACCTCGCCCTGACCGGGCCGCTCGCCCGGACCCCGAAGGTGGCCGGCCGGATCGACCTGATCTCGGTCGACGTCTCGGTGCCCGACCGCCTGCCCGCCACCGTGCAGCCCCTGCCCGAGATCCGCCGGGTGAACACGCCGCCGGAGGTGCGCGCCCGCCTCGCCGCCCGGGCCGACCGGCGCGCCAAGGTCGCGGCCCTGGGCAAGCGGGGCAAGGCCGCCCCGCCCTTCGACGCGACGCTCGACATCGCCGTGAACGCTCCGAACCGCATCTTCGTGCGCGGGCGCGGCATCGACGCCGAACTCGGCGGCGCCCTCCGGCTCACCGGCTCCTCGCGGGACCCCGTGGCCACCGGCGATTTCGAGATGCGCCGCGGCCGCCTCAGCGTCGTCGGCCAGCGCCTGGACTTCACCCGCGGCCGTCTCACCTTCGGCGGCGAGATCGCCACCCCCGATCTCGACTTCGTCGCCGAGACCAAGGCCGCCGAGGTCACCGCCCGGATCGCCGTGACCGGCCCGGCCAACCAGCCGAGCTTCCTCCTCACTTCCGACCCGAGCCTGCCCCAGGACGAGGTGCTGTCGCGCCTGCTGTTCAAGAAGGCGTCCGGCGGCCTGTCGCCGTTCCAGGCCCTGCAACTCGCGCAGGCCGTGGCGCAGTTCTCCGGCGGGGCCGGCGGCGTCGACGTGTTCGAGCAGGCGCGCAAGGGGCTGGGGCTCGACAGCCTCGACGTGTCGACCGGCGCCAGCGGCGGGCCGGCGCTCGGCGCCTCGCGCTATCTCAGCGATCGCCTCAGCGTCGGCGTGAAGGCGGGCGCCAAGCCCGCCGACACCGCGGCGACGGTGGATTACGACGTGACCCGCCGGGTCAAGATCCAGGGCGAGGCCGGCAGCGACGGCCGCACAGCGGTCGGCGTCGGCGCCGAGTGGGAATATTGAGCGTCAGCGCGTCAGCCAGAGCGACTGGCCGACGCCGCTCAGCGTCCCGTTGAAATGCGTGACGAGGACGATCGCCCAGAGCATGCCGAGAAGCGTGGTCAGGGCGACGAGGATGACCTCGCCGGAATCGCGCAGCCGCAGGAACCGGCTCGCCGACGCGGGGGATGGTTTCCCGGTGGGGGGTTCGGCCATTCCGTCTCCGGTTCGGCTGTGTCATTCGGCCCGGACGCCGCAAGCCACGGGCCAGGAGGCCGGCCCCGACGCCGCCTCGCGCAACCGTGACGCCCCTCCCCCACCGGAAACCGCTGCCTTGTCCGCCTCGTCCCTGCTGATCTATCCCGATCCCCGCCTGCGCCTGGTGGCCGAGCCCGTGGCGCGTTTCGACGAGGCCCTGCGCGCTTCGGCTCGCGAGCTCGAGGCGGTGATGCTGGCGGTCTCCGCCCTCGGGCTCACCCTGCCGCATATCGGCCGGGCGCAGCGCCTGGTGCTGCTGCGGATGGAGCCCGGCGAGCCGGTGACCGCCTACGTCAACCCGGAGGTCGTCTGGGCCTCGCCCGAGCGCGGTCCGCAGCAGGAGGGCAGCGTGTCGATGCCGGGCGTCATGGACGTGGTCGATCGGGCCGTGCGCGTCCGGGTGACGTATCGTGACCTCGACGGCGCCGAGCGCGAGGAAGCGGCGGAGGGATTCCGGGCCGCCTGCCTCCAGCACGAGATCGACCAGCTCGACGGCATCTTCTGGATCGAGCGCCTGTCCCGCCTGCGCCGCGACCGCGCGATCAAGCGCTTCGCCAAGCTGCGGCGCCCCGGCGGCTGAACACGCGATCGTCGTGGGACGCTTTCGGCGCCTGCGCGTTATGCTCGACTTTCCGTCCGAACAGCCGCCCCGCCAAGATTCGATCCGATGCCCATGCTCCGATCCGCCCTGCTCGCCCTGGTGCTCGCCGCGTCCGCGCCCGCCGCGGCGGCGCCGCCCGCCGCGGTTCCGGCGATCGGATGCCCTTCCCTGGCGAATCTCAGGCTCCTGCTGCGCGAGAGCAAGGACGATGCGGCCGTGGCCGCGGGCCTTCTCGCCGACGACAAGGCCGACCACCTCGGCTGCGCGACCATCCCGCGCGACGCGGTGGCGGGGATCGCCGAGCATCTGGCCTTGAACGGCAACGCCTACGATTGCCTCAACCTGCGGACCACGAGCATCTGCCACTGGGTCGTCGCCGGTACGGCGACGCCCGTCGCGGCGGGGCCGAAGCCGCGCGGGGCCGACAAGGCGCGGGCCTCCGACAAGGCCGCTCCACCCGAGAAAGCCCCGCAGCCCGAGAAAGCCCGCCGATGACCCGAACGCTCCGCCTCGGCCTCATGGCCGCCCTGCTCGGGTTCGCTCCCGGCTCCGCCGTCCGGGCGCAGGCCGCCGAACCGACCGACGTCGTCGCCTGCCAGACCCTGGTCGAGCTGCGGGTGCTGATGGCACGCGGCGACCGGGCCGCGGCCGAGGCGGCCCTCCCGCAGCATCCGGGCTGCCGCCGGATCGCGCGCGCGCGCATCGGCGCCGCCGAACATCGCGCCATGGTGGGCGGGGCGCCCTTCGAATGCCTGGCCGTCGCGGACGAGGGCGCCTGCGCCTGGGTGCTGCCCTGACGGGACTAGGACATCGTGATTCGAAGAGCGATGCGGTGAGCCGGGCCGGCGCTCGTGGCGATCCGGGTCGCGGCGGCCTCGGCGGCACTGGCACAGGGTGACTCGACGCCGTTCCGAAGCCGGTCGGATGCCTCCTGCCGGACCGAAGCGCGGCACCGGGTGATCCCGGCGTCCGACTTCGGGGGCTCGGCCTCTCCGCGATCGGCCGGCAGTGCTACGGCGCCTGTACGACGCGCGCGCGACCGGAGGGTCTCTCAGACGCTGAGGGGGGCGCCGATCCGGGCACGCAGGACGTGGCGGAGATTCTCGTTGTCGTTCGTGTCCGCGTCGAGGGCGGCCATCAGGCGGAGGAGCCGGCTGATCGGCGTGGTCCGGTCCTGGACAGCCGCATTGATGAGCGCCTGGAGGGGAGCGGGCTCGCTGACCGGATGCGATGTCGGGTACGTCTGGGCCGGCTGGGGCATGGTCCGCGGATCCGTGGCGTGATCGGGCGCGATCACGGCCGGGCTGCTACGCCATACCCGGACCCCGCGCCAGGTTTTTTTGCCATCTATCCATAGCCGGCATGCAATCCTGCCCTGCGCGGCGGAACAAAGCGGGATTAAACGGGAAATGTGTGGATCGGCCCGGATCCCGCGCCGCGCGTGGCCGATACGCCACCGCGCCCGCCCGAATCACCGTCACGTCGCCAGCGGGGAGGATGCATACCCGTCGAGGAGATCCTGTGGGTCCCGGTAGATCGCGAGGCAGCCGGCCGCCCTGAGACCGGCTTCCGGGAAGCCTCCGCAGAGGACGCCGATGGACCGGATGCCGGCCTTCCCGGCGGCCTCGGCATCGTAGGGGGTGTCGCCGACGACCACGGCCTGCGCGGCGGTGAGCGGCGCGAGCTTTTCCAGGGCGGCCTGGAAGATGTCGGGGAACGGCTTCGAACGCGCGACATCGTCGGAGGTGACGACGACGTCCGTCAGGTCCTCGACCTTCATCAGCGACTGGTAGTGCTCGACTTCCGCGGCCTTGCCGGAGGAGGCCAGCGCGACGGTCAGGCCCTGGCTCTTCAGGTGCTCGAACAGGGCGCGGACGCCCGGGAAGGGCTTCACCTGCGAAAGGTAGTCGCGCTTGAACAGGTCCGAGCGGTAGGCCTCGATGGTCTCGCCCTCGCGCGCGATGCGGGCCTCGTCGAGGAAGACGGGCAGAAGCTGGTCGCCGCCCTTGCCGATCTGGCTCCGAGCCTCGTCGTGGCCGACGGTGACTCCGAAATGCGCGAAGGCGTCGACCCAGGCCTGGGCGTGGAGGTCGACGCTGTCGAGCAGGGTGCCGTCGATATCGAAGATCACCGCCCGCACGGTCTTGGTCATCGCGTCATCCCGAACCCGTCGCGCGCCGGACGAACCGCCGGCGCTCCATGGGCGAACGGATGGCTATCGGGGCTGTTCCGTGCCGAACGCGCGAATCGTCCGGGGGATCAGCGCGGGAAGATGTGAAGCCCGTCGTCGGGCAGCAGGTTGCGGGCCGGCCCGCCGGTCTGCTGGCCCCGACCCTGCTGATAATAGGGCAGCTCCGGCCGGCGGTCATTGTCGCCGCCCGAATCGTACTCGTAGGACCGGCTCCAGGGGGCCCGTCCGCCCACGCCGCCGGTGGTGTCGACGTCGATGACGGCCGGGCCTCCGCGAAGGCCGGTCGGTGCCGCCACGGCGCCGATCGGCAGGCCGGCGAGGCTGAGGGCCAGGAGGGTGGAAACCGTCGTCTTCATGGGGGCCTCGGCGGGAACAGCGCGCGGTCCCGGGGACCACGCATGCAGGTCAGGATCTGGCCTGACAACGGTCAAGGTTCCCCTTCGTTCCGGCCCTCCCTGGCGGGACCCGCCGCCGCGGACAGCGGAAAGCCCGCCCCGCCGGTTCGGCGAAGCGGGCTTCGAATGGTGCGGTGCCGGGGCCGAACGCTCCGGCCCGCCGCCTCAATGAACGGTGGCGACGCTCTCGGCGGCGCGGCTGCGGGCCGGAGCCCGCGGGGCTTTCGCCGCGGCAGCCTTCGCGACGGCGGCCTTCGCGACGGTAGCCTTGGCGACAGTGGCCTTGGCAACCGCGACCTTGACGGCAGGAGCCTTGGTGACGGGGGCCTTGGCGACGGGGGCCTTGGCGACGGGGGCCTTGGTCACCGCGGCCTTGGCCGCCTTCGTGCCGACATCCGCCTTCGCCTTGGTCTCGACCTTGGCGCTGGCGCTGCGGCTGCGGCTCGGCTTGGTCTTCAGGGTCTCGGCGAGCACCACGGCCGGGCTGGCCGAGAGGGTGACGTCCGCGGTGGCGGCCTGGAGCACTTCGACGCCCGTCCGCGACGGGGTCAGGAGGTCGTTCTCCGCGCGCAGCCAATGCGCTTCGGCCTGGCCGATCACGCGGCCCTCGTCTTCCCAGATGTGATAGGCGCGCTCGCGCACCTGCTGCTCGAAGGCGTTCATCGTCTCTCCTCGTCCGTGCGGTCCGACGTCCCGGGCGAGGATGAAACCGGATGGTTAAGCGGGGGTTAACCGTGCCGGCTCAGCCCTTCGAGAGGCGGCGGGCATTGGCGCGGACCTTCCGGCGGTAGCCGGCCACGACCCGGGCGGTGGAGCCGCCGGTGGCGATCAGGAGGGCCGCCTCGTTCGCGGCCATGATCTTCTCGGTGATCATGCGCTGGGCCTCGGCCTGGGCGGCGGCCCCGCCGGTCGACAGTTTGGCGAGCCGCAGGCCGATGACCTGCTGCGATTCCATGGCGAGCAGGGTCGCGTCCATGCCGAGCTTCCACCAGGAACCGAACATCAATCGTCACTCTTCGAAGCGGTTGGGCCGAGCCATCGTCGCGGCCCGGCATCGAGGATGGGATCCCGCGCCCGGCGACGGGATGCGGGAGCGGGCCGGCTCAGTCGAACAGGCGGTTCTTCGCGCCGGATCCGCCGAGGCTGATCTTCTTCGTGCCCGATCCGCCGAGGCTGATCTTCTTGGGCGGCGCTGCGGCCGGGCTCGGCGTCGCCGGGCGCGACGGCTTCAGGCGCGACTGGCCGTAGACGACCGATCCGATCTCGTCGGCGACGCGCACCAGGTCCTCGCGCTCGCAGGCCCGCGCCACCCGCAGGCCGAGCTGGTGCATGTGGCTCTTGCCGTAGAGGTACACGGCGAGCCGCGCCCGCGTCGTCGTCGACATGGCGTCGAGGATCTCGGGCAGGTCGTCCTCGTCGGCCCGGTAGACCTGGCCGAGGAGTTCGAGGGAGACCGGGCAGTCCGGATCGGGAACGGCGCCGCTGGTCGGATGGGATTGCGTCATGGAGCGTCTGCCTGTGCGAGGGGCGGAAGGGGAGCGGCCGGAGGATCGGCCGCGACGGGGGTGGGGCCGCCCGCATCCGTGCGGACGGAAGGGGCCGGCGCGGACACTGGTACCGCCGGCACCGCCGGCGGGAGGGCCGTGAGGCATCCGGTGCAGACCGAGGCGATGGCGATGCGGGACCGTGCCTCCGCCCGTTGCCAGACGGCCTCGCTGCGGGCGCGCGCGGCCTGGGCCGCGGCCTCGTCGAAGGCGCCGCCCCCGCCGATCCCGAGGGCCGGCTCGCCGCCGGGACGGATGCGGATGAACAGCGGCTCCTGCGCCGCGGCCGCGCCGGCTGCCAGGACTCCGATGGCGAGGACACCCATAGCCGAGACTCCGATAGCAGGCGCGAGGGCGATGAGGCTACCGGCGATCGCGCAGGTGCGGCACAGGGCTGCGGGAATGAGACGGGGCATCGGCTCCTCGGTCGGTCGCCCGCGACGGGATCGGTCAGGTCCCATCGTACGGCCGAACAGGGTTAACACGGTCTGAAGCGAACCGGATGCCGCAGCGGCAGAGCGTCCGCTCGACCCTCGGTGGTCGGGCGGCCTAACAGGGCGCCATGGAACCGAACGTCTACCTCCTGATGGCGGCAGCCCTCCTGTATTCCGGCTACATGGTGATCGCCATGCGCTCCTGAGCGCGTTCTCGCCATGCGCTCCTGAGCGCGTTCTCGCCATGCGCTCCTGAGCGCGTTCTCGCCCTTCGCTCCTGAGCGCGTCTCTGCCCGCGCTCGTGACGGCGTCCTTCAGCGACGCGCGTCGCGTTCGATCACCGCGCAGGCGGTGACGGGCGCCTCGCGGGACCCGGAGAGCGAGCAGGTGACGAGGACCTTTCCGGCATCGACGTTGCTGTGCCGCGTCGTCGCGGCGGCGGTCAGCGCCGTCCGTCCCGCCTGCGCCAGCACGTCCGCCGCGATCCCCGTGACGGCGTGGCCGGCGCGTCCCAGCAGCTCGAAGTAGCCGGCGGGCAGCGGCGCGCCCCGGAACTGGGTGCCGGTGGCCGAGAGTTCGCCGCAGGCGAGCGTCATGCCGACCCCGTCGGCGGTCCTGAACTCCGCGAAATCCGCACTCCGCTTGACCAGCTCGCCCCCGGTCTCCGAGGTCACCCGGTCGATGAGTTCGCCGCAGACATCCGCCGAAGCGGGTCCGGCGAGGGCGAGAAGGCCGAGGGCCGCGGCGAGGGCGGGAATGAATGCGCGCATGCCCCTCACCTAAGGGCCCGCGGGGGGTTGTCGAGCGCCGGCCTACAGCCGCTTGCGCGGCGGCCTCGGGCGACGGAACACGCCGACCATCTCGAGATGGCCCGAATAGGCGAACTGGTCGACCGGAATCACCCGTTCCAGCGTGTAGCCGCCCGCCACGAGGGTGGCGGCGTCCCGCGAGAAGGTGCCGACGTCGCAGGCGACGCCGATCACCAGCGGCACCTTCGATTCGGCGATCCGGGCCGCCTGTGCGCCGGCGCCGGCCCGCGGCGGATCGAACACCACGGCATCGTAGGCGTCGAGTTCGAGGGGCAGCAGCGGGCGGCGGAACAGGTCGCGGCGCTCGGTGGTGACCCGGCGCAGGCCCGGAACCGCGCGCACCGCCCGGTCGAGGCTCTGCAGGGCGGCCGCCTCGCCCTCGACGGCATGGACGTCGCGGCTGCGCGCCATGGCGAGGCTGAACGGGCCGCTGCCGGAGAACAGGTCGACGACCCGCTTCGTCTTCTTGTCGAGGGCGCCGACCACCGCCTCGGCGAGCACGGCCTCTCCGGCGCCGGTGGCCTGGAGGAAGCCGCCGGCCGGCGGCACCAGCCGCAGACCCGAGGTCGTCACCGCCGGCGCCCGCCGCTCCACCAGCACCTCGCCGTGCAGCGACAGGCGCGCGAGGTCGAGTTCCCCCGCAAGACGCACCAGGGCGGCGCGCACGCCCTCGGCCGCGGGGCCGTGCCCGCGGATATCCACGTCGAGGCCCGCCTCCGTGGCGGTGAAGGCGACGTCGAGGGGTTTGCGGCCATGCCCCAGGGGCGCACTGAGGGCGACCGCGGCCTCGGGCGCCCGGTGCAGGGCCGGCACCGTGATCGGGCAATGGTCGATGGCGACGAGGTCGTGGCTGCGCGCCGCCATCAGGCCGGCCTGGGCCTGGCCCTCCACCGCGCGGACGTGCAGCGTGAGCCGCCGCCGCCCCTCCCCGCGGGCATCGACCACGGGTTCCGGCACCACGCCGAGCCCGGCATGGGAGAGCGCCTGGACGAGGTGGTCGCGCTTCCAGGCGGCGTAGGGCTCGGGCGCGAGGTGCTGGACGGCGCAGCCGCCGCAGGCCCCGAAATACGGGCAGAACGGCGCGATCCGGTCCGGCGAGGCCCGCTCCACCGCGACGAGGGTTCCCCGCGCGCCCGCTCGCTGGATCGTGACGCTCTCCCCCGGCAGCGCCAGGGCCACGGCGGTGCCGTCCGCGGTCAGCCCGTCCCCGCGCGCACCGAGGCGGCGGATCTCCAGGATCTCGGTCGGTGGCTGGGTTTCGGTCATGACGATGGGTCCAGGCGAGCCCCGATCAGGAACTCGCGGTTGCCGTCGCCGCCGGCGACGGGTGACGGGATCAGCCCGATGACCCGAAGGCCCGCGGCCTCGCAGGCGGCGCGGATCTCGGCGCAGACGGCGTCGTGGATCGCCGGATCGCGCACGATCCCGCCGCGCCCGACCCGGGCGCGCCCGGCCTCGAATTGCGGCTTGATCAGCGCGGCGAGGGCCGCGCCGGGCGCCAGCAGCGGCAGGATCGCCGGAAGGATCAGGCGGAGGGAGATGAAGCTGACGTCGACGGCGCAGATCTCCGGCGCCCGCGGGATCGCCGCGCGATCGAGGGCGCGGGCATCCGTGCCCTCCAGGCTCGTCACGCGGGGATCGTCCCGGAGCGAGGCGTGGAGCTGGTCGCGCCCGACATCGACGGCGTAGACATGGGCCGCGCCCCGGCCCAGCAGCGCGTCGGTGAAGCCGCCGGTCGAGGCGCCGACGTCGAGGCAGACGCGGCCGCGCGGATCGAAACCGAAGGCGTCGAGGGCGGCGACGAGCTTCAGCCCGCCGCGCGAGACGAAGGGGTGCGGGGCGGTGGCGTCGAGGCGCGCATCGCGGGCGACGAGGTCGGAGGCCCGCGCCACCGGCTGATCGTCGGCCCGGACGAGCCCCGCCGCGATGGCGGCCTGGGCGCGGGCGCGGCTCTCGAAGAGACCCCGCTCCACCAGCAGGCGGTCGGCCCTCAGCCGCTCCCGATTCATCACGACGTCCGACATGTCCCCGATCGACCGGCCCTGGGTCCGGTTTCCTCCCGCTACACCACTCGACGCGAGGGGCGAACCGAAATCGTGACGATTTCAGTCGCGCCGCCGGGCCGCCCTGCTCCATAAACATCGGCAGCGATGCCTGATTCCTCGCGGAACGGTTGCGCCGGCCGGGCCTTGACCCGATCGTGAAGGAGGCCGGAGGGTCCGTCGCGGATGACGGACCGGGGCCGAAACTTGGGACACATCATGGTCGCGCCGCGTGAGATCGAGTTGAAGCTGGAATGCGGGGGCGGCGACCTCGCCGAGCTCGGCCGGCACCCCTTCCTGCAGGCGGAAGCTCCCGAGACGTCCCACTTCCTCAGCTCGACCTACTACGACACCGCCGCCGGCGACCTGCGCGCGGCGGGGCTGACCCTGCGGGTCCGCCGCGACGGCGACACCACCCTCCAGACCGTGAAGGCCGCCGCGGCCGCGCCGGGGCTCTTCGACCGGGCGGAATGGGAAGGCCCCATCGCCGGCGACGCGCCCGACCTCGCGACGCTGTCCGAGACCCCGGTGCCGGGCGTGCTGGCGGCGGCCGAGGCGCCCAACCTCGCCCCGGCCTTCGCCACCCTGGTGCAGCGGCGCAGCCGCCAGGTGCGCTACGGCGCCTCCCAGATCGAGGTGGCCTTCGACGAGGGCCGGATCGAGACCCGCAACGGCGACGTCCCCCTGTGGGAGCTCGAACTCGAGCTCAAGGAAGGCCGGCCCGAGGACCTGTTCACCCTGGCCCAGGCGCTGGCCGAAACCGTGCCCCTGCGCCTGGGCGCCCTGAGCAAGTCGGCGCGCGGCTTCAGCCTCCTCGACGGGACCCTGCGCCGCCCGAGCAAGGCGCGGCCCGTGCGCCTCGCGCCCGAGGCGAGCGCCGGCGAGGCGTTCCGCGCCATCGCCTTCGCGTGCCTCGCGCACCTGCGCCTGAACGAGGACGTCTTCCTGCACAATCGCGACGTGGAGGCGCTTCACCAGCTCCGGGTCGCCCTGCGCCGGCTGCGTTCGGCCTTCACCCTGTTCAAGCCGGTGCTGGCGCAGGACGCGACGGCCGCGACCCTGCGCGACGAGGTCAAGCGCATCACCGAGCCCTTCGGCCATGCCCGGAACCTCGACGTGTTCCTGGCCGAGACGCTGCCGGCCGAGATGGCGAAGCGCCCCGACGAGGCCGGCCTCGACGACCTGCGCCGGCGCCTCGAAGCGGAGCGCGAGCGCGCCCATGACGGCGTGCTCGCCACCCTCGAATCGCAGGAATGGCGCGCCCTCATCCTCGACATCGCCGCCTGGCTCGAGACCGGCGCCTGGCGGACCGGGCCGGCCACGCCGGACCGGGACGGGCCGGCGAGCGATTTCGCCGCTCAGGTGCTCGACAAGGCGCTGCGCCGCATCCGCAAGCGCGGCCGCCATCTCGACCGCCTGGAGATCGAGGCGCGCCACCGCGTCCGGATCGAGGCGAAGAAGCTGCGCTACGGCGCCGAGTTCTTCGCCAGCCTCTACGCCGAGAAGAAGCTGCGCAAGCGCCACAAGGCCTTCGTCTCGGCCCTGTCGGACCTGCAGGACCACCTCGGCGCCCTCAACGACCAGGCGACGGCCCACACGGTCCTGGCCAGCCTCGTGGCGGTGCCCGACCCGCAGGAGATCCCCGGCGAGACGGCGTTCGCGGCCGGTCTCGCCGCCGGCGACACCGAGGCCGATGGCCGGAAGCTGCTGAAGGCCGCCGCCGAGGCCCATGCCGAACTCGTCGACGTCAAGCCGTTCTGGCGCTGAGGCCGGGCGGCGGCCGCCTCAGCCGCGGGGGCTGAGGGCGTAGAGGGTGATCGCGGCGGCGTTCGAGACGTTGATGCTCCGGATCTCGCCGCTGAACGGGATGCGGGCCAGCACGTCGCAATTGTCGCGGGTGCGCTGGCGCAGGCCCTTGCCCTCGGCGCCGAGCACGATCACCGCCGGGCGCTTCGGGCCGATGCTGTCCAGCGCGGTCTCGGCGTCGGAATCGAGCCCGATCCGGGTGAAGCCGCGCTTGCCGAGATCGACCAGGGCGTCGGACAGGTTGCGCACCACGATGAGCGGCACGTGCTCCAGTCCGCCGGACGCGGACTTGGCGAGCACGCCGGTGGCGCTGGGCGAGTGCCGCGCCGTGGTGATGATGCCCGCCACCCCGAAGGCGGCGGCGGTGCGCACGATCGCGCCGACATTGTGCGGGTCGGTGATCTGGTCGAGGGCGAGGAGCAGCACGTCGTCGGGCAGGTCGTCGAGGTCCGGCCCCGGCAGCGGGTCGGCCTCGAGATAGAGGCCCTGGTGCACGGCATCCGGCCCCAGCAGGGCGTTGATGGCGCTCGGCCGCACCAGTTCGGGATCGATCCGCAGCGTCCCGATCTCCTCGGTGAGCCGGATCATGGCGTTCTCGGTGGCGAGCAGCCGGTGCAGCCTGCGGCCCTCGTTGGCGAGCGCCTGCGCCACGGGATGCCAGCCGTAGAGCACGACGTGATCGCCGGAGGCCGCCGCGACGCTCGATGCGCCGCGCTGGTTCTGCGGCGGCCCGCGCCGGAAGGGGCCGCGGGAGAAACCGGGCTTGTTCGTCCTCGGCCCTGGCGGGCCGTCGCGTCGCGTCGTCATGCAGTCAGGTCCGCTCTCGGGCCGCCGATCCAGGGTGCGGGCCGCATCTCACGCCCGACAAACCGGCCGAAGCCCCGTTCGTCAAGCGGCAAACCCGCGGCGTTTCCCCGTTGCCCCCGCGCCCGAAGCCGCATATAGAACCGCTCACCGCAGCGGCGCCCTTCGTCTAGCGGTCCAGGACGTCGCCCTTTCACGGCGAAAACACGGGTTCGATTCCCGTAGGGCGCGCCACGCAACATCCCCGACATCGTTGATCCGCACTGCGCCCGCTTCCGGGCAGGGGGACGGCATGTCGCGCCGGCCCCGGCCGAAGTCGCAGCCTCGCTCCGGACGCGTCTGCGCGGCTAGACGTCGGGTCGATGCTCGCGGTCCTGGACCGTGTTCCGGAGCGCGATCTTCGCCAGCGTCTCCTTCATCGAAAGGGTGCTGTAGTTCAGGTCGATGAGGCTGCGCGCGATCAGGGCGAGGAGATGGATGGTCTTCTCCTTGTCGGACAGTTCCAGGCTGTTTTCGAGCTCGGTCAGTCCGTCCATGGCCTCCTGCCAGTCCTGGTACTCCGAACTCACGATATCGATCTTCGACATCCGGGGCTCCATACAAGTATTAATTTCGCAGTTTTTATCAATTGATATGCTCTGAACGTCTGACTGCCGGCAGGCTATGCGAATATCGTTCCAATATCCAGATTTCTGTTGGATCGTTAATGTTTCGACTTTGCCGATTTCTTGCCAGCTCAACGCGCCCTGTGTGGATAATACTCTGGACCGCTCCTGCGCTGGCCGGCGCGGACGGGACGGCTCTCGCGCGCCGTCCCTGATCCGTGTTTCGATCCGGCGCCGTTGTCGCTGCGGGTTCGGACGGAGCCTTTCGCTCTGGAATACCACCTGTCAGGGTAAGGCGTTCCACCCAGGAACACCGAGGAACACCTTTGCCCGCTGGGAGCGATCCCGGCGGGATTTTTCATGGGAACGACCACCCGGATCGGGCTGTTGCCCCGACAGTCGTTCAACTGGGAATCGCCATGATCAGAACCACCGTCCTCGCCCTCGGCGCCTCGCTCATCAGCCTCTCCGCCTGGGCGCAGCCCGCGACGGCGCCCGGGGCCGCGCCCGGTCAGCAGGGCGGCGCCGTGGTCCAGGGTCAGCCGAACACCACGGGCAACGATCCGAGCGTGTCCGTGTCGCGGGGCGCCACGGGCGCCGAGACGGCGACCACGGACTCGGCCGCCGGCGGCAATGCCAGCAAGCCGGAACAGGCCGTGCCCAATAGCAGCGCGGGCGGCAGCAGCCGCTGAGGCGATCCGCATCGACTGCGTCGGGAGACCCGTTCGGCCACGGCCGAACGGGTCTTCGCTTTCCTCACCGGCGGGCCTTCGACCGGTCGCGGCGGAGGGACGACACGGTCAGACTCGCCGCGCAGGTCTGGCGTAGCGTCTTCCGCGTCGAGGGCCGGAGAGGGTGGAGGCGAGACGGACTGCGGTGGACAGCGCGATATCGTCCCGCAGGTTCATCGTCGCGAAGGCGAATGAGGCCGATGCGCGGGACGCGGCGGGCTACATGAGTTCCGCGAAGTCGTTCGGGCCAGCGTCGCCCATGCCCGAACGTCAGCGGCCATTCGGCGCGCTCAGACGCAAACTTTCCCCATCTCTCCACCCTGAAAGGAGAGGAAAGGGAATATACTGCTAAGGACGTGTCTCGCTGTCCCTTTGGGTAGCTACCGGAATCGGCTCGCGGATAATAATCTTCGCCAGGATGCTTCGCATGTGGGCGCGGACCGTGGCCGTGTGTCCATCGCCGCCGCGTGCGTTCGATAAACTGCTGCGGTCCTGCTTAGACACCATGGCCATGACCCCTCATTGCTGATCAGCCAACGGACTGTTTCACGAAGAGTAGAGCTAGGACGATAGTCCAGACAGGACTTTCCGCTTCCGAACGTTTTAAATAAGTCCATTTTGACGCTGTGATCAAGAGGGATTTTGCGTCTTTGTGGGCTTGTAATTACTTAGTCTCCGGTGTTCGATCGGATATCAGGGAAGATGTCATAGGAGACTACATTGTCGCCGCGTTTCTTCTTCGATCTGACAGATGAACAGACTTTACTGCATGACAACGAGGGGGTTGAGGCCGATAGTCTTGATCAAGCCGTCGAGCAGGCGAAGGTCGTCGTCAATGAGATGCGTAAAGAAGGAAATCTGATCGGCGCGGGTGCAAGCTGGACCATGCATGTGAGAGACGAGGACGGCGTCGTCCGCCAGCGCATCACGATCACCTGAAGATCATCGCCGATGCAGACGTCATCCCCCGAAGTTGTCGTTCCGCCTCCGCGCGCTGCCATCTTCGGAACAACGCGGCTCCCATCGTCGGCTAAGCTTCGGCGGCGGCTTGGCCGCCGATCCCGAGATACTCGTATCTCAAACTCATCGAATGGCCGGACCGCCTGCGGCTGCATGGCGATGCAGGCCTCAGGCACGAACGGCCTGAGCGATGGGATCCGATCGAAAACCCCGACATCCTGGGCGGCGGCGGCGAGAGGTGCCGGCCCGCTCCCGGACCTGTGACGCCGCGCGGGGAAACGCGCCGCCCCCCCCGGCGGTTACCGTTCGGAATCGTCCCGAATTGCCGAGCGCCCATGACGCCAAGCCTGACACCTGTCGCTCTCGCCGGCGCCTTCGTGGTCGGTTGCGTCGCCATCCGGGCGCTCCAACGCTGGGCGGACCTCGTCCTGTTCGGACTCGCCTGGATCTTCGCCGCCGTCGTCCTCCTGCTCCTCGCCGAGATCGCGGTGAACCACCAGCCTCCTTCCGCAGGCCACACTGGCACCGGACCGATCCCGAGCGGCACGGCGGCGGCGCCGGTCGCGCCGGCCGAGCGAACCGCCCTGGAGTTCGGTGACTGAGCGGAGCCTCGCGACCTCGCCCTGGCTAAAAGGTGCGGGCGGGCACGGCCCTGGGGCCGGCGGGACCTGCGTCGTGTCGCGGATCCGCGTGGTGCCGGATCGTCGGGACTGCCGAAGGCAAATGGTGAGCGCGCTGGGGCTCGAACCCAGGACCTACAGATTAAAAGTCCGTTGCTCTACCAACTGAGCTACGCGCTCGCGTGCGATGGGGCCTCGTGCCTCTGGTGGCCGGCCTGCATCGTACGGCGTGGCTCGCAATAGGGGGTCGGCGGTATGGGGTCAACCGGCTTCCCGGTCGTCCCCGGGGGACGGAGCCTCAGGGCGCGGCGCGCTCGGCCTCGGCCCGCGCCCAGGCCGCGCGGGTCTCGTCGCAGAAGTCGGCGAGGCGGCCCTGCGCGATCGCGGCGCGCAGGCCCGCCATGAGGTCCTGGTAGTAGGACAGGTTGTTCCAGGTCAGCAGCATCATGCCCAGGATCTCGTCGCTGCGCACGAGATGGTGCAGGTAGGCCCGGGAATAGTCGCGGGCCGCCGGGCAGGCGGAGGCCTCGTCGAGGGGACGGGTGTCCTCGGCGTGGCGGGCATTGCGCAGGTTGATCCGGCCGTGCCGGGTGTAGGCGAGGCCGTGGCGGCCGGCGCGGGTCGGCATCACGCAGTCGAACATGTCGATGCCCCGGGCCACCGAGCGCATCAGGTCGTCCGGGGTGCCGACGCCCATGAGGTAGCGCGGCTTCGTCGCGGGCAGGTGCGGCTCCACGGTCTCGATCATCGCCAGCATCACGTCCTGCGGTTCGCCGACCGCGAGGCCGCCGATGGCGTAGCCCTTGAGGTCGAGATCGACGAGGGCGCGGGCGCTCTCCACCCGCAGGGCGGGCACGTCGCCGCCCTGGACGATGCCGAACATCGCCTTGCCGGCCTGGGTGCCGAAGGCCACCCGGCAGCGCTCGGCCCAGCGCAGGGACAGGTGCATCGCCTTCTCGATGGCGGCGTGGTCGGCCGGCAGGCGGACGCATTCGTCGAGCTGCATCTGGATGTCCGAGCCGAGCAGGCCCTGGATCTCGATGGAGCGTTCCGGGCTCATGTGATGGGTCGAGCCGTCCACGTGGGAGCGGAAGGTGACGCCCTGCTCGTCGAGCTTGCGCAGCGCGGAGAGCGACATGACCTGGAACCCGCCGGAATCGGTGAGGATCGGGTGCGGCCAGTTCATGAATCGATGCAGGCCGCCGAGCCGCGCCATGCGCTCGGGGCCGGGCCGCAGCATGAGGTGGTAGGTGTTGCCCAGGACCACGTCGGCCCCGAGCTCGCGCACCTGCCCCGGATACATCGCCTTGACGGTGGCCGCGGTGCCGACCGGCATGAAGGCCGGCGTCCGGATGGTCCCGCGGGGCATCGTGATCGCGCCGGTGCGCGCCGCCCCGTCGGTGGCGTCGACGCGGAAGCCGAATTCGGCGGGCGGCGGAGCGGGCTCGGACATGACGGTGCGCTCGGACATCACGGTGTGCTCGGACATGGGCGTCGTCTTAGGACCTGCGGCCGTTTCGAGGCAAACCCTCAGGGGGCGGGCCTCAGCCGCGCTCCGGGAACAGCAGGCTGGAATCGCCGTAGGAGTAGAAGCGGTAGCCCGCCGCGATGGCGTGCGCATAGGCCGCTCGCATGGTCTCCAGGCCCGAGAAGGCCGAGACCAGCATGAACAGGGTCGAGCGCGGCAGGTGGAAATTGGTCATCAGGGCGTCGACCGCGCGGATGCGGGTGCCCGGGGTGATGAAGATCTCGGTCCGCCCGGCGAAGGGATGAAGCCGCCCCGCGGCATCGGCCGCGCTCTCCAGGAGGCGTAGGGCCGTGGTGCCGACGGCGACGATGCGCCCGCCCCGCGCCCGCACGGCGTTGAGGGCCTCGGCGGTCCCGGCGTCGAGACGGCCGATCTCGGCATGCATGCGGTGGTCGGCGGTGTCGTCGGCCTTCACCGGCAGGAAGGTGCCGGCGCCCACGTGCAGGGTCACGGTGTGGCGTGCGATCCCGGCGGCATCGAGCTCGGCCAGCATCGCCTCGGAGAAGTGCAGGCCGGCGGTGGGCGCCGCGACTGCGCCGGGCTCGCGGGCATAGACGGTCTGATAGTCGGTGGCGTCCTGCGCGTCGGTGGCGCGCTTGGCCGCGATGTAGGGCGGCAGCGGCAGGTCGCCGATGGCGGCGACGGCCTCGTCCAGGGCGGGCCCCGCGAGATCGAAGCGCAGGGTGATCTCGCCCCCCTCCCCCTTCGCGGCGATGGTGGCGTCGAGGCCGCCGAGCGCGCAGGGTTCGCTGGCGCCGTGACGGCCGAAGCTGACCCGGTCGCCGGGCGCCAGGCGCTTGCCCGGCCGGGCGAAGGCGCGCCAGGTATCCGCCGCCTCCCGCAGGTGCAGCATCGCTTCCATGCGCAGGCCCGGCGAGCCCGTGCGGTGGCGCAGGCCGGCGAGGCGGGCCGGGATCACCCGGGTGTCGTTGAAGACCAGGGCGTCGCCCCGGCGCAGGAGCTGCGCGAGGTCGCGCACCCGCCGGTCCTCCAGGCCCTCGCCGGGCCGGACCACGAGAAGACGCCCGGCGTCGCGGGGCACCGGGGGCCGCAGGGCGATACTGGTTTCGGGCAGTTCGAAATCGAAGAGATCGACGCGCATGCCGCGCCAACTGCATGGTTTGCCGGCGCGGATCAATGGTCCGGAACCTGCAGGCCACCGGGCGGTTCGAACATCCGGCCCGGCCATCGCGCGCGCCGACTAGATTCGGCGACCTCAGGTTGCGATAGTCGGACCGGAGCAGCGAGCGTTCGAGGCAGGAGAGCGAGGCATGAGCGACGGGATCACCCGGCCGGTGCGGCCGGGCCGCGTCACCCTGGATGGACAGCTGGTGTCGTACTGGGAGCGCGAGGCGAAGCGCCTGGAAGCCCTGGCCGGCGCCGCGCGCTGGAACTGGAGCGCCCGGAGCCTCCGGCGCAAGGCCGAGCGCGCCCGGGCGGAGGGCGCGCGCTTCGCCGCCCGCGAGGCGGGGCGCCGATCCCCGGCGGCGGATGCGTCCCCTGCGCCGGATGGACCGGAGACGGCCGGGCCGGCATAGCCCCGGCTCAATCGTTCAGCGACGGGTTCAACCTTTGCCGTGGCCTTGGCGTGGGCGCGGGCGCTATGGCCCGGCCACCGGGCGGCACCGCTCCGTCCGGGTCGAGACCGGACGTCGTGATGGACCGCACCCAGAAAGCCGCCCTCCTGAGCGCCGGCCTCGGCGCCCTGGTGATGGGGCTCAAATTCGCCGCCTACTGGGTCACCGGCAGCCTCGCGCTGTACTCGGACGCCCTGGAGAGCATCATCAACGTGGTGGCGGCGGTGTTCGCCCTCGTCGCCCTGCGGGTCGCCGCCCGCCCGGCCGATGCCGACCACCCCTACGGCCATCACAAGGCCGAGTACTTCTCCGCCGTGATCGAGGGCGCGCTGATCATCGTGGCGGCGATCCTGATCTTGCGGGAATCCTTCCACGGCCTCCTCGATCCCAAGGCCCTCGACGCCCCGCTGACCGGCCTCCTCGTCAACCTCGTCGCCACGGCGATCAACGGCGCCTGGGCGATGATCCTCCTGCGGCGGGGCCGGGCGTGGCGTTCCCCCGCCCTCGTGGCGGATGCGCGCCACGTCATGGCCGACGTCGTCACCTCCGGCGGCGTCCTCGTCGGCGTCGCCCTGGTGGCGGTCACCGGCTACGCGATCCTCGATCCGCTCATCGCCGGGCTGGTCGCCCTCAACATCCTGTGGTCCGGCTGGGGCATGATCCGCGATTCGGTGAGCGGGCTGATGGACAAGGCGGCGCCGAGCGAGATGGTGGCGCAGATCCGCGAACTCATCTCGACCCACAGCACCGGCGCCCTCGAAGCCCACGACGTCCGCACCCGCCACGCGGGCCAGGCCACCTTCATCGACTTCCACCTCGTGGTGCCGGGCACGATGACGGTGCAGGATTCGCACGCGATCTGCGACCGGCTCGAACAGGCGATCGAGACCGCCATCGAAGGCTCGGTGGTGGTCATCCACGTCGAGCCGGGCGAGCATGCCAAGGGTCGGGGCGTCCCGGTGATCTAGCGGACGAAGCGTCGGTCCGGTCGTGGCCGATCCCACGGGGCTCCTTTACGTCCACCGCGCCGGATCACCCCGAGAAGCAGCCGGTGAGAAGGTTTCCCTCCGCCACTAGACGACCGGTCTAATTCAGATTATATCGGCGTCATGGCACAGGCGAACGGCAACACCGATGTTCGGCAAGGCATTCTCGAGACGGCCCACCGCATCGTGGGCGCGAAGGGATTTTCCGGCGTCGGCCTCAACGAGATCCTGGCCGCCGCGCGAGTCCCGAAGGGATCGTTCTACCATTATTTCGGCTCGAAGGAGGCCTTCGGCGAAGCGTTGCTGGCGGACTACTTCGAGGCGTACCTCGCCGATATCGACGCCACCCTGGCGGAGCCGGGCCGCACCCATGCCGAGCGCCTGATGACCTACTGGCGCAAGTGGCAGGCGACCCAGGGCAGCATCGATCATCAACGCAAGTGCCTGGCCGTGAAGCTGGCCGCCGAGGTGTCGGACCTGTCCGAGCCGATGCGCCTGGCGCTCAAGGCCGGGACGGCGGGAATTCTCGAGCGGGTGACCCGAGCCATCGAGGCCGGGGTGACGGACGGGTCTCTGCAGGTCGAGGGCCGCGCCCGGGATGTTGCCGAGACGCTCTATCATCTCTGGCTCGGTGCGAGCCTCATGGCGAAGATCGAGCGTTCCGACGCGCCGTTCGAGGCCGCGATGGTCACGACCCGACGGATCCTCAATCCGCATCCGGCCTGATCGCCTGGGCCGGGATGAACATCGGCACTTCGGCCCGCCGGTCTTTAAGACGACCGGTCTACTCAATTGCTGCGACCCAGGACAATCGAATGCGTATTCAACCCACCCACGCCGTCGCGCCCTACTTTCTGCTCGCCGAACTCGGAGCCGCCCTGTTCGGGGGCTTGACCGCTGTGGCCGGGGGCTTGGCCGCCGTGGCCGGCGAGCGCATCACCCTGGAGGTGATCGGCGCCGTCCGCATGGTGGCGCCGGACGCGGACCGCCGGTCCGCCGCCTCATCGCAACGACCGGAAGTCCGGCCCCTTCGTGGGACGATGGCGGAGCGCACCGACGCCGCGGTCTGGTCCGTCCGGCACTGACGCGCGGCCGAACCGACCCTTCCCGGCACCCGATTTTTTCACGGACGGAGAACACCCATGAAGATCCTGATGGTCCTGACCTCGCACGACACTCTCGGTGACACCGGCCGGAAGACCGGCTTCTGGCTGGAGGAACTCGCCGCCCCCTACTACGTGTTCAAGGATGCGGGCGCCGAGGTGGTGCTGGCCTCGCCCAGGGGCGGCCGCCCGCCCCTCGACCCCAAGAGCAACGAATCGGGCTTCCAGACGGACCTGACCCGGCGCTTCGAGGCCGACGCCGAGGCCAACGCGGTCCTGTCGGACACGACCCGGCTCGACGGCGTGAGCCATGACGGCTTCGATGCCGTGTTCTATCCCGGCGGCCATGGTCCGCTCTGGGACCTGGCCGAGGATCCGACGTCGGTGCGCCTGATCGAGAGCACGCTCCGGGCCGGCAAGCCCGTGACCCTCGTCTGCCACGCCCCCGGTGTGCTGCGCCACGCGAAGACTCCCGACGGGGCGGCGCTCGTTTCGGGCAAGTCCGTCACCGGCTTCACCAACACGGAGGAAGAGGCCGTCGGCCTGACCGAAATCGTTCCCTTCCTCGTCGAGGACGAGCTCAAGCGGAACGGCGGTACCTTCTCCAAGGCGGGCGACTGGGAGCCGTACGTGGTCGCGGACGGTCTGCTGATCACTGGGCAGAACCCGGCGTCCTCCGGCCCTGCGGCCGAGCGCCTGCTCGCGCTGCTCGCGAGCGCCTGACCCGCCCGGAAAGCGCGAGCGGCGAAGAGGTCGGCGGGGCGCCGGCGGTCGGATCAGTCGACCGACACCGTCGCGCCGAAGATCTCCTCGAAGGCGGAGCGCAGCTGCATGTCGACCTCGGCCATCGAGACGAGGTGGCCGAGGTCGACGAGGCTCGTGACGCCGTGGCCGGCGATGCCGCAGGGCACGATGCCGGAGAAGTGCGCCAGGTCGGGTTCCACGTTGAGGCTGATGCCGTGGAAGCTGACCCAGCGCCGGACGCGGATGCCGATGGCGGCGATCTTGTCCTCGACGCCGACGCCCCGCTCCGGCCGCCGGACCCAGACTCCGACCCGGTCCTCCCGCCGCTCGCCGCGGACGTTGAAGGCCTCCAGGGTCGCGATGATCCAGGCTTCCAGGGCGGCCACGTAGGCGCGCAGGTCCCGGCGCCGCCGGTCGAGGTCGAGCATCACGTAGGCCACGCGCTGTCCCGGGCCGTGATAGGTGTATTGCCCGCCGCGCCCGGTCCGATGTACGGGAAAGCGCTCCGGCTCGACGAGGTCGGCCGCCTGCGCCGAGGTCCCGGCCGTGTAGAGCGGCGGATGCTCCAGGAGCCAGACGAGTTCCGGCGCCTCGCCCGCCGCGATGGCCTCGGCCCGCGCCTCCATGGCGGCCACGGCCTCCGCGTAGGGAACGGGCGCGTCGCTGATCCGCCACGCGACCGGCGCCGAGCCGGCCTCGGCTCGAAAGTCCCCCGACGGGAGCGCCAGCCGGGCGGCGGTTATGGTTTCGTTTACCAAGACTTCACCATCGCGCGTGGAAGGTGGACGGAAGGGCGGGCGCCGCGTCGCGCGTCGCCCCGGAACGAGGGACGGGTCGCGTGGCGGTTTTCGAAGACCTGAAGGTCGATCTCAAGGTGGTGCTCGGACGCAGTCACATGCCCCTGCACATGCTGCTGCGCATGGGCCGCGGCGCCGTGATCGAACTCGAATCCACCGAATCCGATATGGTCGAGATTCTCGCCAACGACCACCCGATCGCCCGCGGCCAGATCGTGGTGACCGGCAACCGCATCTCCGTGGAGATCACCGAGTTGATCCGGAAGGCCGAAGTGGTGCGCCTCGCGGGCGTGACCATCGGCGAGGGCGCGGTGCCGGTCCTCGAAGGCGGCGTCGATTTCCTCTGATCCCGCCCTCGCGACGCTTGTCGGACGGAAATCCGTCTGTTATTGGCTGCGCCGCGCCCCGAGAGATCGGCCGCCGCAGCCGAGGGAGACAGCATCTCCGGGCTCGGTGACCGACGCGAACGGTGTGTTGACGATGCGGCCATGGCGGAATTGGTAGACGCGCTAGCTTGAGGTGCTAGTCCTGCAAGGGGTGGAGGTTCGAGTCCTCTTGGCCGCACCAACTCAACGGAGTTGGTGTTCCCCTCTGAACTGACGAGGCCGCTACCAGGCCTCCCGAACGTCCCCCGATATTTCCGGCGAGACCGCCCCGCGGAGGGCCGGCGAACACGCCATCCGGCGTTCGCTCAGGCCTGGACCGCCAGACGAAGCGGTTCGTAGGTGGCGCGGTAGTTGCGCGGACCGATCACCGGCAGCAGCAGGTTGCGCGCCCAGTCCGGCATCGTCGCCGTGCGCGACAGGCGATCGGTCATGGCCTGGACATGGGCGACCCGGGGCCGGCGCAGGGCCTCGTAGGCGGGGCCGATGCCGTTCCGGTCCCCTCCCCCCGACAACAAGCCGGCCAGCACCAGCGCGTCCTCGAGGGCCAGCGCCGCGCCCTGGGCCCAGACCGGCGCGGTGGCATGGGCGGCGTCGCCGATCAGGAGGACGCGGCCCCGGGTCCAGTGCGCGCCCCGAACTTCCTCGAGCGGAGAGTGATGGATCGCGTCGGGACGCGACAGGACCCGGTCCAGGGTGGCCTGGACAGGCTGCGGAAACCGATCGAACACCCGGCGCACCGCTGCGAGATCGCGGCCGGCGGCATCTGCCGCACCCACCGAAACCCAGCCGTAGACCTCGTCCCGGTCCACCGGGATGAGCAGGAAGAGGGCGCCGGCGCCGGCCCAGAGCGTCCAGGCGTCGAGCCCCGGATTCGGTGCCATGAAGCGCCAGCTCGCCTGACCCAGGAGCGCAGGGCTGGGCGCGGTCGCGCCGAACACGGACCGCCTGACCGCCGAGTGCACGCCGTCGGCGCCGACGAGCCAGCCGCCCCGCTCGGCCCTGCCATCGGCGAGCTCCACGCTCACGTCTCCGGCACTCTGGTGGACGGCGGCGATCGCGCGCCCCCGGCGCACGGCGTCCGCGGGCAGTCCATCCGCCAGGAGACGCAGGAGATCGCCGCGGCGCACGCAGCGCGGCTGCGCGGGAGCGCCCCAGAACGCTTCCTCGTCGACGGCGAACAGCCGACGGCCACGCTCCGTGCGATACTCCCGGCGCCGGATGGGAGATCCGATCTGTCCGAGCGCGTCGGCCAGACCGAGCTGTCGCAGGGCCTGCACCGCATTGCCCGGCAGATTGATGGCGAGGCCGGCTTCGGTCGTGTCCACCCGCCGCTCCAGGATCAGCGCGGGTACGCCGCGCCGGTGCAGCGCCCGCGCCATCGCCAGCCCGGCGATGCCGCCGCCGGCAATGAGAACGCGGTTCGTCGCCTCGTCCGCCATGAAGTCTCCCAAGATAGGTCGGCCTGGATCACGTCGACGGTGAAAGTGTCACGAAGGCATCCCGGTCGGGCCCGTCACAATGTTGCCGGGTCAGGGAACCGGATGCGGTGGCGGACCTTCAGAAACCGCGGCCTTGTTCGGCCCGCTGCTTGCTACGTCCCGGGGCACGCGGCGCCGGGCGCGGAACGCTCCGCGCGCGCTTCTCGGCCTCATGGTGAACGAAAGTGGGTTCCATCCCGGGCATTTCTACGTAGGACTGACGTGGAAGCTCGTCGAGCGGTGAGGGAAACGGGATGCGGTTGATCGACGACGTGGATGCGACGGGAGCCCGGAGAATCCGCCGGAACGCCTACATCTGGTACCGCTTCACCATCCTGGCGGTACGCGAGATCCTGACCCGTCGCGACACCCTGCACGAGCGCCCCAGACCGCAGCCGCGCCGCCTGTCCTGGTCGAGCGGTCCCAAGGCGTGAGCCGTCTCTTGGCCAAGGCGTGAGCCCTCTCTTGGCCAGGGCGTAAACAGTCCCGTGGCCAAAGCGGCTGGGAGGCCCCGGGCCTCGCAGCCGTCCGACGTCGCGGGCACAGCGCGCCGCGTTCCCCCGGGCGTCGAAGGGCGGCTCAGCCTTCCAGCCGCTCGTCGCCGAGAAACTCGATTCCGAAGCCGGACAGGCCGACATAGGCCCGCGAGGACGTCGCGAGGTTACGGATCGACGAGATGCCGAGGTCGCGCAGAATCTGCGCCCCGAGGCCGACCTCGCGCCATTGCGCGACGCGCTGGGCTTCCGAGCCCTCCTCCGCGACCGGCTTCACGGGCACCCCCGCCGTGCCGTCGCGCAGGTAGACCAGAACGCCGCGGCCTTCCTGCGCGAACCGCCGCATCACCGCTTCGATCTGGCGTCCGCCCTCGATGACGTCGGCCACCACGTTGGAGCGGTGCAGGCGCACCAGCACGTTCGTGCCGTCGCCGATGCGGCCATGGACGAAGGCGAATTGCTGCACGGTCTCGAAGGGCGTCGTGTAGGCGTAGCCCGTCATCTCGCCGAACTCGGTCTTGACCGGGAAGCTGGAGACCCGCTCCACCAGGGTCTCGCGCGCCTGCCGATAGGCGATGAGATCGGCGACCGAGACGCGCCTGAGGTTGTGCAAATCCGAAAAGGCCGTGATCTGCGGCCCCTTCATCACGGTGCCGTCGTCGTTGGCGAGTTCGCAGATCACGCCCACCGGCGGCAGGCCCGCGAGCTTGCACAGGTCGACGGCCGCCTCGGTGTGGCCGGAGCGCATGAGCACGCCGCCGTCCTTGGCGATGAGCGGGAAGACGTGCCCGGGGCGGACGAAGTCGTCCTCGCCCATGTTGCCGTTGGCCAGCGCCCGCACCGTGTTGCAGCGCTGCTCGGCCGAGATTCCGGTGGTGAGCCCGTGCTTGACGTCCACCGTCACCGTGAAGGCGGTGCCCAGCGGCGCGTCGTTCGAGGCCACCATCGGGTCGAGGCGCAGGCGCCGGGCCTCGGCCCGGGTCAGGGGCGCGCAGACGATGCCGCAGGTGTTGCGGACGATGAAGGCCATCTTCTCCGGCGTGCAGAGGGAGGCCGCGACGACGAGATCGCCCTCGTTCTCGCGGTCGTCGTCATCGGTGACGACGACGATCTCGCCGCGGGCATAGGCCTCGATGGCCTGCGTGACATGGGTGTGGGGCACGGGCTGTCTCTTGGCGTTTCGCGGATCGGATGACGGCGGGCGCTGGCGGGATCAGTCCCGCGCGCCGACCTGTCCCCGATGGCGCAGATAGTGATCGGCGAGGACGCACGCCATCATGGCCTCGGCCACCGGCACGGCGCGGATGCCGACGCAGGGGTCGTGGCGGCCCTTGGTGACGAGGTCGACGTCGCGGTTGTCCCGCGTCACGCTCATGCGCGGGGTGAGGATCGACGAGGTCGGCTTCACGGCGAAGCGGCAGACCACCGGCTGGCCGGTGGAGATGCCGCCGAGCACGCCGCCGGCATGGTTGGCGAGGAAGGTCGGTGCGCCGGCATTGCCCGAGCGCATCTCGTCGGCGTTCTCCTCGCCCCGGAGGGCGGCGGAGGCGAATCCGTCGCCGATCTCGACGCCCTTCACGGCGTTGATCGACATCATCGCGGCGGCGAGATCGGCGTCGAGCTTGCCGTAGATCGGCGCGCCGAGGCCGGGGGGCACCCCTTCGGCCACGACCTCGATCACCGCGCCCACCGAAGAGCCGTCCTTGCGGATGCCGTCGAGGTATTCCTCGTAAAAGCGCGCCGTCTCGGGGTCCGGGCAGAAGAACGGGTTGGCGTTCACCGCCTCCCAGTCCCAGCGGGAACGGTCGATGGCGTGCGGACCCATCTGGACCAGGGCGGCGCGAATGGTGACGCCGGCCGGCAGGACCTTGCGGGCGACGGCGCCGGCCGCCACCCGCGCGGCGGTCTCGCGGGCCGAGGAACGGCCGCCGCCGCGGTAGTCCCGGATGCCGTACTTGGCGTCGTAGGCGTAATCGGCGTGTCCCGGCCGGTAGCTGTCTCGGATCTCGGAATAATCCTTCGAGCGCTGGTCGGTGTTCTCGATCTCCAGGGCGATCGGGGTGCCGGTGGTCAGCTGGACGCCGCCGGTGCGGTCGTCGGCGAACACGCCCGAGAGGATGCGGACCCGGTCGGGCTCGCGCCGCTGGGTGGTGAAGCGCGACTGGCCCGGCTTGCGCCGGTCGAGTTCCGCCTGGATGTCCTCCGCCGACAGGGGCAGGCCGGGCGGGCAGCCGTCGACGACGCAGCCGAGGGCGACCCCGTGGCTCTCGCCGAAGGTGGTGACGCGAAACAGGTGTCCGAACGTATTGTGCGACATGGCGCCCCCGCTCTAGCGCGGGTTTGGTCCGAGGGCCAGCGCGCGGCCATGCGCCGGGCCGGGAGCGACCGTGCGCCAGGACACGCGCCGCGTCTCAGGCATCGGGCCGCGCCAGAACGCCGCCCGTCGTCGGCTCGCGCACGCCCGTGGTCGACGGGAAGGTGATCGGCAGGCCTTTCAGCGAGCGCACCGCGAGATGCGCGAAGGCCTGCGCCTCCAGGTAGGCCGAGGACCAGCCGATGGCATCCGCCGTCGTGATCTCGGCGCGCAGGTGGTAGTTCAGCAGCCGGACGAGCTCGCCGTTGCGGGCGCCGCCGCCGGCCACGATCCAGCGCGCCGGGATCTCCGGGGCGTGGTCGAGGGCGCGGGCCACCGCCCGGGCGGTGAAGGCGGTCAGCGTCGCGGCGCCGTCCTCGGTGGAGAGCTGGCCCGCCAGCTTGTGGGAGAACCAGTTCCGGTCCAGCGATTTCGGCGGGCGCCGGGCGAAGAACGGGTGGATCAGCAGCCAGGCCAGCAGCGGCTCGTCGGGGCGCCCGCGGGCGGCGGTGCGGCCGCCGTCGTCGAGGGGGCGTCCGGTGCGCTCGCGCATCCAGTCGTCGATCAACGCGTTGCCCGGCCCCGTGTCGAAGGCGATGACGTCGCCGTTCGCGGACAGGAGGGTGGCGTTGGCGACGCCGCCGATGTTGAGGATGCCGAGAGCGCCCTCGAAGCCGGAGGCGCGGGCGAGCGCCTGGTGGAACACCGGCACCAGGGGCGCCCCCTGCCCGCCCGCCACCACGTCGGCATGGCGCAGGTCCGACACCACCGCGATCCCGAGGCGCCGGCTGAGCGCCGCGCCGTCGCCGATCTGCACGCTCATGCGCTGGTCCGGGCGGTGCACCACGGTCTGGCCGTGGAAGCCGATCACATCGATATCGGCCGGCGAGAGGCCGTTGGCGGCGAGGAAACTCTCCACCGCCTCGGCATGGGCGGCGGTGACGAAGGCCTCGGCCTCGGCGAGGCAGCCCGGCCGGTCCTCGCGGGCGGTGACCCCCTCCGAATCCACCAGCGCCTGGCGCAGCAGCGCCCGGTCCTCCTCGGTGTAGCCCCGGTAACCCGTCGGCCCGAGGGGTTCGAGGTAGCCGTTGTGGCTCTGGACCACGCGCACCGTCTCGCCGTCGGTCTCGATCAGGGCGACGTCGACACCGTCGAGGGAGGTGCCGCTCATCAGTCCGATCGCGCGCATCATCGTCATGGTGCCCTCTCCGGGCCTCGATGCCCGTGCCTTCCGTCCGCAGCCCTGCTAAGAGCCGGCCCAACATCCCGTGCGGTGCTATCACGCGGCCTTCGGCCCTGTCCCGCGCCACGATCCAGCAGACCGGAACCTCGCATGTCCCCCGACGCCACCCAGGTCGCCCCCGCCAAGCCCGTCGACGCGTTCGTGCCGCAATCCGATTTCCTGACGGTGCTGACCGAGCGCGGCTACATCCACCAGGGCTCGGACCTCGCGGGCATCGACGCGGCCGCGCGCGAGGGCCGGCTGACGGCCTATGTCGGATACGACTGCACGGCGGCCTCCCTGCATGTCGGCCACCTCCTCTCGATCATGATGCTGCACTGGCTGCAGGCCACGGGCGGCACGCCCATCACCCTGATGGGCGGCGGCACCACCCGGGTCGGCGACCCCTCGGGCCGGGACGAATCGCGAAAGATCCTCACCCTCGAGCAGATCGAGGAGAACAAGGCCGGCATCCAGAAGACGTTCGCGCGCTTTCTCGGCTTCGAGGGCGGCGGCAATGCCGCGACCATGGTCGACAACGCCGAGTGGCTGACGAAGCTGAACTACATCGAGATGCTGCGCGACATCGGGCGCCACTTCTCGGTCAACCGCATGATGTCGATGGACAGCGTGCGCATGCGCCTGGAGCGCGACCAGGAACTCTCGTTCCTGGAATTCAACTACATGATCCTGCAATCCTACGACTTCGTCGAGCTGAACCGCCGCTACGGCTGCGTGCTGCAGATGGGCGGCTCGGACCAGTGGGGCAACATCGTCAACGGCATCGATCTCGGCCGCCGCATGGGCACGCCGCAGCTCTACGGCCTGACCTGCCCGCTCCTCACCACGTCCTCGGGCGCCAAGATGGGCAAGACCGCCGCCGGTGCGGTCTGGCTCGATGCCGGGATGCTGAGCCCGTACGATTACTGGCAGTTCTGGCGCAACACCGAGGATGCCGATGTCGGCCGCTTCCTCAAACTGTTCACCCTGCTGCCGATGGACGAGATCGCGCGTCTCGAAGCCCTGCCGGGCGCCGGCATCAACGAGGCCAAGAAGGTGCTGGCGACGGAGGCCACCGCCCTGATGCATGGCCGCGAGGTGGCTGACGCTGCCGCCGAGACCGCCCGGAAGACCTTCGTCGAGGGCACGGTGGCGCAGGACCTGCCGAGCATCACCGTGTCGCCCGACCTGCTGGAGGCGGGCCTCGGCGTGCTCTCGGCCTTCGGTCCGGACTATGCCAAGCTCCTGCCCTCCACCAGCGAGGGACGCCGCCAGATCAAGAGCGGCGGCCTGCGCGTCAACGACGTTCCGGTGACGGACGAGCGCGCCGTGCTGCGGACCGGGGACCTCACCGCGGATGGCGTGATCAAGCTCTCGTTCGGCCGCAAGAAGCACGTGCTCGTCCGGGTCGGCTGAGCGGGCGGTGGGATCTCGGCGGCTTCAGCCCGCGCGTCGCTGCCGGCCGATGAAATCGACGAAGGCCCGGAGCGGCGCCGGCAGGTAGCGCCGCCCGGGATAGTACAGGAACGGCCCGGAGAAGCGGGGCCACCAGGGTTCGAGCACGGGCTCCAATGCGCCGCTGTCGAGGTGCGGCTGGAGCCAGTCCTCGAACAGGGTGAGGATCCCGATGCCGGCGACGGCGGCCTCGACCGCGAGGTCGGTGGCCGCGCCCACGCGCACGATCAAGGGTCCCGACGGGTCGACCCGGATGGTCTCGCCGTCGCGCTCGAATTCCCAGGCCGTCATCGCGCCGCTGGCGAAGCGCCCACCGATGCAGGCGTGGTCGAGCAGATCGCGCGGATGCTCCGGGCGGCCCCGCCGGTCGAGATAGGCGGGCGCGGCGACCGTGGCGAAGCGCTGCTCGCGCGGGCCGATCGGCACCGCGACCATGTCCTGCTCCAGCCGCTCGTCGTAGCGGATGCCGGCATCGCAGCCCGCCGCCAGCACGTCGACGAAGCTGTCATCGGCGATCACCTCCAGGCGGATCTCCGGATAGGCCGCCAGGAAGGGCGGCACGATCCGGGGCAGGACGAGCCGGGCGGCGCTGACCGGCACGTTGAGCTTGAGGGTGCCGGCCGGACGATCGCGGAACCCGTTGACGACGTCGACGGCCGCCGCGACCTCGCCGAGGGCCGGCTTCAGCCGCTCCAGCAGGCGCGAACCGGCCTCCGTCGGGACGACGCTGCGCGTCGTGCGGTTGAGGAGCCGGACGCCGAGGCGGGTTTCCAGCCGGCGCACCGCCTCGCTCAATCCGGAGGCGCTCGAACCGTTGGCACGGGCGCCGTCACGAAAACCGCCGGCCTCGGCCACGGCGACGAAGGCCACGAGGTCGCTCAGATCCGTCATCACTGTTCGTCCGTTCGCACGACCCGTGCGGACTGTACCGGATTATCGCGGCCTGTCGCGGGGCCTAGCTTCGGGTGACCCAATCCGGAGACACCCGATGAACGCTCTCGAACAGGCCGGCACCTACAAGCTCGGCGACCGCACGGTGAACAGGCTCGGCTACGGCGCCATGCAGCTGGCCGGGCCGCACGTCTTCGGACCGCCGAAGGATCGCGCCCGGGCGGTCGCCGTCCTGCGCGCGGCGGTCGCCGGCGGCGTCAACCACATCGACACCAGCGACTTCTACGGGCCGCACGTCACGAACCAGATCATCCGCGAGGCGCTGCACCCCTATCCGGCCGACCTCGTCATCGTCACCAAGATCGGCGCGCGCCGCGGCGCGGACGCCTCCTGGAACCCGGCCTTCTCCGCCGGAGCGCTGACGGAAGCGGTCCACGACAACCTGCGGAATCTCGGAGTGGACGCCCTCGAGATCGTCAACCTGCGCAGCATGCTCGACGTGCACGGTCCCGCCGAGGGGTCCATCGCGGAGCCCCTGAGCGTCCTGGCGGACCTTCGGCGCCAAGGCCTCGTCCGCCATATCGGGCTCAGCAACGTGACACTGCGGCAGGTCGCCGAGGGACGGGCGATCGTGCCGATCGCCTGCGTGCAGAACGCCTACAATCTCGCGCACCGGACCGACGATGCCCTGATCGACGATCTCGCCGCTTCCGGCATCGCCTACGTGCCGTTCTTTCCTCTGGGCGGCTTCAGCCCGCTGCAATCGACGACGCTGTCGGAGGTGGCCGCGCGCCTGGGCGCGACGCCGATGCAAGTCGCGCTCGCCTGGCTCCTCGCCCGGTCACCCAACATCCTGCTCATCCCCGGCACGTCCTCGCCCAAGCACCTGCGCGAGAACCTGGCCGCCGCCCGTCTGACGCTGCCGGCCTCGGTCCTGTTGGAACTCGACCGCATCGGTGCAGCGCCCTGAGGCCCCCTTGGGCGCACCGACGGCGAAGGCCGCCGGAAGCGGCCGCTTCCCCGCCCTCGACGCGGTTGCGTCCCGCGCTTGGCCCGGTAGAGGGCGGCATCGGCCGTACGGATCAGTTCGTCCTCGGTCCGCGCATGGGCGCGCGAGGCGGCAAAGCCGATGCTCACCGTCATCCTGCGACCGTGGTCGAGGCAGCGATCGGCCTCGACGGTCCGTCGGATCGCCTCGCCGGGGCGGGCGGCCTCTCTCTCTCTCTCTCGAACCCGCCCGGGATCAGGCGGACGAACGCCTCGCCGCGCAAGCGCGCGAGCACCGGTTCGCACGCTGCCCGCGGCCGCGTCCTCGACCGGCCATCGGTGGCCTTGCGCAGCAGGGCGGCGAAGCGGACCCGGGCCGCATCGCCGGGGGCTTGACCGCCGGCGTCGATGATCCGCTCGAAGGGATCGATGTCGAGCATCGGCACGGCCTGGATCAGGACCGTGTCGATCGCGAGAAACAGCATCGGCAGAGGGCGGTCCGGGTCCGGGCGTGGTCCAGGGGCACGACGACGTGCGGCGTGACGGCCGATTAGGCGTCGAGCGCCATCGGGGCGGTCAGCAAGGTGGCGAGGTCGAGGGTCGACGCGGCGGTCCATCGTTCGTGCGCCGATCGGTCCAGCGCGGCCGGGTCGCGGACACGCCGACCGGGTCGGAGGCGGGCGTTTTCCCTCAGCGCTCGATCTCGTTCATCGGCGTGCCGGCCGCGAGCCCGTCATTGCCGCCGCCCGCGCTGAACAGCTTGCGCAGGATACCGGGCGCGAGGGCCGAGAGCGGGTTCACGCTGACGTCGGGTTTGGCGAGGCGGCCCGAGACGCGGAAGTTCAGGGCGAACAGGCCCTCGTTGCGGCCGCCGCCGAGGAGCTGGCCGAGGATCGGCAATTGCGAGACGACGTTGTTCAGACCGTAGAGGGGCACGAAGGTCCCGTTGATGTCGGTGCGTTCCTTGGCGGTGTCGAGGAATCCCGTCATCGTGAAGCCCATGGCGGGGTTCGAGATCGCGGCGTCGCTGATGTCGATGCGGCTGCCGGTGCGCGTGAAGATCGCCCGCAGGCGGTCGAACTCCACGTCGTTGCCGGCATTCTGGACCACGTATTTCCGGCCGCGCGCGTCCGTGACCTCGCTGGTGGCCGGCCCTTGCGCCATGATGCTCGACAGAGCGGGCTCGTTGCGCAGGACGAAGTTGCGGATCTGGACCGAGCCCGGCTGCGGCCCGTCGTTCAGGGCGCTCGTCATGATCAGCTTGCCGCCGTACATGCGCTTGTAGATGTCCGCGAAGCGCAGGGTCGAGCCGGCATCGAGGGTTTCGATGCTGATGCCCGAGCCGCCCCGATCGCTGTGGGTGATCTGCGCGGAGAACGGCGCACTGGTGAACTTGCCCTGGATGCGCCCGCTGCGGATGTCGCGCCCGCGCAGGGCGACCTTGACGGTCGCGTTCGTGAGGGATTCTCCGTTGAAGCCCGTGAGGATGCCGAGGCTGAGATCGGCGTCGATGTCCTTCGGGGCGCCATCGCGGCCGCCCTTGGCGTCGGGTCCGCCGAGGTTGCGCAGGAAGGGGCGCGCATCGGCCACGGCGCCCTTCACGCCGATGCGGTAGCCGTTGCCGTTGCGCTCGGCCTGCAGGCGCATGTCGTCCCCGGGCGAGAGCTTGAAGCTCGACAGGTCGGCCCGCTCGAAACCGCCCTCGCCGTTCAGCGTGGCGCTGCCCCGCGCCAGCAGGGGCGAAGCTTCGACGGAAAGGTCGCGCAGCTCCATGCCGCCACCGGCGGTCTCCTGCATGGTGAAGCTTGCCCGGCCGGGCTTGCCGACCGCCTTCGTGAAGCCCGGCAGCAACCCGTCGCTGCCGGCCCGGGCGAGGTCGGCCTCGACCCGGATCGGCGCCTTGCCGGATGTCGGCCGCCCGATCGGAACGTTGATCCGCACCGGGATCGTGCCGGACAGGAGCGGCGCCACCGGCAGGCCCTTGCGGGCGCGCAACGCTTCGTCGAGGGCGAGGGCCACGTTGATCTCGCCGGGCGCGCCGGCCTTCGGCTGGCGCAGGTCGACCGTCAGCGCCGAACCCAGCACCCGTCCATCGCCCTTCAGCGCGAAGGCGCCCCGGTCGTAGGAGACCGAGAAGCGGCCGGCTTCCAGGCGCTCCTTACCGAAGGCCCTGTCGACGGCGATGTCGGCCAGCGTCCCCGTCATCGTCACCGGAAGGTCCGGCAGGTCGGGCATGTGCTTGAGGTTGAGCGGGAAATCGATCCGCAGGTCGGCGCTGCCCTTGACGGTGGCCGGGTCGAGATCGACCCCGGTCAGGCTCTTGAACATCTTGGTCTGCAGCAGGGAGACCAGCGCATCGGCGCCGCCACCGAGGCGCAGGCCGATCTGCGCCACCACCGTGTCGGGGGTGATCTTCGGGATGACGAAGGAGCCGTCGGAGATCGACAGGGTGCGACTGTCCTGCATGCGCAGATCGGCGGTGACGTTGCGGATCGTCGTCGTCAGGCCCGTGATGGTGCCGGTGACGCGCCCGCGCGTCAGGGGCGGGGCGTCGGCGGAGACCACCAGGCTCGCGTCTGAGACCGAAAAGTCGATGTGGACCGCGTTGTCGGGCATCGGCTCGCCGCGGGTGGCGGCGGCGAGTTCGGGACCGCTCATGTCCATGGTGATGTCGACGGCGTTCACCCGGCCGCCGCGCAGGTTGTCGACCAGGTAGTTGCGCGCGGGCGGCGCCACGTGTTCCGGCCAGAGGCGAAGGGCCGTGCGCCCGTCGGTGTCGGCGGCCACGATGTGCAGGGTCAGCCCGTCGTCGTCGGCGGCGGTCCCGATGGTTCCGGTGATCCGGCCGCTGGCGGCGCCGGCCCGGACCGCGACCTCGTCGATGACGACGCCCCCGGCCTTGCCGGTGAGGTGGGTCGAGATCGTGTCCAGGGTCACCGGCTTGTCGCCGGCATTGGCCCCGCGCAGGACCGCATCCTTGCCCGACAGTTCGAGGGTCCAGGCGGAATCGGCGCCCGGCGGGGCGGCGGTCCAGGCGCCGGAGAGACGCACGGCATTGCCGGCACCGCGATAGTCGAGGGAATCGAGCTTCATCGCCCGGCCGGCCTCGTCCCAGCTCACCGCGGCGGCGAGGCTGTCGATGGTGACCGGGTTGAAATCCTTCTGCTCGATGAGAACGCTGCCGCCGCCGGTGCGGATCTCGGCCGTCATCGTCTCGATGCGCCCGGCATCGATGGCCACGTCGGCCTTGGCCGAGACCTTGAGGTCGGTCTCCACGGGCAGCTTCGACTGGCCGGACAGGAGGAGGAGGTCGTTGATCGGCAGGTCGTCGAGGGTGATGATGCCGGTGCGCTTGGTGCCGCCGGCCTCGTGCAGGTCGCCGCCGAAGCGCCACTCCCCGTGCGGTCCGTCGATGCGCAGCTCGAAGACCCGGGCGTCGCGCACGGCATCCCGCCGGAACAGGCCGTTGACGTGCTCGAAGACGGCGCGCTGGCGGGCATCGTCGTCGATCAGCGTCAGCCGCCCGTTCGTGATCCGCGCCCGGTCGAGGGCGCCGATGACGCCGGCGGAATCGAGCACCACGCCGAAGATCGAGGCGACGCCGGCGGAGATCGGCGAGACGTGCCCGGCGGCGGCATCGACGCTCGGCAGGGTGTGGGGCACCACCGTCCCCGCCTGGCTGCTGTCGGAGGCCGCGAAGGCGATGCTGCCGTTGCGGTGGACCAGGGCGGTCATCTGCAGGTCGCGGAACTCGATGGCGCGCGGCTGGACCGCGAGGCGCAGCAGGCTCCAGGTGTCGAGGCTGACCACCGCCAGGGGTGCCCGGACCACGAGGGCGCCCTCGGGATTGCGGACGTCGAGACCGGCCACCCGCAGGGCGAGAGAGTTCTCCGGGTCGATCTCCAGGGCGCTGTCGGTGAGGTGGACCCGCCAGCCGGGACCGATGCTGCCGGCGATGGCGGAGGCCACCCGCTCGGACATGCCGTCGATCCGCAGCGGACCCATGGCGAGGCGCCCGATCAGCCCCCCGACGGCGATCACCAGGCCGATCGCCAGGGCGGCCACGATCCAGAGCAGCGGCCGCCGCCGGGCGGCGGGCCGCGCGGGTCGCAAACCTTTGGCCGTTTCCTGGTCCATCAATCCTTGTGCCGCTGGATCGGAACGTCCCCTCGGGCTATCGAGCGGCTGTCCTACGGGTTTCAGCTTTCGCGGGTCTTTCGCCTTGTCGGTCCCGACAGTCCGGGGCGTGACGCCCCGTCGCGATGCAACTCCAGTGGCACACCATCAATCGGCCGAAAGGAAGGCATGATGTCCCTCGCTACCGGAGATCAGGCACCCGATTTCACCCTGGCGGGCGCCGGCGACGAGACGATCAGCCTCGGAGCACTGAAGGACCGCAAGGCGGTCCTGTACTTCTACCCCAAGGACGACACGAGCGGTTGTACCTTGGAGGCGCAGGGCTTCAACGCCCTCGGCCCCGACTTCGCCGCGGCTGACACCATCGTGATCGGGGTGTCGCCGGACTCGGTCAAGAGCCACGACAAGTTCCGCGCCAAGTACGCCCTCACCTTTCCGCTCGCCTCCGACGAGAGCAAGGCGATGCTCGAGGCCTACGGCGTCTGGGTCGAGAAGAGCATGTACGGCCGCAAGTACATGGGCGTCGAGCGGACCACGATGCTCCTCGACAGGACCGGCCGCATCGCGCGGATCTGGCCGAAGGTGAAGGTGCCGGGTCACGCCGAGGAGGTTCTGGCCGCCGCCCGCGAGTTGGCCTGAAACGGCGAGTCGGCATGGCGAGGCGACCGGCATGGTGAATCGTCGGACCGGCGTCTTGGCGGTTCGTTAACTCTGATCCGGGCAAGGTGACGCCGTGGATCAGGTCACGCGTCCCATGCCATCGTCCTCTCGGAACACCTCCTCGAAGGCGACCCGCGTCGTCTCCGCCGCGCCCGGCCCGAAGCTTCGGTCACGCCTCCTCGCCGGGGCGCTGGCCCTCGCGGTCGCCTGGGCCGGCGGGGCGACGTACTACCTCGTCTTCCACGACGAGGTGCTCGCCCGCTTCGTCTCGCAGCAGAGCGCGATCCAGTACGGCTACGAGGAACGGATCGGTGCGCTCCGCCTCCAGCTCGACCGGGTGACGATGGAGCAGGCGTCGGCGCGCGACGGGATCGCCCAGCGCGTGGCGGAGCTGGCCCGACGCCAGGCCGCCATGGAGGCACGCCAGGCCGTGCTGGCGAATCTCGCCGGCGATACCGGCGCCGCGGCGCTTCCCCCTCCGGCGGCCGAGGTCCCCGAGCCCGCGCCGAGACCGCTTCCGGGCGGCAAGCCCTTCCCGACCCCCGACGGCCTGCGACTGCGGACCGACGTCGAAGCCATGCCCGGCCGGCAATCCGCCCGCGCGGCGGAGAGCCGGCTCGCGGCCCTGGAGCAGCGCCTCGACGGCCTCGCCGAGGCCCAGTCGCGCGTGCTCGCCAATCTCGGCCTGCGCGCCGGCAAGGGCGCCCAGCGCCTGCGCCAGATGGTGGTCCGCCTCGGCCTCGACCCGGCCCGCTTCGAGCCGGAGCGCCCCGCCGGCATCGGCGGCCCCCTGGTGCCCCTGAGCGACGCGTTCGGCGCGTCGCTGGCGGACGTGCAGCGCTCCATCGCCGAGGAGGCGCACCTGCGCCGGATCACCGCCGGCCTGCCGGTGCGCCGTCCCCTCGCCGGCGAGCTCAGCCTGTCGAGCAATTTCGGTGCGCGCCTCGATCCCTTCACCCGAGGTTACGCCATGCATACCGGCATGGACATGCGCGCGGAGACCGGCGAGCCGGCCCGCGCCACGGCGGCCGGCCGGGTCACGGTGGCGGATTACAACGGAGGCTACGGCAACATGGTCGAGGTCGACCACGGCCACGGCCTGGTGACCCGCTACGCCCACCTTTCGGCCTTCGACGTGGTGCCCGGCCAATGGGTCGCGCCCGGCACGGTGGTCGGCCGCGTCGGCTCCACCGGGCGCTCCACCGGCAGCCACCTGCATTACGAGACCCGGATCGACGGCGAGCCCGTCGATCCGGTGCGCTTCCTCAGGGCCGCCGACGCGCTCTGATCGGGATACGGCGGGACCGCACCGGGCCTCATGGCCTCACCCGAGGCCTGCCGCCGGCAGTGCCCGCCGTGCGCGGTCCCGATGGGATCCGTGCCCGGGCGCCTACTCGATGTCCTCGACCACGTCGGCGCCGCCATAGACGCGCTGGGCCAGGGACGCTTCCATGAAGGGGTCGAGGGAGCCGTCGAGCACCGCGTCCGGATCGGTGGACTGGGTGCCGGTGCGCAGGTCCTTCACGAGCTGATAGGGCTGCAGCACGTAGCTTCGGATCTGATGGCCCCAGCCGATATCGGTCTTGGCGGCGGCCTCGGCGCTGGCCTTCTCCTCCCGCTTCTTCAGCTCGGCCTCGTACATGCGGGCGCGCAGCATGTTCCAGGCGGTGGCCCGGTTCTTGTGCTGCGAGCGCTCCTGCTGGCACGCCACCACGATGCCCGTCGGGATGTGGGTGATGCGCACCGCCGAATCGGTGGTGTTCACGTGCTGGCCGCCCGCACCCGACGACCGGTAGGTGTCGATGCGGCAGTCGGATTCCTTGATCTCGATCTCGATCCGGTCGTCGATCACCGGATAGACCCAGACGCTGGCGAAGCTGGTGTGGCGGCGCGCACTCGAATCGTAGGGCGAGATGCGGACCAGCCGGTGCACGCCCGATTCGGTCTTGAGCCAGCCATAGGCGTTGTGACCCTTGATCAGGAGCGTGGCGCCCTTGATCCCGGCCTCGTCGCCGTCCGACCACTCGACGATCTCGACCTTGTACTTCCGGCGCTCGGCCCAGCGGGCATACATGCGCTGAAGCATGTTGGCCCAGTCCTGGCTCTCGGTGCCGCCCGCACCCGAATGGACTTCGAGATAGGTGTCGAAACCGTCCGCCTCGCCGGAGAGAAGCGTCTCGATCTGGCGGCGCGCGGCCTCCTTCTCGACGGCCCGCACGCCGGCCTCGCCCTCCAGGATGGTGGCCTCGTCGCCCTCCATCTCGCCGAGTTCGATCAGCGTATGGGAATCCTCGAGGTCCTGGCTCAGCTTCTTGATCGCGGTCAGCGCGTCATCGAGCTGGGTGCGCTCGCGCATGACCTTCTGGGCCGCCTCGGCGTCGTTCCAGAGTTCGGGGTTCTCGGAAGCCGCATTCAGCTCCGCGAGGCGTTTCTCGACGGTATCCCAGTCAAAGATGCCTCCTCAGCAGTCCGATCGACTGCTTGGCGGCATCCGAGAGTTGTTCGATCTCGGCGCGCATCTGGTGTTTCGGGCTCGTGGTTCGGGGGTGTGGGACGGGGTGATACCGGGCCGGCCGGATGGTGTAAACGGCGCGCACCCGTCGCCGCCCCAGGATCGTCGAACGATGCAGGCCGAGACCACCCGGCGGCTCCGGCTTCTCGCGCTGACCATCCTCGTCGTCGCGGCCGGCCTCGTCCTGCGCCTCGCGCCCCTCGGCCTCCCGGCCACGGTGACGAAGTGGAGCGGCTCGGTGCTCTGGGGCGCGATGGTCTACGGGCTCGTCGGCCTCGTTCTGCCGCGATCGCGCGGGCGGATCCTCGCGATGGCGGCCGCCATCGCCGTCGCGGTCGAGCTCTTCCGGCTGGTCCACACCCCGGAGCTCGACGCCTTCCGGCTGACGCTGGCCGGCAAGCTCCTGATCGGCCGGGTGTTCTCGCCCTGGAATCTCGGCGCCTACGCGGCCGGCATCCTGGCCGCGCGCCTGGCCGACCGGCGCTAGCGCAGGGCCGGACGGACGTAGTCGGGCGGGCCGATGCGGGCCGGCGCCAGGATGTACTCGCGCGGGCGATGGCGCTGGTTCAGCGGGCCTTCGCTGAGGCCGTCGCTGAAGTAATCCGTGCCGGTCAGGCCGAAGCCGCCGCCGTTCATCACGCTCGGCACCGGAACGGCGTAGGGCACGTCCGGGATCGGGCGACCGGTGTCGGGGCTGGTGGGCAGGACGATCGGGCCCTGGGTCCCGAGGAAGAGGGTCTGCGCGGATGCAGGGACGGTGAACCCGAGACCGAGCAGGCCGGCGGCAATCAGGGTTCGCATCATCAGCACCACGAGATCACTCCTGCGGGCGGCCCGAGACCGGGAGGAGAGGCGCCCGCGCCCATCATGCTCCATTCCGAAGGCGCTGTCCGTGTCCGTTCGGTCGCGCCGCCACGACATTCGTCAAAGTCCTGTGGGCAAGAGCCCCGTGCAGGGGTGCCCGGACCGCGCGAGGCCGGGCGATCGGCCCGGCCCTGAAAAGCGATGGGGCCGAGCGTCGTCTCAGCCCTTGGAGCGGAGCACCACGGAGCGCTCCTGGAGCACCGGCTCGCAGGTCGAGTAGAAGCCGTTCAGGACGGTCGGGCGCGAGTTGCACTCGTAGCCGAGACTCGGCTCGGGCGCCGGCACCGGGTCGCGGGCGACGATCGGCTTCGGGGCGCAGGCACCCGCGGAGGCGCTCAGCACCAGGGCGACGGCAAGGGTCAGGCGACGCATACGATCCTCGGGCCTCGGCGAACGGGCCGCGCGCATCCATCGGGCGCGGCACAGCATCGTCCGACCCTGCGGACCTCGCACCGCCGTGACAAGCGCATCGCGCCGTTTCGCCAAGCTTTGCGGGCGCCTGTCTCCCGGCCGCAACAACCGGCCGGGCGCCTGCTCAGCCGGCCTTCGACAGCGGCGCCTCGGGGAGCGGCACCACGTTGTGCAGCGTCTTGTCCGAGGTCTCGAAGAAGCGCCGGACGTTGCGCGCCGCCTGCCGGATGCGCTGCTCGTTCTCGACGAGGGCGATGCGGACGTAGTTGTCGCCGTGCTCGCCGAAGCCGATGCCGGGGGCCACGGCCACGTCCGACTTCTCGAGGAGGAGCTTCGAGAACTCGAGGCTGCCCAGCGCCTGATACTTCTCCGGGATCGGCACCCAGGCGAACATCGAGGCGGACGGGGTCGGGATCTTCCAGCCCGTCTTGCCGAAGGACTCGATCAGCGCGTCGCGGCGCTTCCTGTAGATGGAGCGCATCTCGACGATGCAATCCTCCGGCCCGTTGAGGGCGGCGGTGGCGGCGACCTGGATCGGCGTGAAGGCGCCGTAATCGAGGTAGGACTTCACCCGGGTGAGCGCGGCGAGCAGGCGCTCGTTGCCGACCGCGAAGCCCATGCGCCAGCCGGCCATGGAGAAGGTCTTGGACAGGGACGAGAACTCCACCGTGCAGTCGATGGCACCGGGGATTTCCAGGACGGAGGGCGGCGGATCGCCGTCGAAGTAGACCTCGGCATAGGCGAGATCCGACAGGATGATGATCTCGTGGCGCTTCGCGAAGGCGACGAGGTCCCGGTAGAAGTCGAGGCTCGCCACGTAGGCGGTGGGGTTCGAGGGGTAGCAGACCACGATGGCCACCGGCTTCGGAATCGAGTGCTGCATCGCCTTCTCGACCGCGGGGAAGAAGGCGGGCGTCGGTTCGGCCGGAACGGAGCGGATGACCCCGCCGGCCATGAGGAAGCCGAAGGCGTGGATGGGATAGCTCGGGTTCGGCACCAGCACCACGTCGCCCGGCGCGGTGATCGCCTGCGCCATGTTGGCGAAGCCCTCCTTCGAGCCGAGCGTCGCCACCACCTGGGTGTCGGGGTTCAGGCTCACGCCGAAGCGGCGCTTGTAGTAGCTCGCCTGGGCGCGGCGCAGGCCGGCGATGCCCTTGGAGGCGGAGTACCGGTCCGTGCGCGGACGGCCGGCGGTCTCCACCAGCTTGGCGATGACGTGCTTCGGGGCGTCGAGGTCCGGGTTGCCCATGCCGAGATCGATGATGTCGGCGCCGTTGGCGCGGGCCTGGGCCTTGATCCGGTTCACCTGCTCGAAGACGTAGGGGGGCAGGCGCTTGATGCGGTGGAAGTCGGTCATGGCCTTCACGATGTCCGAAATGGAATTGAGGCGCGGAGAGACGGGCGTCACCGCCGCGCGAAGCTGTCATCATCCCGAGACGGGAGCGTGGTCTAGTCCGAAGGTCCCTCGGGCGGCTTCCGGACGTCCTTTGACGGCTCCGCCTTGCGCAGGGCCGTCGCGGAATTCGCACGCTCGGGCGAGCTCTAGCAGTTCTGTGGCCCGACGCCGAACGTTATCTGGCGGCCCCGACGGCCCGATCCGGCGGACCTTACGGCTTGGCGCCCTGGGCGGCGCTCGCGGCGGATCGGCCGCGCGCCTCGTTCCGGCCCCGGGCCGCGACGAGCTCGTCCTCCAGCGCCCGCGTGCCCTCGGGCGTCTTGGCGCGGATGGGCCGGGCCGGGGCGGAGACGCCGACGGGCATGAACGCGTCGTCGCCGCGGCGCGACTGCGCGACGAAATCGGGCGCCTTGGCCGGCGGACCCGCCTCGCCGGTGCCGTAGGCGATCCGCATCGGATTCAGGTCGCCGGAACAGCCGGCGAGCAGGATCGCGAACACCAAGCTCGCGACAAACTGAGGGTTGTGAAGCCGGGACATGGGAGAAGTCGGCCGTTTCGGAGTCATGCGCACTGGCGGAACTCCGCGATGGCGCGTTAATTTGTCGGAAACGAGGCCCCCTCGGCCCCGCGGCAGGCGTCGCGCGGTGAAAGGCCGGGCCACACTCGGGGAGAGACGCACGCGTGACGACCGAACGGACGACACCGCTGCCCGACATCGAGGCTCTGTCCCGCAACGCGAGCCTGCTGGTCGAGGAATTCGGCCGGGCCGCATCGCGCTACATGAAGCCCGTCGGCGCGCCGGACGCCCTGCCGGTCGAGGCCGTCGAACCCCCCGAGGAGGTCAAGGACGTGGTGCGCACCCTCGGCAGCGTCGCCGAGACCTGGCTCGCCGACCCGAAGCGGACCGTCGAGGCGCAGACGAAGCTGAGCGAGGCCTTCATCACCCTCTGGGGCTCGACCTGGCAGCGCCTTCAGGGCGAGAACGCTGCGCCCGTGGCGCAGCCCGAGCCGAAGGACAACCGCTTCGCTCACGCCGAATGGTCCACCAACCCGATCTTCGACTTCATCAAGCAGAGCTACCTCATCACCTCGCGCTGGGCCGAGGAACTCGTCGAAGAGGCCGAGGGCATCGACGAGCACACCCGGCACAAGGCGCATTTCTACCTGCGCCAGATCACCGGGGCCTTGTCGCCCTCGAACTTCGTGATGACCAATCCGGAGCTGATCCGGCACACCCTGAAGGAGAACGGCGCCAACCTCGTGCGCGGCATGAAGATGCTCGCCGAGGACATCGAGGCCGGCAAGGGCCAGCTCCGGGTGCGCCAGACCGATCCGGCCGCCGGCTTCGAGGTGGGCGTCAACGTCGCGGTGACGCCCGGCGAGGTGGTCTTCCGCAACGACCTGATGGAGCTGATCCAGTACGCGCCGACGACCGACACCGTGCTGAAGCGGCCGTTCCTGATCGTGCCGCCCTGGATCAACAAGTTCTACATCCTCGACCTGAACCCGTCGAAGAGCCTGATCGCCTGGATGGTCAGCCAGGGCCTGACGGTGTTCTGCATCTCCTGGGTCAATCCCGATGCGCGGCACGCCGACAAGGATTTCGAGAGTTACATGCGGGAGGGCATCGAGACCGCGATCGATGCCATCGGGGTCGCCACCGGCGAGAGCGAGGTCTCGGCGGCGGGCTACTGCGTCGGCGGCACCCTGCTGGCCGTCACCCTGGCGATGCAGGCCGCCACCGGCAACAAGCGCATCAAGAGCGCCACCTTCCTGACCACCCAGGTCGATTTCACCCATGCGGGCGACCTGAAGGTGTTCGCCGACGAGGATCAGATCCGCCTGATCGAAACGCGGATGCAGAAGCGCGGCTATCTCGAGGGCACCGGCATGGCCACCGCCTTCAACATGCTGCGCCCCAACGACCTGATCTGGTCCTACGTGGTCAACAACTACGTCAAGGGCCAGACGCCGATGCCCTTCGACCTCCTGTACTGGAACGCCGATTCGACCCGGATGCCGGCGGCCAACCACTCGTTCTACCTGCGCAACTGCTACCTCGACAACACGCTCGCGCAGGGCAAGATGATCCTCGGCAACGTGCGCCTCGACCTGAAGAAGGTGAAGATCCCGATCTTCAACCTGGCCACCAAGGAAGATCACATCGCCCCCGCCCTGTCGGTGTTCGAGGGCTCCGCGAAGTTCGGCGGGCCGGTCGATTACGTGCTCGCCGGGTCGGGCCACATCGCGGGGGTCGTCAATCCGCCGGCCAAGCCGAAATACGGCTTCTGGACCGGCGGCCCGGCCGCGGGGCGGTTCGAGGACTGGGTGGCGGCCGCCACGGAGACCAAGGGTTCCTGGTGGCCCTACTGGTTCCAGTGGCTGGAGCATCAGGCCCCGACCCGCGTGCCGGCGCGGGTTCCCGGCGAAGGCGGCCTGGCCTCCCTCGGGCCGGCTCCCGGCACCTATGTGCGCATGAAGGCGTGAGCGCCGAATCGGACGCGCCGGGCTGGACGATCCGCCTGGAGGCGCCTCTGGACCCGGCCCTTCGAGCCGAGCCTGGTACCCCTCGTCGCGTACAACGAAGCCCAGGTGCCGAACGGCGACTGGGGATCGCTGGCGCTGACCGTCAGGGACGCGGACGGCGCCGTCGTCGGCGGCCTCTGGGGCCGCACCGGCTATGGCATGCTGTTCGTGGAATTGCTGGCGCTGGGCCCCGCCCGGGGGCGTGGCCTCGGCCGGCGCCTGATGCAGGACGCGGAGGCCGAGGCGCGCCGGCGCGGCCTGTCCGGGATCTGGCTCGACACCTGGACTTTCCAAGCGCCCGGATTCTACGAGCGCCTCGGCTTTGTCGAGTGCGGGCGGATCACCGACTATCCGCCCGGCCATGACCGGATCTTCTACGTGAAGCGCTTCGAGGGCGGCGGATCCGCACCGACCCCGCCGCCCTGAGGTTTTCGCTGGTTCAGAACTTGCGCACCAGCGGGGCCGGCGCGGCGACGGCCGGATCGCCGAAGACGTAGCGGAAGCCCACCGAGACGATGTCGGCGCTGCTGTCGGCCACGCCGGCGAAGACGACGTTCTGAACGTTGTAGTCACGTCCGGGACCGGCGAGGATGCGACCCTTGTCGACGAAGAAGTGCGAGTAGGCGACGTTGAGGGTCAGCTTCTCGCTCCAGCGGTAGCTGCCGCCGACCGAGACGTTCACCCGGTCGCCGTCGGGCAGGCGCACGGAGCGGTTCGAGAAGTCGATCGGCGAGGATTCGTAGGCGACGCCGGCGCGGACCGTGAGGGCCGGCGACCAGTCGTACTCGCCGCCGATCGAGTAGGTGTAGCCGTCCTTGTAGTTGAGGGTCAGCGGCGGCGCCGCGGCCCGTGCCCCGGCCGAGACGATGTTGATCAGTCCGACGCGGCTCCAGTTGTCCCATTCGAAGCCGAGATTGATGCGCGCCACCGGGGTGATCGCCTGCGTGAGGCCGACGCTCAGCTTCTCGGGCGTGTTGAGCTTGGCCTTGATGTCGCCTCCGAGCGCCGAGAAGGCGCCCGGCAGGATGAGCTGGCCGCCGATGTCGTGGTGCACCGAGGAGCGGTAGCCGACGCCGATGGCCGTGCCGTCGAAAGGCGTGATCAGTGCGCCGGCGGTGAAGCCGACCCCCCAGGAATCACCCTTCAGGCCCGAGCTCGGCAGAGCGGCCGGATTGAAGACGGCGCCCGGGATGAAGGCCTGGCGCAGGACGAGCTTGAAGTACTCGATGTTCGGGCCGGCGGCGACCGAGAGCCACTCGTTGACCTTGAAACCGATGACCGGGTTGAAGGCCAGCGAGAAGATGCGGCTGGAGCGGCCGTAGAGCTCGCCCGACCAGGTCTGGCGCGGCTTCGTCACGAGGCCGAAGGGCGCGCCCGTGGTGATGCCGACCCAGAGGCGGTCGTTGAGCTGGTAGGAGGTGGCGCCCGCCGGGACGATGGCGCCCTGGCCGAGTTCGCCGCTGTCGCCGAGACGGGCGAAGGCCGGGTTCGTGCCGACATCGGGCGTGATCTTCGCCGACAGGTTGATGAAGCTCAGGTTCTGTTCGGTGACCCAGCCCGGACGCATGGTCACGGTGGCGGGGTTCCAGAACATCGAGGAGACGCCGCCGGAGCCGGAGGCAGCGCCCGCCCAGGCGAGCCCCTGGGTCTGGGCGCTCTGCTCGCGGATGCCGAAGGCGCCGGCCGAGGCGCCAGCCACGCTGGCGCAGAGGATGGCCGCGGAAACTCCCGATCGCGCGAAGCTCCGGATGGAACGGCCCCGAATCGTGCCCATCATGACGTAAGACCCACCCTTGTTGTTGGCGCTCGCTAGTCCCGTCCCGATCGGATCGGTCTCGCACCTTGGGTGAGACAATGACGCGACTGGCGCAACTTCGCAATCCGAACATAATCAAGTAAAAATATAGTATAAGTTCTAAGCTGAACTTCTGCGAGCGCGATATTGCAGCCTCGGAATCGCCGGCGCCAGGAAGCCGGCAGAATGGTTCACATCTAAACTCTCGTTGTCGTGAGTAAGCGCCGAACCGGAAAAAACGCGGGACTCGCATCTCCGGGAAGCGGTGTGACCTTTCGGCGACAAAACCGGCCGGATCCGGCCCGGACGCGGCTTCGGCGGGTCGCTTCGCGCGGCATCCGTCGCGGATCGCCCCTTGCCGGGTGTCCCCGCGCGATCGATGTCAGGCATCGCAACGTCATGCGGAGGCACGAGCGATGAAACTGGTACGGCACGGCGCGAGCGGAGACGAGAAGCCGGGTCTCATCGATTCGCAGGGGGTCCTGCGCGACCTCTCGGCCCATGTGCGCGACATCGCCGGCCCGGCCCTCTCGCGTGAGACGCTGGAGCGCCTGCGCCGGATCGACACCGCGAGCCTGCCCGCCCTTGCGGCCGACACCCGGCTCGGACCCTGCGTCGGCGGCACCCGCAACTTCGTCGCCATCGGGCTGAACTTCACCGATCACGCCGCCGAGATCGGCGCCGACATCCCGCCCGAGCCGATCATCTTCAACAAGGCGCCCTCGTGCCTCGCGGGCGCCAACGACCGGGTGATCCTGCCCAAGGGCTCGGCCAAGACCGACTGGGAGGTGGAGCTCGCCCTCGTCATCGGCGCGCGCGCCTCCTACGTGCACGCCAACGAGGCCCTGTCCTACGTGGCCGGCGCCTGCATCTGCAACGACGTGTCCGAGCGCGCGTACCAGATGGAGCGCGGCGGCACCTGGACGAAGGGCAAGGGCTGCCCGACCTTCGGCCCGCTCGGTCCCTGGCTCGTCACCCTCGACGAGATCCCCGACCTGAAGAACCTCGCCATGTGGCTCGACGTGAACGGCACCCGGATGCAGACCGGCTCCACGGCGACGATGATCTTCGATGCCGCGCAGCTCGTCGCCTACGTCTCGCACTTCATGATGCTGGAGCCCGGCGACGTCATCACCACCGGCACGCCCCCCGGCGTCGGCATGGCGCGCAAGCCGCCGCGTTTCCTGCGCAGCGGCGACGTGATGACCCTCGGCATCGCGGGCCTGGGCGAGCAGCGGCAGGAGATCGTCGCCTTCGACGGCTGGACCGCCAAGGTGGCGGCGGGCGAGCCCACGCATTGAAGGCACCGGCCGGCTTGATTTTCCGGCCGGGATTCGCCTCATGGGGACCATGACCGATACCCTGGCCCCCCTCGCCTTCCGCCCGGCCCCCGCGACAGCCGCGATCCGTCACGACTGGAGCGTGGCCGAGATCCAGGCGATCCACGATCTGCCGCTCCTCGACCTCGTGTTCCGTGCGGCCGAGGTCCATCGCGCGCACAACGATCCGTCCGACATCCAGCGGGCCAGCCTGCTGTCGATCAAGACCGGCGGATGCCCTGAGGATTGCGCCTATTGCCCGCAATCGGCGCATCACAAGGGCACCGGCATGGCCCGCGAGCGCCTGATGCCGGTGGATGCCGTGCTGCGCGAGGCGGCCGAGGCGAAGGCGGCCGGCGCCCACCGCTTCTGCATGGGCGCGGCCTGGCGCCAGCCCAAGGACGGACCGGAATTCGACGCCGTGCTGGCGATGGTGCGCGGCGTGCGCGGTCTCGGCATGGAAGCCTGCGTGACCCTCGGGATGCTGTCGCCCTCGCAGGCCGAGCGCCTCGCGGAGGCCGGGCTCACCTCCTACAATCACAACCTCGACACCGGGCCGGACTTCTACGGCGACATCATCTCCACGCGGACCTACGCGGATCGCCTGACCACCCTGCAGAACGTGCGCGACGCCGGCATCGGCGTGTGCTGCGGCGGCATCGTCGGCATGGGCGAGGGCGTGAAGGACCGCGCCAGCATGCTCCAGGTGCTGGCGAACCATGCGCCGCATCCGGAGAGCGTGCCGATCAACGCCCTGGTGGCGGTGGAGGGGACGCCCCTGGAGGATCGCTCGGCGGTCGATCCCCTCGATCTGGTGCGGATGTGCGCCACGGCCCGCATCGTGATGCCGCGCGCCCGGGTGCGTCTGAGCGCCGGCCGCAAGGGCCTGACCCGCGAGGCGCAGATCCTGTGCTTCCTCGCCGGCGCCAACTCGATCTTCTACGGCGAGCGCCTGCTGACCACCGCCAACAACGAGACCGATTCCGACGCCGAGCTCCTGCGCGACATCGGCATCACCGTCCCGGGCCTGACCCTGGCGGCGGCGGAGTAGCGCCCGACCCCGGCCCCGACCGCCGGTTCAGGCGCCGGCGGCGTCCGGGATGGTGATGCGGAAGCAGGTCCCGATGGCGGTGTCGTCGAGGCTGAGGCGACCGCCGTTGAGCTCGATCAGCTCGGAGGCGATGGCGAGGCCGAGGCCCGTGCCGCCGGCGCGCGACGAGCCCTTGAACGGCGAGAACAGGTGCTCGCGGGCGCGGGGCGGGAGGCCCGGGCCGTTGTCCGCGACGAGGATCTGCGTCTCGCCGGACCCGGGCTGACCCCGCCGGCGCGCCTCGATTGTGATCTCGGGATTCTCCTGGGTCGGGGGCTCGTAGCCGGCGCCCTGGGGACTCAGCGCCTGCACCGCGTTCCGGACGATGTTGGCGAGCGCCCGCGAGAACTGGTCGGGATCGACGAAGATCCGCAATTCACCGGGGCAGATCTCGCGGATGACGATCTTCGAATCGCGCCCACGCCCGGCCAGGTCGGCCTGTTCGGCGAAGATCGGGGCGAGCGGCACGAGGCGCCGGTCCGGGTTGCGCTCCGTCGCCCGGCCATAGGCCAGGGACTCCTCGCAGAAACGGATCGCGCGATCGAGGGTCGCGACGAGGCGCGGCGCCACCCGCTGGGCCACGGGGTCGGCGATGCCGTCGAGGCGGTCGCTGAGGAGCTGCGCCGTGGTCAGCAGGTTGCGCAGTTCGTGGTTGATCTTGCTCACCGACAGGCCGAGCCCGGCCAGCCGGCGCTTCTCGCGCAGCTCCTGCGCCAGCGCGGTCTCCATACGGGCCAGGGCGATCTCGGCATGGCCGATCTCGTCGGTGCGGCGCGACGGCACGATCACGCCGTCGATCGCTTCCGGATTGTCGGCGAATTCCGTGATGTTCTCGACGAGGCGCCGGACCGGCCTCACGATCGCCCGCTGCAGGACGAGGAAGATCAGGCCGGCCACCGCGGCCGCGAGGGCCATGGACGACAGGGCCAGCCGGATCGAGAAATCCGCCACCGCCTCCCGGAAGGGACCCGGGTCCATCAGGATCTCGACGAGGTCGAAGCCGTCGCGCCCGTGTCCGATCACGCGGATCGGGTCGGGCGACTCCAGGAAGAGCGTGCGGGCGACGCCGCGGACCGAGCGGATCCAATGCTCCGAGCGCAGGTCGATGATCTCCGAGACCCTGTCGGGCACGGTCTCGTTGGCCAGAAGCCGGCGGGTCCCGTTGCCGCGCACCGCGATGGCGCGGGCTCCGGCACCGGCGAGCAGGCGCTGGGACAGGCCTTCCGAGACCTGCTGGTCGGGCGCGGCATCGAGGACGAGGGCGGCGACCTGGGCGGCCGCGATCCGGTCCGAGAGCCACATCCGGCGGTAGTTCGCCACCGTGGGCACGTAGATCAGTACCTCGATGAGGGCGACGAAGGCCACGGTCAGCAGGAACAGCCGGCCGGACAGGCCAAGATGTCGGCCGAGCCCACGCTCGGCCACGGGGGACGTCGCGGCCACCTTCTGGTCGAATTCGACGTGCGACGTCACACCCATCTCGGTACTTAGCGGTTCCGGTGTTCCAAGGGCGCGGCGGCGGACGGCGAAAACCTGATCTGGAGAGCGGTCCGGTGGCGTTTTCAGGGCGACGGCTCGACGCGCGATTGCCCACCAACGCTCCGGACGGCATTAGGCTGCGTCCAGAGATACAACTTTTTAGATCAGGTGTATGGCTAAATTCGATCAGGATTCTAGACGGCGCCGCCCCTGTGCGCGACGTCGGACGAATACCGAGATCAGGGCGAGGGCGGCCAATGCGCCGAGGCCGAGCACCATCTTGGGCGTGATCAGGGCGCGCAGCGTCAGGGCGTTCTCGCAATCGAGGCCGGCCGCGGCGAGGCAGGCCGCCTTGGCGCTCTCGTGCGCCAGGACCACGTCCTCGATCGCCGCCCCCGTCGAGGCGTAGATGAAGGCGCCCGGAAGGAGGCCGACCAGGGTCGCCAGCACGAAGGTGCTGCGCTTCACTCCGAAGGCGGCCGGCGCCAGGTTCGTCATCCAGAAGGGGAAGACCGGCAGCAGGCGCAGGAACGCGATGTAGCCGAAGGCGTCCTCGCGGAATCCGGCCGCGAGGCCGGCGAGGCGCGGGCCGGCGCGCCGCAGGAGCAGGTCGGAGGCCGGCCCGCGGCCGATGGTGAAGACGATGGCGGCGCCCGTCGTGGCGGAGGCAACGGCCACGAGGGCGCCGGGCACGATCCCGAACAGGAATCCGCACAGCATCGTCAGGAAGAGCGAGGCCGGGACGGACACCACCACGGCCCCGACATAGACGAGGTAGGCCACCACCATCGCGCGGAAGCGGTCCTCGGCGACCCAGGCGTTGAGCCAGGCCCGCGAGGCGAGCAGCCGGTCGAGGCTGAGGAGGTGCGAGGCCCCCGAGGCGAGCACCGCCAGCGAGGCGCAGACGAGGAGCAGGAGCGGCCCCCAGCGCAGGAGGCGCTTCAGCCGCGTCGGCGTTCCGGGGCTCGCCGGCGGCGTCGGCTCGCTCACCCGCGCTTGCGCATCCGCAGGATCTTGAAGAACCCGCCCGGGAAGGTCGGCGACACGCCGATGAAGTCGACGCCGTTGGCGCGGGCCCAGGCCTCGATCCGGGTCGACTTGAAGGCCGAGGACCAGCCGATCTTGGTGCAGAGCGGCGCCACGATCTCCTCGACCTTGGCCACCGGACCGGCGGTCTGGCCGAAATGGTTGGCGAGCACGATCTCGCCGCCCGGGCGGACCACCCGGAGGAACTCCGAGAGGGCGGCCTCCGGATCCGGCACCAGGGTGATGAGGAACTGCGCCACCACGGCGTCGAAGCTGGCATCGGCGTAGCCGAGGCGGCAGACATCCATGACCTGGAGGCCGCGCACGTGATGGAGGCCGCGCCGCAGCACCTTGGCCCGCGCGCGCTTCAGCATGTCCTCGGAGAGGTCGACGCCGCAGACGAAGCTCGTCGGCGGATAGTAGCCCAGCGACAAGCCGGTGCCGACGCCGGCCTCGAGGATGCGCGGCCCGCAGGCCACGGCGGCCTCGACGGCGTCCCGCGCAGCCGGCTCCGTCAGCTTGTCGTAGACGACGTCGTAGACCGGCGCCCAGCGCGCATAGGCCTTGCGCATCAGGGCGGTGCTCGGACCGGCCTCCCGCGGCTCGCTCAGCATGTCGATCTCGTCGTCCTGTGGAGGGATGGGATGCGTGGGGGCGGTTCGTCGGTCGGGCGGCTTCGGTCAGGCGGCTTCGGTCAGGCGGCTTCGGTCAGGCGGCTTCGGCCGCGCCGGTCGCCAACGCGTCGACGCGCCGAATGGTGCCCCCGCCGAGAACGCGGGCGCGCGGGCCGTCATCGGCGTAGATGACGCAAGCCTGTCCGGGCGAGACACCGTCCTCCGGCGTGGCGAGGACGATCTCGGCCGCGTCGCCCGCGGCGTCCCGGTTCAGGAGGGCCGGCCGGGGCTCCCGGGTCGAGCGCACGCGCACCGCCACGGGCAGGTTCTCGCAGGTCCCGGCGCCGCCCAGCCAGTTCAGGTCGGTGATCCGGATGCGGCTGGTGGCGAGCGCCGCGCGCGGTCCGACCACGACGCGGGCCGTGTCGGGCTCGAGGCGGATGACGTAGAGCGGCTCGCCCACCGCGAGGCGCAGGCCCCGGCGCTGGCCGACCGTGTAGTGGATGATGCCCTCGTGCCGGCCGAGCACCTGCCCGCCGAGATCGACGATCTCGCCGGCCCGCGCCGCGTCGGGCCGCAGCCGCGCGATCACGTCGGCGTAGCGCCCCTGGGGCACGAAGCAGATGTCCTGGCTGTCGGCCTTCTCGGCCACGGCGAGGCCGAGGTCGCGCGCGAGGCGGCGGGTCTCGTCCTTGGGCAATTCGCCCAGGGGGAAGCGCAGGAAGTCGAGCTGCTCGGCCGTGGTCGCGTAGAGGAAGTAGCTCTGGTCGCGGGCCGGATCGAGGGCGCGGTAGAGTCCGCGTCCCCCGGAGGCTTCGGGCCGGCTCGCCACGTAGTGGCCGGTGGCGAGGCAATCGGCCTCCAGGTCGCGGGCCGTGCGCAGGAGGTCGCGGAACTTGATCGAGCGGTTGCACTCGACGCAGGGGATCGGCGTCTCCCCGGCCAGATAGCTCTCGGCGAAGCGGTCGATCACGGATTCGCGGAAGCGGTCCTCGTAGTCGAGGACGTAGTGCGGGATGGCGAGGGCCTCGGCGACGCGCCGGGCATCGTGAATGTCCTGGCCGGCGCAGCAGGCACCCTTCCGATGCGTGGCGGCGCCGTGATCGTAGAGCTGGAGCGTGATGCCGACGACGTCGTAGCCCTGGCGCTTCAGCAGCCCGGCCACGACGGAGGAATCGACGCCGCCCGACATGGCGACGACGACGCGCGTCTCGTGCGGAGCCTTGGGAAGATCGAGGGAATTCATCGCGCCAGGGTTTGCCGGAAGGGACCGGTCCGGCCCCGCGCGTGAGTCTATAGCGATCCTGGCCCGGGAGTTCCAGGGAGGCCGCGGCGGTGGGTGCGTTCCCGCGCAGGGCGACGTCACCGGGCGGAAGCTGCCGGTCCCCCGGCAGGATTTGCCCGGCCGTGCCGGAGCAGGACAGCGCCTCTGGAAAAAATGCACGTCCTGTCAAGAACTTGCGCTTGGAGACGGCTGGCCTGCGCCTTGCTCGGGCAAGGTCCGTAGAGGATTGTCGCCCATGGCCGTGTCGTCGATCGATTGGAACTCCCCGGCCCGGCGCCCGGTCTCGCCCGGCGTGCTTCCGTCGCGTGGGACGGTGGCCTTCAGTCTCGACGCGCCCATGCCCGATCCCCGCCCGCCCGTGTCCGAGGCCCGCGCCCGGGACGACCGCGCGGCGGCCGCGGATCGGAACGAGCGGATCGCGTCCGACCGTGCCGCCGACGCGGCGGCGAACCGCGAGGCCGCGCAGGCCCGCGACACCGCGAAGGCCGCCGCGAAGGCCGAAGCGGCGGCACGCACCGCCAAGGCCGGGGATTCCCGCCCTGCGATGCCGCCCCGCCCCCGCCCCGCCGGCGCGCAGGGCGGAAGCGACAGGGGCCCGCCGCGTCCGGCCGCCCCGAACGACGCGCCGACGGCGCAGGCCGACGCGAAGGTCCCGCCCGGAGCGCCCGCGACCCGCGGCCCGGCCGCGCCCGCCCGGGACGCCGCATCCTCCCCGGAGGCGGCGGCGGGCGAGACCGCCGCGGCCGACACCTCCGAGGACACGCAACCGGCCGCGCAGACCAATCTCGGGGCGCCGATCGTCCCCTTGCCGGTCGCCCCGCCGCCGAGTGCTGCGGTTCTGGCCGCGCAATCGGCCGCTTCCGCCGGATCGGGCGAGGCGGTCCCGGCGGAGGATCCGGCCGGTCCCGCCGCCCCGGTCGTGGCCGCGGGCGCCGATGCGGGCGGCACGGCGGCCCCGGTCCCGCACGGACTAAAGATTCACGCGCCGGCCGGCCGCGGCGAGGGCTCCGAGGGCGCCGATGCGGGCAACGGCAAGCCGCAGGGCGACTTCGCCGCCAGCCTCGCGCCGGCCGCGGAGGGCGCCGCCCGGACCGATCTCGCGCCCGCCGCCACGGCGGCGCCGGCGCCGACGCACGTGAAGGCCGCCGAGGCGGTCGCGCCCGGCGCGCCGGCGGCCCCGGCCCAGCCGCCGGTGCCCCTCGGCGCCGTGCCGATGACCATCGGCCTGCGCTCCCTCTCGGGCAGCAACCAGTTCGAGATCCGTCTCGATCCGAAGGATCTCGGGCGCATCGACGTCAATCTCGACATCGACAAGGAGACCGGTGCCGTCCAGGCCCGGCTCGTCGTCGACCGGCCCGAGACCCTGGCCCTGCTCCAGCGCGATGCCGGCAACCTGCAGCAGGCCCTGGCGCAGGCCGGGCTGAATCCCGGCGAGGGCAGCATCGAACTGTCCCTGCGCGGAGACGGCCAGTCCGACGGCCGCTCCAGCGGCTCCGGGGGCGACGGGCAGCGGTCCGACACGGGCCGGAGCGCGCGCGCCGACAGCCCCGACCCGAATCCCATCGCCGCCGTTCCGATGCGCCGCTACGGCGCCCTTTCCGGCATCGACATCCGCATCTGAGGAATCCGAACATGGCTTCAGGCATCACCGGCGCCGCGAGTTCGACCGGGTCGAGCGGCACGACCAAAACCTCGCAGCAGGAACTCGCCGGGAACTTCACCCAGTTCCTGACCCTGCTGACGACGCAGCTCAAGAATCAGAACCCCCTCGATCCGATGGACACCAACCAGTTCACCCAGCAGCTGGTGCAGTATGCCGGCGTCGAGCAGCAGCTGAAGTCGAACGACCGGCTCGATTCGATCCTGAGCAACGCCAAGTCGTCCAGCGCCGCCTCGGCCACGGGTTTCATCGGTCAGACGATCACCGCGGACGGCAAGACGACCGCGCTCAAGGACGGGGCCGCGTCCTGGACGCTGACGCCGTCGCGGGCGGCCAAGCAGGCGACGATGACGATCAGCGACGCCAAGGGCAACGTGGTGGCGACGCAGACGAAGGCGCTCGCCGCGGGCGCGCAGACCTTCACCTGGGACGGCCGTTCGTCGAGCGGCTTCACCGCGCCGAACGGCACCTACGCCATCAAGGTCGACGCGGTGGACGCCACGGGGACCAAGATCACCGTCGACACCAAGGTGAGCGGAACGGTCGACAGCGTCGACCTGAGCGGCTCGGAGCCGGTGCTGCTGGTGGGTACGTCGCGGGTTCCGGTCTCGACCGTCCAGGACATCGGCGCAAGGTTGTCCACATGACCAACCGGGCGAATCCAATGCGATCGATCCGCTTCAAGATATCTTAAGTGGGCTCAAGTAGCTTCCAACATCGACAGGTCAGTCGAGTTGTAGAGCGTATCATGACCGAACCAAGCCGCCCGAGAGTGAAGTATGTCATCGGGCCTGATGGAAGTCCGTTAACCATTGCGGATCTTCCACCGATCACCACCCGTCGATGGGTCATCCGCCGCAAGGCCGAGGTGGTCGCCGCCGTCAGGGGCGGTCTCCTCAGCCTCGAGGAGGCCTGCCAGCGCTACACCCTCACCACCGAGGAGTTCCTGAGCTGGCAGTTCTCCATCGATCAGCACGGTCTGGCCGGCCTGCGCACCACGCGCATCCAGCACTACCGCCACTGAGCCGGAAAACGGCCGGGGACCTTGCCCGACCCCGTCCCAGCCCCCCGATCCCGGAAGCCGCGTCCCCTCACCCGGGCGCGGCTTTCGCGTTTCCGGAGGCCGTGCATGGCTCCCGGCCGCACTTCGTTCACGATTGTTAACCCGGCGCTAACCACGACCCAGGCAAATTTTGCCGAGCGGGTGCCGGCAGTCCGGCGCCGCGTCTCGGGTGGGTGCGTCGCGTCGTGAAACCGGTCCTCGACCTCGTGACAAAGTTGGGCCCGGCGCGCCTCGCCGCCATGGCCGCCGTCACGATGACGCTGATCGGCTTCTTCGCCTTCGTCATCCTGCGCGTCTCGAAGCCCGACATGGGCGTCCTCTTCGCCGACCTGTCGATGTCCGATTCCTCGGCGGTGATCCGCGATCTCGACGCGCGCGGAATCATATACGAGACCAAGGGCGACGCGGGCCAGACCATCCTCGCGCCGCGGGCCGACCTGCCGCGCCTGCGCATGGATCTCGCCGGCAAGGGCCTGCCGAGCGCGGCGGGCGTCGGCTACGAGATCTTCGACAAGGGCGACGCCTTCTCGTCGACCAACTTCGTCCAGAACGTGAATCACCTGCGGGCGCTGGAGGGCGAACTCTCCCGCTCGATCCGCGCCATCGGCCGGGTCCAGGCGGCCCGGATCCACCTCGTGATCCCCGAGCGGCGCCTGTTCGAGCGCGACCGCGAGACGCCGAGCGCCGCCATCGTCCTGAAGCTGATGGGCGACCTCGATCCCTCCCAGGTCCGGGCCATCCGCCACCTCGCGGCCTCCGCCGTCGAGGGCCTGAAGCCGGAGCGGGTCTCCATCGTCGACGAGCGCGGCCGCCTGCTGGCCGATGGCGCCCGCGGCGCCGAATCCGAGACCGGGGCCGGGATGGAGGAGAAGCAGGTCGGCATCGAGCGCCGCCTGCGCGCGCAGATCGAGGAGATCGTCGCCGGCATCGTCGGCGCCGGGCGCGCCCGCATCCAGGTCAGTGCCGAGCTCGACCTCAACCGGATCGAGAGCAAGTCGGAGAGCTTCGACCCCGAGAGCCGGGTGGTGCGCTCGACCCAGACCCGCAGCGAGAACTCCCTCACCGGCGGCGCCGAGGGCGCGGTCAGCGTCGGCAACGAGCTTCCGGGCGCCAATCAGCCCGGCCAGGCGCCGGCGCAGAAGGACTCCACGAACAAGAACGAGGAGACCACGAACTACGAGATCTCCCGGGTGACGAAGACCGAGATCGCCGAGAGCGGTCGCGTCAAGCGGCTCTCGGTGGCGGTGGTGGTCGACGGCGCCTACGTGCCCGGTCCGGACGGCAAGCCGGTCTACCAGCCGCGCCCGGCGGCCGAGGTCGACCGCATCGCCGCCCTGGTGCGCTCGGCCATCGGCTTCGACAAGGCGCGCGGCGATCAGGTCGAGGTGGTGAACCTGCGCTTTGCCGAGACGCCGGTCCCGGCCGAGTTCTTGGAGCCGTCGCTGGTCCAGTCGCTGCTGGCCCCCTCGAAGGAGGAGATCATGCGGATCGTCGAGCTCGGCGTCCTGACGATGCTGACCCTGATCGTCCTGATGGCGGTGGTGCGCCCGCTCCTGAAGAAGGTCCTGGCCTCGGAGCCGATCCAGATCGCCCTCCTCTCCGAGGGCGGCGCCGGGGCTCTGGCAGGGGGCGGCGAGGCCCTGATGGTCCCCCCCGACAACCCGACCGCGCGCCTCGTCGATTTTGCCCAGCTCAACGGCAAGGTCCAGGCCGAGACCGTTCAGCGGGTGGTCGACATGGTCCGCGCCAGCCCGAGCGAGACCGTGGAAGTGCTCCGCAACTGGATTCACGAGAACTGATGCGCGCCCTGTTCCCCGCTTTGACCGTGAGGCGTTGAGACCATGTCCTCGGGTTTGAACATCCAGGCGGAACTCGCCAAGGGCAGCAACGGTGCCTTCGGCGCCATGACGGGCGCCCAGCGCGCCGCCGCGCTGCTTCTGCTCCTCGGGGAGAGCGAGGGCGCGCCGATCTGGCAGATGCTCGACGAGGACGAGGTCAAGCTCGTCTCGCACGCCATGGTGCAGCTCGGCTCGCTGGAAGCCGAGACGGTCGAGAAGCTGATCGTCGATTTCGTCTCGCGCCTCTCCTCCGGCGGCGGCATCACCTCGAACTTCGAGCGGACGGAATCCCTGCTCCTCAAGATCTTCCCGACCGATCAGGTCTCCTCGATCATGGCCGAGATCAAGGGCGCCTCGGGCAAGCGCGTCTGGGCGAGCCTGACCCAGATCGATCCGGAGATCCTGGCCTCGTTCCTGCGCAACGAATACCCGCAGACCGTGGCGGTGGTGCTCTCGAAGGTGCGCTCCGACTACGCCGCCAAGGTGCTGACGATCCTGCCCGAGGAATTCGCCATCGACGTGCTGAACCGGATGCTCCGGATGGAGACGGTGCAGAAGGAGGCCCTGCGCCACATCGAGGAGACCCTGCGCGTCGAGTTCGTCTCCACCATCGCCCAGACCACCCGGCGCGACGCGCACGAGCTGATGGCGGACGTCTTCAATGCCTTCGACCGGCAGACGGAAGGCCGCTTCCTCACGGCCCTGGACCAGGCCAATCGCGGCTCGGCCAAGAAGATCCGCCAGCTGATGTTCACCTTCGAGGACCTGTTGAAGCTCGACGCCGGCAGCGTCCAGACCCTGCTGCGCAAGGTCGACAACGAGACCCTGTGCCGCGCCCTCAAGGGCGCCGACGATCGGGTGCGCAACTTCTTCCTGAAGAACATGTCCACCCGCGCGGCCAAGAACATCACCGACGAGATGGGCTCCCTCGGTCCGATCCGCCTCAAGGACGTCGACGAGGCTCAGGCCAAGATGACCGAGCTCGCCAAGGAGCTGGCCGAGAAGGGCGAGATCATGATCGCCAAGTCGAGCGGCGAGGAGGAGCTGGTCTATTGAACGCGCGCCGCTTCCTCTTCGACACCGACTTCCGGCCGCGGCCGGACAACCCCGCCACCGCCAAGGAGGCGGCGGCCCTCGCCGAGACCGTCGCGCGCGCCGAGGCCGAGGGCTACGCGCGCGGTCTGCGCGAGGGCCAGGCCATGGCCGAGCAGCAGATCCAGGCGCGCCTCTCGGACGCCCTCACCCGGCTCGGCCTCGCCGCGGCCGGCCTGATCGGACAGTCGGACGCGCGCGATCGGGCGCGGGAGGACGAGGCGCTCGACTTCGCCATCCTGCTTGCCCGCAAGGTCGCGGGCGAAGCCCTCGACGCGCAGCCCCTGGCCGCGATCGGCGACGCCGCCCGCGCCGCGCTCCAGCACCTGCGCGGCGTGCCCCATCTCGTCGTCCGGGTGCATGAGAGCCTCGTCGACGAATCCGAGGCCCTGGTGAAGCGTCTCGCCCGCGAGCGCGGCTTCGAGGGGCGGCTCGTGGTGCTCGGCGAACCCGATCTCGCGCCCGGCGACGCCCGCATGGAATGGGCCGATGGCGGCGTCGTCCGGGACCGCGCGCAGATCGAGGCCGCCGTGCTCGCCGCCCTTGGAATTCCCGCCTGACCCACCTGCCCGACTCGCCCGCCCGGCTCGCCGCCCGACCCGATCTCCGCCCTGGAAAACCCGCATGTCCGACGATTTCAGCCTGCCCCAGCTCAACGGCGGCGACGCCTCCTTCGACGGCCTCGGCACCGAGTCGATCCGGGAGACGCCGACCACGCCGAAGAGCGCCGCCGACCTGGAGCAGGTCTTCGACGTGCCGGTGGTCGTCTCGGCGGTGCTCGGCTCCTCGCGCATGCCGATCGGCGACCTGCTCCGGCTCCAGCCCGGCGCCGTGCTGGAACTCGACCGCAAGGTCGGCGAGGCCATCGACATCTTCGTGAACAACCGCCTCGTGGCGCGCGGCGAGGTGGTGCTGGTCGAGGACCGACTCGGAGTCACGATGACCGAGATCATCAAGAGCGACCACTGACACCCCACGCCCATCCGGCCGCCGCGCCCCCCGCGCGAAGCCACACCTGACGGAGATTCCGGGCCATGCGGCTACTCATCATCGGACGGCTCAACGGCGAGCTGATCACCGCCTCCAAGATCGCCATGAACCGGGGCGCGGCCGTCACCAACGCCGAGAGCCTCGCCCAGGGGCTCGCGGTGCTGCGCGCGAAGGGGGCCGACCTCATCATGATCGACGTCGCCCTGGCGATCCGCGATCTGGTGACGGCGCTCGCCGAGGAGCGCATCCGCACCCCCGTCATCGCCTGCGGCGTCGCCACCGACGCCCGGGCCGCCGTCGCCGCGATCCAGGCCGGTGCGCGGGAATACATCCCCCTGCCCCCCGATCCCGAGCTGATCGCCGCCGTCCTGCAGGCGGTCTCCGAGGACGGGCGCGCCTTCGTCTGGCGCGACGCCTCCATGGAGAAGGTGGTCAAGCTCGCCGAGCAGGTGGCGCGCTCGGAGGCCTCCGTGCTCATCACCGGCGAGAGCGGCACCGGCAAGGAGGTCCTGGCCCGCCACCTGCACGGCAAGTCGAACCGCGCCAACCGGCCCTTCGTCTCCGTCAATTGCGCGGCGATCCCCGAGGCGCTGCTCGAATCGGAGCTGTTCGGCCACGAGAAGGGCGCCTTCACAGGCGCCGTGGCGCGCCGCATCGGCCGCTTCGAGGAAGCGCACGGAGGCACGCTCCTCCTCGACGAGATCTCCGAGATGGACGTGCGCCTGCAGTCGAAGCTGCTGCGCGCCCTGCAGGAGCGGGTCATCGACCGGGTCGGCGGCACCGCGCCGGTGAAGGTCGACATCCGCGTCCTCGCCACCTCGAACCGCAACCTGGTGGAGGAGGTCCGCAAGGGCACCTTCCGCGAGGACCTGTATTACCGGCTGAACGTCGTGCACCTGCGCCTGCCGGCGCTCCGCGAGCGCCCGGCCGACATCCTCGAACTGGCGGCGCACTTCGCCAAGAAATACGCCGAGGTGAACGGCGTGCCGGTGCGGCCGCTGAGCGCCGAGGCGCAGGGACTGGTGCGCGCCAATCCCTGGCGCGGCAACGTCCGCGAACTGGAGAACACCCTGCACCGCGCGGTGCTGCTCGCCTCCGGCCCGGAGATCGGCCCCGACGCCATCCTCACCCCCGAGGGCGACAGCATCGCACCGGTCTCGGCCGGGCCGGCCGAGCGCGCCGCCCGGGTGGCGGAGGCCGCGACCCGCGGCCTCGTCGGGCAGACGGTGGCGCAGGTCGAGTGCGACCTCATCCTGGACACGCTCGACCATTGCCTCGGCAACCGGACGCATGCCGCCAAGATCCTCGGCATCTCCATCCGGACCCTGCGCAACAAGCTCAACGAGTATGTCGATGCCGGGCTGTCCGTGGCCGAGCCCGGAAGCGCGCGGGCGGTGGCGGCCTACGGCTGATCGCCGCCGGGCCGCCCGTCAGGGGGGCAAAGGTCTACCGCGAGCCGTGGACGTGCTCGCCGGCCATCTGGACCGCGTGCGCCCGCTCCAGCTTCTCCAGCGCGTGGAAGCGGGCGATGTCGGCCTCCACGTCCCGGATCGTCTCCTCCACGAGGTGCTGCTGCAAGGCGCTCCGCGGGTCGTCCGGCGCGAGGCCGTCCCGTGCCTGAAGCCGCTCCACCGCCTGCTTCACGACGCCATAGACCGCCTCCCGCTCCGCGCGGGACATGGAGGGATTGACGGCGCGGGCGATGAGATCGGTGAATTCGGACATGCGGACGTGCGGGGCGGATCTGTGCTCGGGAGGGGCTAGAGGCGCTGGTCGTTGACGCCGGCGATGATCAGGGCGATCGAACTCCAGACCACGAGGCATCCGAAGAACACGACCATGATGCTGTAGCCGCGCTGGGGGAAGACCGAATCGTCGGGCAGGGCCGGATCCACGAACGTCGCGAGGTAGATCTGCTGCTTGTTCGCCGCGATGCGGGCGCGGTCGACCATCAGGTTCGCCGACTCGTTGAGCTTCGTCGCGATGGTGCGCTCGACCTGGAGGCTTTCGTATTCCAGCAGCGCGCGGGTCATGTTCGTGGCGGATTCCGCCCCCGACAGGCCGTCGGTGGTCAGCTGGTCCGTGAGTTTCTGGATTTGCTGATCCAGGGCCGCGACGGTCGAGGCCAGGTTCTGGATGCTGCGCGACTTCTCGTCGAGATTCGATCCGCGCAGCACCGCGAGGTCGGATTCGGCCTTCAGGCGGTCCTTCCGCAATCCGGCGATCGTCGTGAGGGTGGATTCCGCGGCCTTGGCCGGGTCGATGATGCCCCAGCGGTTGCGGAAGACCTGCAGCGCCAGGTGGGCGTTGCGCAGGCGCTCCTGCGCCTTCGCCGCCTCGGCCTCGGCGTGCTTGACCATATCGGCCTGCGCCCGCCGCGAGATCTCGTTGATCAGCGCCTCGCTGCGCTCGACGATCGCGCGATTGATGGTCAGGGCGTCCTGGGGCGTGAAGGCGCGGACGCTGAGGGTGATGATGCCCGAGAGCACCTCGATCCGCGTCCCGACATGCTTGTTCCAGTACTTGACCAGTTCCTCGATGGGCTCGCCGACGCGGTAGCGCGTCCAGAAGTCCGCCTCCGGTCGCGAGAACATCTTCGAGATCTTCAGGCGGTCCTCCATCGTCGCGACGATCGCCCGGCTCTCGACGAAGTCGCGGATGATGAAGCTGTCCTGGCTGTTGTGCTTCATGATCAGGTCGGAGAACTGCCCGCCGGAGCTTTCCTCCATCGGTTCGACATTGCCGCGGACGGCGAACTGCGAGATCGCCACGTACTGATTGGCGGCGAAGGCGTAGAAGTAGATCCCCGCGAGCGCGGTCGGCAGCATCACGAAGAGGCCGAACTGGCGCACCAGGCTCTTGATGAGGTTCTTCGGCTGGCTCGAGGGCGGCCGGATCCCGGGCAGCTGGCGCCAGTCCAGCCGCTCCTGCGCCCGGCGCAGGAGCGCGGGGACGCGGCTCCGCGAGACCGGATCGACGGTCTCGGCGTTGCGGCGCAGATCGGGCAGCGAGCGCAGGGCGACGTCGATCACCCCCCGCACGCGATCCTTCTGCTTGACCTCCTCGGCACTCATGAATTCAGGTTCCCGAGACACGGCTCGATCAGGGCGGGCTTAAGGTATCACCGTCAGGGACGGCGAGTCTGCACGGGGTGGAGGACGATGCATATGGTCACGCCCGCGGAGCCCCCGCGCCGCCCTCGTGTTGAGCCGGGGAATCCTTCGTTTTTCGGCCCTTTTTAAGGCGCTTCGCCCGGGCACCGCGGCAGGCGCGGGCTTCAGGGGACATCGGTGACAGTATGGAAGACAGAAGTGGGACGGCGCGCCCGGTGCGGATCCGCTTGGCACGCGCCGGGTTCTCCGAACTCGTGCTCGTCTGCGGCAAGTGCGTCAAGCGTCAGGGATTGAAGAAGGGCTCGGTGCGCCGGCAGCTGCGGCGCGAGCTGAAGGCGCGCGTCACCGCGCGCAAGCTCCGGGTGGTCGAGGTCGGCTGCCTCGGCCCCTGTCCGAAGCGGGCGCTCGCGGTCGCCACGGCGGACAGTCTCGCCAAGCAGCGCATCCACCTGCTTGACCCGGCGGCCCCGGCGGCCCAATCGATCGATGCCCTGTTCCCCGATTTCGGCCCCAAAGGCGGCCTAACCCGGGCGGACGCCCCGGCCAAGGGCCGCTCGGTCGAACCCTAGCGCTCCGAGCGGGGATGCCGGGAGAGCCGCCCGGCGGGACCGGGCCGGGCGCGGACGTTCCACGGGACGGACGGAGCCCGGACCGACGTTTCTTGAAACCGGACGATGCTTGACCGATCGGATGCCTGACGAACTCCGCACCACCGCGACACGGACGATCGAGCGTCCGCCGGCCCGGCAGCCTTGGCCCGCCCGCCTCGGGCGCCAGGTCCTGCGCCGCCTGCCCCTGGCCGGAACCCTGCTCGGCCTCGCCCTCGGGATCTGGCTGATCGCCACCAACGATCTTGCCGCCGTCGCCGACGCCTTCGGCCGGGTCGGTCCCGGCGGCCTCGCCGCCATCGTGCTGGTGCGGGTGGCGGTGATCCTGCTGTGCGGGCTCGCCTGGGGCTGGGTGATCCAGGGCCTCCCCGGCCTGGGACGCGCCGGGACCGGCGCCTTCGTCCTGCTGCGCTTCGTCCGCGAGGGCATCAACGTGCTCCTGCCCGTCGCCTCCGTCGGCGGCGACGTGGTGGGAGGCCGTCTGCTGACCTTCTGGGGCACCGCCGGCACCCTCGCGGCGGCCTCGATCCTGGTCGACATGCTGTTCCAGGCCGGCACCCAGGCCGTGTTCGCGCTGGCGGGGGTCGGGCTCCTGCTGCAGGTCGGGGGCGAGGCGGCCCAGGCCCTGGCGACCTGGGTCCTGCGGGTGCTCGCGGTCACGGCCCTCCTGCTGGGGGCCTTCCTGGCGGTTCAGCGCAGCCCGGCCGCGCGGGCCTTCGGGCGACGGGTCTTCGGCCGGTTGCGCCGGGCCTTTCGCGGCGACGCCCCCGAAGCCTCGCCCGTGGGCGGTGGGGTCTACGACGCCCTCGACGCCGTCTGGGCGCGCGCCCGGTGGGGCCGGCTCGCCGGCTCGGTCCTGCTTCACCTGGCCGCCTGGGGGCTCGGCGCCCTGGAGATCTGGATCGCCCTCGCCTGCATCGGCGTCGAGTCGGTGAGCTTCACCGAGGTCGTGGTGATCGAAGCGCTGAGCCAGGCGATCAAGTCCGCGGCCTTTCCGGTGCCGAGCGGCCTCGGCGTGCAGGAGGGCGGCTTCGTCCTCCTCGGAAGCCTGTTCGGCATTGATGCGGGCACCGCCCTCGCCCTGTCGCTGATCAAGCGCGTGCCCGACGTCGTTCTGGGCCTGCCGGCCCTGCTGCTCTGGCAGGCCCTTGAGGCCCGGCGCGCCATGATCCTGCCTCCGGCGACCTGACGCGGCCGACATGGATTCCTCATCGCGCCACGGGCCGTCGGCCGTTCCCGCCGGGCTGGCCGCGACGCTCCTGCCGGTCGCGGCCCTTCTCGGCAGTATCGTCTCCCTCAGCGTCGGCACCTCCTTCGCCAAGCACCTGTTCCCCGTCCTCGGAGCGGAGGGCACCACCACGCTGCGGGTCGGCCTGTCGGCGCTGATGCTGGTGGCGATCTGGCGACCCTGGCGCCTGCGCCCGAGCGCCGCCGATCGCCGGTCTCTGCTGCTCTACGGTGCCGTGCTGGGCGCGATGAACCTGCTGTTCTACCTCTCGCTGCGCGCGATCCCGCTGGGGCTCGCCATCGCCATCGAGTTCTCCGGTCCGCTGACGCTCGCCCTCGCGATGTCGCGACGGGCCATCGACTTCGCCTGGATCGCCTGCGCCGTTCTAGGCCTGTCCCTCCTGCTGCCCCTCGGCGGCATCTCCACGGGGCTCGATCCGATCGGCGTCGGCTGCGCGCTCGGTGCGGCCCTGTGCTGGGCGCTGTACATCGTCTTCGGCCAGCGGGTCGGGCATCTCCACGGTGGGCGGGCGGTGGCCGTCGGCATGTCGGTGGCGGCTTTGGTGGTGATGCCCTTCGGGATCGCGAAGGCGGGCGCGCTGCTGCTGGAGCCGGCCATGCTCGGCTTCGGCCTCGCGGTGGCGGCCCTATCGAGCGCCCTGCCCTACACCCTGGAGATGGTCGCCCTGAAGCGGATGTCGAAGCAGAGCTTCGGCGTGCTCCTCAGCCTGGAGCCCGCGGTCGGCTCCCTCGCCGGTCTCGCGATTCTCGGCGAGCGTCTGAGCCCCACCGAATGGCTGGCGATCGCCCTGATCGTGGTGGCATCCCTCGGCAATACGGTGAGCGGCCACCGCGGGCGCGTCGCCGCGGCGACCGCGATGACACCGACCTGACCCTCTCCCGCGCCGCCGCGCGGGCGGACCTCGACGAGGTCGGCTCGTCGAGGTCCGGTCTCAGGCGGCGCGCACGGTCTGGAGGAAGCGCGCGACCTCGGTGTTCAGGTGCTCGGACTGGTGCGAGAGTTCGGAGGCCGCGGACAGCACCTGACCGGCTGCCGTGCCCGTCGCTTCCGAGGCCTGGGCCACGCGCGCGATGTTGCTCGTCACCTCGGTCGTTCCGGTCGAAGCCTGGGCGACGTTGCGGACGATCTCCTGGGTCGCCGCACCCTGCTCCTCGACCGCGGCGGCGATCGAGGTGGCGACCCCGTTGATCTCGCGGATGCGCGTCGTGATCGAGCCGATGGCGGCGACGGCCTGGCCGGTGACGCCCTGGATCTGGCCGATCTGCGTACCGATCTCCTCGGTCGCCCGCGCCGTCTGCGAAGCGAGTTCCTTCACCTCGGTGGCGACCACCGCGAAGCCGCGCCCGGCCTCGCCGGCCCGCGCCGCCTCGATGGTGGCGTTGAGCGCGAGGAGATTGGTCTGGCTCGCGATGTTCGAGATCAGCCCGACCATGTCGCCGATCCGGGCCGAGGCCTGGCTCAGGGCCTGGACCAGCTGCATCGTCTGGTCCGCCTCGCCGACGGCCGTCTGGGCGAGGTCCGACGAGCCCGAGACCTGCCGCCCGATCTCCTGGACCGAGGACCCGAGTTCTTCGGCCGCCGCGGCCACCGTCTGCACGTTGGCGGCCGCCTGCTCGGCCGCGGCGGCGACGCTGACCGACTGGTCCGCCGTCTCGGCCGCCGTCACCGTCATGGTCTGCGCGGTCGCCTGCAATTCCGTCGCCGCGGACGAGACCATGCCGACGATGCCGCCCACCGCCTGCTCGAAGGCGTCGGCCATCTGGCGCATGCCGGCCTTGCGCTGCTGCTCGGCATCGAGGCGCGCCTGCGCCGTCTCGGCCTCCAACTGGCGGGCCTGGATCATGTTCTCCCGGAAGATCAGGACGGCGGCCGACATGGCGCCGATCTCGTCGCGGCGACCGTTCGCCGGGATCTCCGCCGCGGTGTCGCCCGAAGCGAGCCGGCGCATGGCGTCCGTCATGTGCGACAGCGGCCGGCTGATCGCCAGGACCAGCATGGCGACGGCGCCGATGGCGACGAGTGCCGCGAAGAGGACGAAGGCGAGCATCTGGCTGCGCGCATTGTCGTAGGCGCCCTGTGCCTCGGCGCCGCTCGCGGCCGCCGCGGCGACCTCGATCTCCGAGAGCTTGGTCAGGCTGGCGATGACGGCCCGCATCGTCTCGGACAGCGTCGTGTTGTACTGCTCCTGCGCCGCCGGCAGGTCGCCGCGCTCCGCCGCGGCGAGGCCGTCCGTCTGCTGGGCGAGGTAGGTCGCCCACTGGCGCTCGAAGGTGGCGTAGATCTCCCGGGTCGACGCGGTCCGGATCTGCTGGGCGTAGCGCGCCTGCTGCGTGCCGAGCTCGGCGATCCGCTGCTGGATCAGCGCCATGGCCTCCGCCTTCTGCTGCGGGGTCTTGGCGGAGAGCACGCGACCGCCGTTGATGCGAACGCGCAGGGTCGCGGCCTGGATCGCCCCCAGAGCTTGCGTCGCGGGCAGCCTCGCCGTTCGCAGCTCGGTGGCCGCGCTGTTGATGGTCTCGATCTGTTGGTAGGCCAGAGCGGCCAGACCGAAGATCAAGATCAGCATCACCGAGAAGCAGGCGATGAGTTTGCCTTGAAGCGAGGTCGCGATACGCATTATTGTTACTCGATCTCGATATAAGTGAAATATTACTCTCCGTATTCCTTTCATGAAATTTCGAACAGGCCGTTAATGCGCATCCGACGCGGTGCTCAATAAGAGGATGACGCGATAGCTGCAGCTCAATATGCACAGATTGTTGATTTCCAACATTTTTTACATTTGTTCTGCTGTGTCGCGCCGTTTCATGCGTAATTCCCAAGTCTATCGGAGAATTCTGCGCGACGCCGGAACGTCCATCACGACGAACGAAGAAATCCCGATTGTATTCGTCGGCCGACCTGCCCGGTGATGAAACCCGTGGTTCAGTGGCGAGGTCGGGTTCGACCCGGCCGGCGGGTCGTCGCGCGCCTTCGGTCCGATGCGGGATCGGGCTCTGCGGGCTGGAGTCCCACCCGATACGCGCAGGCTTCGCCGGATCGTCCGCGCGCGCCGAAACGAGACCTGGCCCGGATCAGGCCTGCTCGTCCAGCGCCGCGACGATGGCCTGCAGGGCGGTCTTCAGCCCCTCCTCCACGGTCGGATGATAGAAGGGCCGATCGAGAAGGGTCTGCGCGGTCAGCCCCTCCGCGAGGGCGAGGGCGAGGAACTGGGCGAGGTGTTCGCAGGCCGGCCCCAGCATCTCCGCGCCCTTCAGCGTCCCGCCGCGGTCGGCATGCAGCCGCAGGGCGCCGGCATTCTCGGCCATGATCCGGGCCCGGCCCTGATCGCGGAAATCCACCGTGCCGAGGACCCGGTCCGTGGCCGCGGGATCGTAGGCCTCGCCGACGCTGGCCGCCTGGGGCTCGGTGAAGACCATGGTGAGCGGGGTCCAGGGCCGGGGCGACGCGACGGCCGCCCGGCCCGAGGCGACGAGGCGCGCGGCGTTGGCGCCCGCGATCCGGCCCTGGCGCGCGGCCTCGTGCAGCACCGGCCGGTCGGCATTGGCGTCGCCCGCGATGAAGATCGGAGCGCCGGCGCAGAGCAGGCTGCGGGAATCGAAGTCCGGCAGGCCGTGATCGTCGAGGCTCAGGGCCGCCTCCGCGAGGCCGAGATGCCGGACGTTGGGCGGGCGGCCCGCCGCCGCGAGGACCCGGGCGAAGGTGCCCGTCGCGCGGGTTCCGGCCTCGTCCGTCCAGGTCAGGCGCACGCCGTCTCCCGCGCGGACACCGGCCTCGACGGTGCCGCCGAGGTGGAGAACCATCTCCTCGCCGAAGAGCCGGCGCGCCTCGGCGGCGAGGCCGTCGTCGCGCAGGCCGGCGAGATGCGTGCCCGGGTCGAACAGGGTGACGGCGACCCCGAGGCGGGCCATGGCCTGCGCCAGTTCGAGGCCGACGGCGCCGCCGCCGAGCACCGCGAGGGACTCCGGCAGGTCTGCGATCTCGAACACCGTGTCGCTGGTGAGCAGCCGGTCGCCGAGGTCGCGCAGGGGCTCGGGCACGGCCGGGCTCGATCCGGTGGCGACGACCGCGGCGCGGAAGCGCAGGGTGGTGTGGTCGTCCACCGCCAGGGCGTCGGGTCCGGTGAAGCGGGCGCGCCCGGCGAGGCGGGCCTCGGCGGGAATGGCGTCGACGCCCGCGAGTACCCCGGCCACGAAGCGGTCGCGCTCGCACCGGACGCGGTCCAGCACGCGGCGGCCATCCACCCGCACCGGGCCGGCCTCGATGCCGAAGACGCCGGCGTGGCGCGCCGCATGCGCGGCGTTGGCGGCCGTGATCAGCAGCTTCGAGGGCATGCAGCCCACCCGGGCGCAGGTGGTGCCGCCGGGGCCGGCCTCGATCAGGACGGCGTCGGCGCCGCCGTCGCGGGCGGCGCGGAAGGCGGCGAGGCCGGCGGTGCCGGCGCCGATCACGGCGATGTCACTGGATCTCTCGCGCATCGCGACGGCTCTCGGGTTCGCGCCTCTCGACCCCGGCCACCGGAATCGCGGTCCAACCCGCAGGGTTCGGCGAACGTTCCTGTCCGCGGCAACCCGCCCCTCAGTCGGGCTCGGCGAGCAGGCCCTCGACGAAGGCGGTCAGGCCGGTGCGGCGGGCGCGCTTCTGCCGCTCGGCGATCAGGATGCCCTCCAGGGAGCGGAAGGCGTCGTCGAGGTCGTCGTTGACGATGACGTAGTCGTATTCGCTCCAGCGCTGGATCTCCAGCCGGGCGTTGGCGAGGCGCTTCTCGATGGTGTCCGGGGAATCCTCGGCCCGGCGCTCCAGGCGGTGGCGCAGTTCGGCCAGCGACGGCGGCAGGATGAACACCGTCACCACGTCCTCGGCGAGCTTGGCCCGCACCTGCCGGGTGCCCTGGTAGTCGATGTCGAAGATCATGTCCCGGCCGGCGCCCAGCACCTTCTCCACGGGCTTGCGCGGGGTGCCGTAGAAATTGCCGTGCACCTCGGCCCATTCGAGCAGGTTGTCGGCGCTGCGCAGGGCGTCGAAGGCCTCGCGGTCGATGAAGCTGTAGTGCTTCCCGTCGATCTCCGAGGGACGGCGCTGCCGGGTCGTCACCGAGATCGAGAGGTCGAGCCCCCATTTCGGATCGGCGGCGACCGCCCGGGTCAGGGTCGTCTTGCCCGCGCCCGAGGGCGAGGACAGGATGAGGATGAACCCGCGCCGCGCGATCGCCCCGGCATTCATCGTCAATGCGTCGCGCATCTCTGGAAAAACCTATTCGACGTTCTGAACCTGCTCCCGGAATTGCTCCACCACGGCCTTCAAGTCGAGTCCGATCCGCGACAGCGCGATGTCATTCGCCTTGGCGCACAGGGTATTGGCCTCGCGCCCGAGCTCCTGGGCCAGGAAATCGAGCTTGCGGCCGACGGCGCCGCCCGCGGCCAGCAGCTCGGCCGCGGCGGCGAGGTGGGCCTGGAGGCGGTCGAGCTCCTCGCGCACGTCCGCCTTGGCGGCCAGCAGCACCGCCTCCTGGTGCAGGCGGTCGGGATCGAGGGTGCCGGCCTCCAGCAGGGTCGCGACGGTGGCGGCGAGGCGCGCCCTCACCGCCTCCGGCCTGCGGGCCGGACAGGCCTCGGCGGCGGCGGTGAGGCGGGCCATCTCGGCGAGCTGGCCCTCGATCACCCCGCGGAGCGCCCGCCCCTCGGCCCGGCGCGCCTCCACGAGGTCGGCCACGAGGCGGACCACGCCCTCGGCGAGGTCGCGGGCCAGGGCCTCCGCGTCGGCGCCCGGCTCCTCGTCGGCTTCGATGACCCCGCGGATGCCGAGGAGCCCGTCGAGGGTGGCGGGCGCCAGCCCCTCGGGCCGGGGCACGCGGGCGACGGCGGCGGCGAGCTGGCCGAGCAGCGCCTCGTTGAGGCGCACGCGGGGCGCCGCCTCGGGCCGGGTCAGGCTCAGGGAGAGCTGGCACTGGCCGCGGGCCAGGGTCTTCTGCAGGGCGGTGCGGGCGACCTCGCCGAGGGCGTCGTAGCCGTTCGGCACCCGCAGGCGCACGTCGAGGCCGCGCCCGTTCACGCTGCGGACCTCCCAGGCCCATTGCACCGGCCCGGTGGTGCCCGCCGCCCGGGCGAAGCCCGTCATGCTGGAGAGGATCATGGCTGTCTTCGCGTTCGTTCCGGCCCCCGTGTGGGGAGGGGCTGGGAGTGGGGTGGTCGGACGACCCTGCCGGGTGTGGAGGCGAGCGGTGCCACCGTCATTCCGGATGGGAGAGCGGGCGTTCGCCTATGAAGGCACCCCGTCATTCCGGGGCGCCGCAGGCGAGCCCGGAATCCAGAGCTGCCGACGGAGTCACATTCTGCACCCCTTGCGGTTCTGGATCCCGGGCTCCGCTCCGCGGCCCCGGGATGACGGGGTGGTTCATCCGGCATCTCGGGCTGAAGCGCTTGTTGTTCAGCCCCCCAACCGGAAGCCCCTTACGGCTGCTTGAGCACCGGCACGGTCTTGGGCGAGTTCAGGTCGAAGGTCTTGTTGCGCAGGGGGTCGAGGCGGGTGCCCTCAGAGGCGTCGAAGGCCTTCGGCCGGTTGGCCCCGCCCTCCGGAGTCGCGGCCATGTTGGTGCCCTCGGGGGCGTAGGCCGAGGCGGTGCCGGGGACGGCGGCGGCGCCCGGCGGGTCGGCCTTGTCGACCACCGCGTCCGGCGTCGGCGTCTGGCGGGCGCGCTCGACCTGGCGCCAGCGGGCGACGTTGCGCGAATGGCCCTCCAGGGTCTCGGCGAAGGCGTGGCCGCCGGTGCCGTCGGCCACGAAGAACAGGTCCTTGGTGCGCGAGGGGTTGGCCACCGCCTCCAGGGCCGCGCGGCCCGGATTGGCGATGGGGCCGGGGGGCAGGCCCTCGATCACGTAGGTGTTGTAGGGCGTCGCGCGTTCGATCTCGGCCCGCTGGATGCCGCGCCCGAGGGTGCCGCGCCCGCCCACCAGCCCGTACACGATGGTCGGGTCCGATTGCAGCTTCATGCGCTTGTTGAGGCGGTTGACGAACACGCCCGCGACGCGGGGCCGCTCGTCGGCCCGGCCGGTCTCCTTCTCGACGATGGAGGCCAGCGTCACCATCTCGGCCGGCGTCTTCACCGGGATCTCGGCCGAGCGGCGCAGCCAGATCTGGTTGAGCACCTCGCGCTGCTTGGCGCGCATCAGGTTCACGATCTGCTGGCGGGTGGCGCCGCGCTCGAACTTGTAGGTGTCGGGCAGGAGCGAGCCCTCGGGCGGGATCTCGTTGATGTCGCCCGCGAGCACGTCGTTCTCGTTGAGCCGCATCACGATCTGCTCGGAGGTCAGGCCCTCGGGAAACGTGATGGCGTGCTGCACCTGCCGGCCGGAGGCCAGGGTGTCGATGGCCTCGCCGATGCTGGCATGGGCCTTGAACGTGTACTCGCCGGCCTTCAGGGCCTTGCCCGAGAAGCGGGCGGCCCATTCGAACAGGGCGGTGTGGGTGATGACGCCCTCGCGGGACAGCGCCTCGGCGATCTCGGAGGTGCCGCTGCGGGGCGGGATGACCACGACCTTGTCGGCGGAGAGCGGCCCCGGCTCCTTGGTCTGGCGCTCGAACAGGGTCACGCCGATCATCACCGCGATGGCGAGCACCACGGAGGCGGTGAGCAGGCCGGAGATGCGGGCGAGCAGCCCGCCGCGCTCACGGACCGGGCGGACGGGCGGCGGCGGCGCGGCGGTGGGCTTGATCGCCTCGCTGGGGCTGCGGGGCGACAGGCGATTGGGCAGGGCCGGCTCGTCGGAGGCGATCGGCGCGGGCGCCGGGGTTTTGTCGCGCTTGCGGAAGAACATGGACATCCTGTTCGGGCCTCAGGTCCCCGCCCCGGCCGCCGCCGGATGGTTTGGGGGATTTCGTGCGCCCGAGTCGAGTCGGTGGGCGCGCGGGGCCGGGAGTCTGGCGCGCGAACTTGGTGGGTTTTATGGCGAAAGGGGGGACTCGCCTAAGCCTGCTCGACGATGGACTAGCGACTAGAGAGACGTTTTATAATTGCCTTCAGTTCGGGAAAGAAGCTCTGCCTCTGAGCAGCAGATATTATCCGCATTCCGTACAAATTTCTCCAAAAGAAGCTTCGTGCGCTTATCGCAGCAGAAAATATCTACGTAGGGCTGATACATGCAATGCATTGCATCGCCGAAGTCACCTTGTTTCAGAGAAGCGATCTTCAGGAAATCAATTTTTTTGGCCGGGTTTGCATGAGCCTGTATTTTTTTTAAAGATAATTGAGCAATCATTCCGAGTAAATTTTTAGTTCCAAGAGCGGATCCAGGCTCAGAATTCGGGCTCGCACCAAGTTTCATAAGCGTATCTTGGAAGTATTCTTCTGAGATAAAATACCGCTCCATCGCGGAGCTAAAATCCTTAAACGACATTCCTGTTACTGATTGAACCTCAGCAGCATGTGATATCTGGCTATCGATTATCGAAATAAGTCTTTCCGACTGACGCCAGAAAAAATGGGATATTGGTTTAACGTCAAAATCAGGATGAAACGAGAGCTTCGCTAATACTGCCGGATGGAGAATTGTCTCGCGAAGGAGTATTTCAAAATTGGTCGGGTCAACTCTGCCTAAAATCGCATCGTATAATCCCCCAGCTTGAAAAATCGGAGCTATTTCGGGAAGCACTGCTTGAGCTTCTCGCAGCATCGCTTCTTGATTAAATTTAAGGAGTTCTACCGCAGTAGGCCGAAATTTTCCCCGAATTATATACTTAGCTCTCGCCTGCCTCCGCAGATTTCCTTCAGGAAAATTTTCTAACGCTTTCCTGATTGCTTCTTTAGTTTTCAACCGAATATTCGAGAAGGAAGACACATTATCATCAAGATAAATTATTTCATGCCATTTACAATATATATCTGCCTTGAAATCTTGATTGCGCGAGGAAATTTCAAGATCGATTATACTGGAGAATGGCAAGACAGGAATTGCATATTCGCGATCCATAATAATTCGCAGTCTATCGATGGATTGATCGATCGAACTTGCAGATTTAGGAAGAGCCTCGATAATATGACAAATAGAGGAGGCAAATTTAACGTTCTTTTCGTTCCTTAGCTGCTTAATTGTATCGGATCGCAGAGTTGTGAAATTAGTTATTGCAGATGAGTCTAAATACACGATCATTATCGTGACGAAATCTTTAACGCGACCTAATCCACCCGCCGCATCACCAAGCTCGCATTCGTCCCGCCAAACCCGAACGAATTCGACAGCACCGTATCCACCCGCTTGCGCTTGGCCTCGTGCGGCACGAGGTCGATCGCGGTCTCGACGGAGGGATTGTCGAGGTTGAGGGTCGGCGGCAGGATGCCGTCGCGGATGGTCAGGATCGAAAAGATCGCTTCCACGGAGCCGGCCGCACCCAGCAGGTGGCCGATCGAGGACTTGGTGGAGGACATCGAGGCGCGGGCTGCGTGGTCGCCGAGCAGGCGCTCCACGGCCTTCAGCTCCAGCTCGTCGCCCATGGGCGTCGAGGTGCCGTGGGCGTTGATGTAGTCGAGGTCCGACGCCTGGATGCCGGCGCGCTTCACGGCGGCGCTCATGCAGCGGAAGGCGCCGTCGCCGTCCGGGGCCGGCGAGGTGATGTGGTAGGCGTCGCCCGTGAGGCCGTAGCCGATCACCTCGGCGTAGATCTTGGCGCCGCGGGCCTTGGCGTGCTCGTATTCCTCGAGCACGACGACGCCGGCCCCCTCGCCCATCACGAAGCCGTCGCGGTCGCGGTCGTAGGGGCGCGAGGCCTTGGTGGGCGCGTCGTTGAAGCCGGTGGAGAGGGCGCGGCAGGCGGCGAAGCCCGCGAGCGCGAGGCGGTTCACCGGCGATTCGGCGCCGCCCGCCACCATGACGTCGGCATCGCCGAACTGGATCAGCCGGGCGGCGTCGCCGATGGCATGCGCCCCGGTGGAGCAGGCCGTCACCACCGCGTGGTTCGGCCCTTTCAGGCCGTGCGCGATCGAGATCTGGCCGGAGGCCAGATTGATGATGCGGCCGGGAATGAAGAAGGGGGAGATGCGGCGCGGACCCTTGTCGTGCAGGGTCACCGAGGCGTCGTAGATGCCGCCGATGCCGCCGATGCCGGAGCCGACCATGACGCCGGTGGCGCACTTGTCCTCGTAGGAGGTGGGGTGCCAGTCGGCGTCGTTCAGGGCCTCGCCGGCGGCCGCCATCGCGTAGACGATGAACGGATCGACCTTGCGCTGCTCCTTCACCTCCATGAAGGCGTCGGGATCGAAGCTGCCGTCGGAGCCGTCGCCGAAGGGCACGGAACACGCGATGCGGCAGGCCAGGTCGTCCACGGGAAACGCCGTCACGACCTTGGCGGCCGACTCGCCGGCGATCAACCGGCTCCAGGTGGCTTCGACCCCGCTGGCCAGCGGCGTCACCATCCCCAAGCCCGTCACCACTACCCGACGCATCGCGCTATCCCGAACCGGTCCTGTCATCACAACGAATGGCGCGCGGGGTCCGTTTCCAGACCCCGCTCACGCGCGACCCGTGGCCTTAAGCGGAGTTCTTCTCGAGGAACTTCACCGCATCGCCGACCGTCTGGATGGTCTCGGCGGCATCGTCGGGGATCTCGACGTTGAACTCTTCCTCGAACGCCATCACGAGCTCGACGGTGTCGAGGCTGTCGGCGCCGAGATCATCGATGAAGTTCGCGCCCTCGACCACCTTCTCCGGCTCAACGCCGAGGTGCTCGACAACGATCTTCTTCACGCGCTCAGCGATATCGCTCATCGGTCTTGGTCCTTAGCTCTTCAAGGTCGTGATGGTGCAAGGATCTTGTTGGTGAAGAGTCTTGCTGGTGGAAGGTCGGTGAAGGTGCCGTGGCCGCCGTCCCGTCCCCGGGACTGGCTGTTCGGATTGAGCGGCCGGTGTGTTCGATCGCGCGTTTCGGGCAAGTCACCGTACTTGTCCAGTCAGTGACCCACGTTTTTCAAACATCCGCAACACGCTGAATCGGCACCCCCCTCGCACGGCAGCCGGGGTGTTAACACAGGGTTCCGACGCTGGCGAGAGCCTGTTCACAACCCGTTCATCGCTGTGGCCTTTTCGAGCCAATCGCCTGATTTTCGGGCTGTGCGATGCAGCGAGACGGGGGCGCCGGCGCCTCAGTACATCGCCATGCCGCCGTTCACGTGCAGGGTCTGGCCGGTGACGTAGGCGGCCTCGTCGGAAGCGAGGTAGATCGCGGCCGCGGCGATGTCGGTGCCGGTGCCGAGCCGCCCCATCGGCACGCGCCCGAGGATGCCCTCGCGCTGCTTGTCGTTCAGCGCGTCGGTCATCGGCGAGGTGATGAAGCCCGGCGCGATGCAATTGACGGTGAGGTTGCGGGTGGCGACCTCGGCCGCCAGCGCCTTGGTCATGCCGACCAGGCCGGCCTTGGCGGCGGCGTAGTTCACCTGCCCCGGATTGCCGGTGGCGCCCACCACCGAGCCGATGTTCACGATGCGGCCGTGGCGGCGCTTCATCATGCCCTTCACGGCCGCCCGCGACAGCCGGAACGCCGCCGAGAGGTTGACGGCGATCACCGCGTCCCACTCGTCGTCCTTCATGCGCAGCACGAGGTTGTCGCGGGTGATGCCGGCATTGTTCACCAGGATGTCGAGGCCGCCGAGCGCCGCCTCCGCCGCCGGCACCAGGGCTTCCACCGAGGCCTTGTCGGAGAGGTCGCCCGGCACGACGTGGACGCGCTCCCCGCCGAGTTCCGCCGCGAAGGCCTCCAGGGCGGCCTGGCGGGTGCCCGAGATCGCGAGGGTCGCCCCTTGCGCGTGCAGGCCCCGCGCGATGGCGCCGCCGAGGCCGCCGGTGGCGCCGGTGACGAGGGCCTTGCGGCCGGTCAGGTCGAACATGGGAGAATCCTGTGGTTCAGCCGAAGCTGGGAAAAGCCGCGATGTCGTCGGGAGTGCCGACCGCGCTCGCGGCGGCGCCCGGCACAATTCGCTTGACGAGTCCGGTGAGCACCTTGCCGGTGCCGATCTCGCTGAACTGATCGATTCCGGTGGCGGCCATCGCGGCGACGCAGTCGCGCCAGCGCACCGTTCCGGTGACCTGCGCGACCAGCGCCTCGCGGATCGCGGCCGGATCGGTGACGGGCGCCGCCAGAACGTTGGCGTAGACCGGCACGACCGGGCTGTGCATCGCGACCTCGACAAGCGCTCTCTGCATACGAGCGGCGGCCGGCGCCATCAGCGAGCAGTGGAACGGGGCCGAGACGTTGAGCATGACGGCACGCTTGATCCCGCGCGACGGGGCCAGCGCCACCGCGCGCTCGACCGCGGCCCGGTCGCCCGAGAGCACGACCTGGCCGCCGCCATTGTCGTTGGCGACCTCGCAGACCGCGCCCTCGGCGGCGTCCGCGGCGATCGCCTGCGCAGCCTCGGCATCGGCCCCGATCAGCGCCGCCATGGCGCCGGCGCCGGGCGCCACCGCGTCCTGCATGGCGGTGCCGCGAATGCGCAGCAGCCGGGCGGCGTCCGCGATCGAGAAGGTGCCGGCGGCCGCGAGCGCGGTGTATTCGCCGAGCGAATGGCCGGCGACGCAGGCCACGTCGCGCTTCAAATCGAGGCCGCGCTCGGCCTCCAGCACCCGCAGGGTCGCGAGGCTCGCGGCCATCAGGGCCGGCTGGGCGTTGGCGGTGAGGGTCAGTTCCTCCACCGGGCCCTCGAACATCAGGCGCGCGAGCGGCTGGCCCAGGGCCTCGTCGACCTCCGCGAACACGTCGCGGGCTTGGTGGAAATGCTCGGCGAGCGCCCGCCCCATGCCGACGGCCTGGCTGCCTTGGCCCGGGAAGATGCAAGCGCGCGCCATCTGAAGTCCTCGTCGTGCCGGATCGCCCCGAGAGGCTCGGCCCGGGACAGGAAGGGCGGCGCAGTCGCACCGCCCGCCACCTGTGTCAACATGGCACTGCAGCGACCCGACGCGCCTTCACCCCCCGTTGAAGAAGTCGACCATGCCGGAATCGAGGCTTTCGGAAGTCCCGACGATCGGCAGCCTGCAGGCTTTGAGCCGATCCAGCGAGCAGTTCCCGACGTTCCTTTCGTTGAAGAACTCTCTGAGGCTACGCCTGAACAACCTGATCCTGCGGTCAGGACCGTCTCCTACGGCGACCGAGTCAATGTGTAGGCGAGGCTGGGACGGCAGGGGCCGCGAATCCCTGCCGTTGCCGAGCAGGTCGCGGCGGATGTTTGCCGCGGCAATTCCCGTCTACAGCCGACCGACGTGTCCCGTGCCGGATGCGGTGTGGAGGGAACAGGGGGGGGGCGGAATGCCGGAGGATCGTCGAACGTGCGCAACGGGATAGACCGGCCGTGGCGCTTGTTGCCCGACGTCAAGGGGTGTATGAGGCGGGCTCAGCCCAGAAATTCCGTCCGAGGAAGGAGCCGTCCGCCATGGCTCGCGTCACCGTTGAAGACTGCATCGATAAGGTCGAGAACCGCTTCGAGCTGGTTCTGCTGGCCAGCCACCGTGCCCGCCTGCTCGCCGCGGGCGCCCCGCTGACGATCGACCGCGACCGCGACAAGAATCCTGTCTGCGCCCTGCGCGAGATCGGTGACGAAACGATCACCGCGGACGACCTCAAGGAACAGCTCATCCACTCGATGCAGAAGTACGTCGAGGTCGACGAGCCCGAGGCCGAGACCGTGCCGCTCCTCTCGAGCTCGCCCGCTGCCGCTGCGGTCGCTCCGCCCTCTTCGAGCGACGACGGCGCGGTTCAGTTCGACCGCATGAGCGAGGAAGACCTCCTGCGTGGCCTCGAGAATCTTGCTCCGCCCACCGAGACGGACGACGAAGCCGAGTAAACCGCTTGCGCCCAGATCGATCATTCGAAGGACCCGGCCTCCAAGCCGGGTTTTTTCGTTTCCGGGGCTCGAATTGCGGCCGATGCGACGCCGTGGGGCTGGCGTGCCCGCGTGCGATGCGGGACACATCGAGGGAGTGGATCCGGTACCGGACCCACCGCGCGTGAAAGGGTCTTCCGGCGGATGATGCGCCAATACGAACTTGTCGAGCGGGTGAAGCGCTACAATCCCGCGGCGAACGAGGCCCTGCTGAACCGCGCCTACGTCTACGCCATGCGCGCCCACGGCACGCAGAAGCGCGCCTCGGGCGATCCATTCTTCGCCCATCCCCTCGAAGTCGCCGGAATCCTCACCGACCTTCGGCTCGACGATGCCACCATCGTCGCCGCGGTGCTGCACGACACCGTGGAGGATACGGCCGCCACCCTCGACGAGATCCGCGAGCTCTTCAGCCCGGAAATCGGTGCCTTGGTGGACGGCCTGACCAAGCTGAAGCGCCTCGACCTCGTCTCGAAGCGCGCAGCGCAGGGCGAGAACTTCCGCAAGCTGCTCCTGGCGGTGGCGGCCGATGTCCGCGTTCTCCTCGTCAAGCTCGCCGACCGCCTGCACAACATGCGCACCCTCCATCACATGCGTGCGGACAAGCGCGAGCGCATCGCCGAGGAAACCCTCGACATCTACGCGCCGCTCGCCGGCCGCATGGGCATGCAGGAACTGCGCGAGGAATTGGAAGACCTGGCCCTCCGCAACCTCAAGCCCGAAATCTACGCCACCATCGCGCAGCGCCTTGCCGACCTGTCAGCGAAGTCCGAGCGCCTCGTGGAGAGCATCGAGCACGACCTGGCCGCGAAGCTCGCAGCGCAAGGCATCAAGGCCGTCGTCACGGGACGCCAGAAGCGGCCCTACTCGATCTCGGCCAAGATGGAGCGCAAGTCCGTCGCCTTCGAGCAACTGTCGGACATCTTCGGCTTCCGGGTCGTGGTGGAGACCCTGGGCGACTGCTACGGCGCGCTCGGCGTCGTCCATACGAGCTGGCCGATGGTCCCGGGCCGGTACAAGGACTACATCTCGACGCCGAAGCAGAACGACTACCGCTCGATCCACACCACGGTGATCGGCCCGAAGAGCCAGCGCGTCGAGTTGCAGATCCGCACCGCCGCCATGGACGAGATCGCCGAGTACGGCATCGCGGCCCACGCCCACTACAAGGAGAGCGGCGGCAAGGACGAGATCGGCGCCGGACATCCGCGGCTCGCCACCGAGAGCGGCGCCTATCAGTGGCTGCGCCGAACCATCGAACTCCTGGCCGAGGGCGACAGCCCGGAGGAGTTTCTCGAGCACACCAAGCTCGAACTCTTTCAGGATCAGGTGTTCTGCTTCACGCCGAAGGGGCGCCTGATCGCCCTCCCCCGCGGCGCGACCCCGATCGATTTCGCCTACGCCGTCCATACCGACGTCGGGAACACGGCAGTGGGCGCCAAGATCAACGGCCGCATGGCGCCGCTGCTGCACGAACTCGTCAACGGCGACGAAGTCGAGATCGCCCGCTCAGACGGCGCCTCGCCACCCGCGGCATGGGAATCTCTGGTGGTCACCGGCAAGGCGCGCTCCGCGATCCGGCGGGCGACCCGCTCCGCGGTGCGGCGTCAATATGCCGGCCTCGGGCGCCAAATTCTCGATCGTGCCTTCGAGCGGGCGGCCAAGAGCTTTTCCGAGGACAAGCTGCGCGGTGCGCTTCCGCGCCTCGCCCGGCAGAGCACCGAGGACGTGTTCGCCGCGGTCGGGCGCGGCGAGATGTTCTCCGGCGACGTGGTACGGGCGGTTTATCCGGACCACAAGGACGAGCGCCGCAGTGCTCCGGCGCCCCTGCCGCAGCCGGCCTCTACGGACGGTGCCGGGCGCCTCAGCCTCGCCAAGGATCAGACCATGCGCCTGACCTTCCCGGAAGGGGCGGGTACGGACCATGGCCGCTCGGACGGCATCCCGATCCGCGGGCTCGACAGCGACCTGCCGGTGAGCTTCGCACCCAATGGTGGCGCTGTACCCGGCGACCGCATCGTGGGGATTCTCACTCCCGGGGTCGGCGTTACGATCTACCCGATCCAGTCGGCGGCCCTGGCCGCCTTCGACAACGAACCCGACCGCTGGCTCGACGTGCGCTGGGATGTCGAAGCCGGGACCAGCGAGCGCTTCCCGGCGCGCCTCGCCCTGCAATCGATCAACGAACCCGGCGTCCTCGCACAGATCGCTCAGGTCATCGCCGACCACGACGGCAACATCGACAACGTCTCGATGAAGCGAAAGACGCAGGACTTCACCCAGATCGTCATCGACCTCTCTGTTTGGGACTTGAAGCACCTGAACGCGATCGTATCCGAGCTTCGTGGCAAGCGGACGGTCAACAAGGTCGAGCGCGTGAACGGGTAGGCCCGACGGTTCTTGCGGAGGGACCAAGCATCGGCACGGCGCGTCGAGGCGGCGCGGCTGTCTGCCTTGTACGGCGGCTGCTCCACTTCCGCAGGATCACCGGAATACACATCCGTTGCGCGCAGATTCGGCGTACGAGACATCGTCGGTTCCGGATCGGGGACGAGCCGATGAATTCGACTCCCATTAATTTTCCTAAGTCAGCAAAATTTGACTTTCCGCGTCGCAGAGCCTTAATCAATCAGAAGGTATTGCAGTCGACATATCAGCGCTGCACGATCAGTCTCCAGTCCTCTATTATGCTCGTTTTTCCGGAACTTCTGGAGTGAGACTGGGTCTGAGATGCAAAACCCGGCCACGGCGCCATTGTAATTTTCAATATTTATTTCTTTGCCCTCCTGTTAAGTGGAATTTTTATGAGCGCACATCAGCGCAGCGCCCTGTTTATCGATGGTGCCAATCTCTACGCGGCAACGAAGGCACTCGGCTTCGACATCGATTACAGAAGACTCTTGAGAGAGTTTCAGTCGAAAGAGTCGCTGCTTAGGGCTTTTTACTATACGGCAATCGTCGAAGATCAGGAATATTCTTCGATTCGTCCGCTCATCGATTGGCTCGACTACAACGGCTTTCGGGTCGTCACCAAGCCCGCCAAGGAATTCGTCGACTCGATGGGTCGGCGGAAGGTGAAGGGGAATATGGATATCGAGTTGGCGATCGATGCGCTGGAACTCGCTCCTCATATCGACCACATGGTGTTGTTCTCGGGTGACGGAGACTTCCGCTCTCTGGTCGAGGCGATGCAGCGCCGCGGCGTCCGGGTGACCGTCGTCAGCACGATCCAGACGCAGCCAGCGATGATCGCGGACGATCTGCGGCGGCAGGCGGACGAGTTCGTCGATTTGGCGCATCTCATCTCGCGGATCGGCCGCGATCCCGGCGAGAGAGCGTCGCGCGGTCCGGACAACCGGACCAACGGCGACACCGGGACCCGTTCCCGCGGCGAGACGCCGGAACGTTCGGCGCGCCCGAGCCCGGCCCTCGAGAGCCGCTACGGCATCCGCCAGGACGACGAGCCGGTCGGCTCGTGAGGCCGTCGAACTTCGGCGTCAGCCCTTGTCGCGCATGATGCGGGCGCGGTCGCGCTGCCAGTCTCGCTCCTTCGAAGCCTCGCGCTTGTCGTGAAGCTTCTTGCCGCGGCCGAGGCCGAGCTCGATCTTGGCCCGGCCGCGTTCGTTGAAGTAGATCTTCAGCGGCACGACGGTGAAGCCTTCGCGTTGCGTGGCACCGATCAGCTTGTTGATCTGCTTGCGATGGAGCAGCAGCCGGCGCGGTCGCTTGGTCTCGTGGTTGAAGCGGTTGGCCTCGACGTATTCCGGGATGTAGGCGTTGAACAGCATCAGGTCGGTGCCGGACGGACCGGCATAAGCCTCCCCGATGGTCGCCTTGCCCTTGCGCAGGGATTTGACCTCGGTCCCCGTCAGGGCGAGCCCGGCCTCCAGCGTATCGGTAATCTCGTAGTGGTAGCGGGCGGCGCGGTTGTCGGCGACGACGCGGCGGTTCGATTCGGGTTTGGGAGCCATCACAACGTCGGGTCAGGCCGGTCGCGCCATCGCTGCCGGGCCGAGGGATATGGTTCTGCGCGGACCGCTTTGCCAGGCGGGCTCAGGCGTCGAGCAGGCCGGCGTGGCGCAGGGCGGCATCGACGAGCGCCTTCGTCTCCGCACTGACCGTCAGGAGCGGCAGCCGCACCTCGTCGGTCATCAAGCCGAGGCGCGCGAGGGCATACTTCGCTGGCGACGGATTTGGCTCCACGAACATACTGGCATGCAGCGGCATCAGCCGATCCTGGATCTGCAGCGCCTTGACGTAATCGCCGCCGAGGGTCGCCTCCTGCAGATCGGCGCAGAGCCGGGGAGCCACGTTCGACACGACCGAGATGCAGCCGCAGCCGCCATGGGCGTTGAAGCCCAGAGCGGTCGCGTCTTCGCCGGAAAGCTGGATGAAGTCTTCACCCATGGCCTGACGCTGAAGGCTGACCCGGTCGAGCTTGGCCGTCGCATCCTTCACGCCGGCGATGTTCTTGAGTTCGTAGAGGCGCGCCATCGTTTCGACGCTCATGTCGACGATGGAACGCCCGGGAATGTTGTACAGGATGATTGGAATGCCGACGGCGTCGTTGACGGCCTTGAAATGCGCGTAGAGCCCGGCTTGGGTCGGCTTGTTGTAGTACGGCGTCACCACGAGCACGGCATCGGCGCCGGCCTTCTCGGCGTGTCGGGCGCGCTCGACGGCCTCGGCGGTGGAGTTGGAGCCGGCACCGGCGATCACGGGCACGCGGCCGGCTGCCTCGTCGATGCAGATCTCGACCACGCGGTCGTGCTCGGTGTGGCTCAGGGTCGGGCTCTCTCCGGTGGTGCCGGTGGGAACGAGCCCGTGGATGCCTTCAGCGATCTGCCAATTCACGAATTTGCGGAAGGCCGCCTCGTCGAAGGCTCCGTCCTTGAACGGAGTCACGAGGGCGGACATCGCGCCCCTGAGGCGTCGTGTGGAGGTCTCGGTCATCCTGGCGTTCCCAGCCGTCGGTCTCGTCGTGCGCCGGTGTTCCGGCAGCGGCACCGCTTCACGCGGACGGGCAGACATAGGCCCTCGCCCGCACCGGCGCAAACGCTGCTTTTACGGGGTTAATGCCTTCTTAATGCCCTTTGGGTGAGCTTGAAGGCCTGTCCACGGTGATGGGACTGGAAGAACCATGGTGTTCTCGACGCAGCGCGCAGCCCTGATGCTGGCCTTCAGCCTGGTTTCGGCCGGAGCCATCGCGGCCTCCTCCGGCCCGGAGGCGGATGCCCCGAGCCTACGCCCGGCCAGCGATGCGGTGGCCCCCTCCTCCGCCCTCCCGGAGGCCAAGGTCGCCGACCCGACGACGGCCGATGCCCTGAAGATCGAGGCGAGATCGCCCGAGGCCGCGCCGAGCCAGGGCCTGCCCGCTGCCGCGAAGGCCTACGCCTCCGCCGATCCCGAAGCCGGAATTGCCTTTCCGATGCCGGACGCCGCCGTCTCCCCGGCGGCACCCGTCCCGGAAGTACCCGACTTGAGCCGCGCCGCCCAGGTGGCGCCCGATGTCGACCTGCCGGCCCTGCGCCAGGCGATCGACGCCTATCGCAAGGGGCGGGTCTCCGAGGGTGATCGCCTGCGGGACGGCTTCAAGGATCCGGCGGCGCGTGCCCTCCTCGAATGGGTGGCGATCCGGGCGGGTGCCGGCATCGGCTTCGAGCGCACGATCGCCTTCACCCGAAGCAATCCCGACTGGCCAGCAGGTCCACTCCTGCGCCGCCGGGCCGAAGAGGCCCTGCTCACCGAACGTCGCAATGCCGCCACCGTTAGAGCCTTCTTCGCCGCCTCGCGGCCCGCGAGTGCGCCGGGCAAATTCGCCCTGGCGCTGGCCTCCAAGGCGGATGGCCTCGACGAGGACGCCGCTGCCCTGATCCGCGACCTGTGGCGGTCCGAGACTTTCGGCCGAAACCTCGAGGCGAAGGTCCTCGACGCGTTTCCCACGACCCTGACGCGGATCGACCACCGTTACCGGATGGAGCGCGCGCTGCTGAAGGAGGATTACGACACCGCCGGTCGAGCCGCCACTTTGGCCGGCAGCAGCTACGCGACCCTGGTTCGCGCCCGCCGGGCCGTCGAGGACAAGAGTTCTGCAGCTCCCTCCGCCCTCAACGCGGTCCCCCCGTCCCTGCGGAGCGACTCCTCCTACATCCTGTCGCGGGCGCAATACCTGCGCCGGCACGACAAGTTCGCCGAGGCGGCCGCGATGCTCGCCACCGCACCCTCGAACCCCGACGTTCTGGTCGACGGCGACGAGTGGTGGGTCGAGCGCCGGATCGTCGCCCGCAAGCTCATCGACAGCAACGACCCGGGCGCCGCCTACGCGGTGGCCCGCGCTCCCTGCGCCCGCACCGTCGAGAAGCGGATCGAGGCCGAGTTCCACGCCGGCTGGATCGCGCTGCGCTTCCAGGACGACGCCGCCAAGGCGGCGCAGCACTTCGCCGAAGCGGCCCGAATCGCCGAGACGCCCATCTCCCTGGCCCGTACAGCCTACTGGCAGGGTCGCGCCGCCGAGGCCCTGGGCCAAGCCGAGGCCGCCAGGGCCTTCTACGAGCGCGCCGCCCTCCAGCCCATCGCGTATTACGGGCAGCTGGCGCGAACGAAGCTCGGACGCTCCAGCCTGTCGCTGCGCAGCATCCCCGCGCTCGACGCCACCCGACAGGCCGCCTTCGACCAGCGCCTCTACGTCCGGGCCTTGAAGATGCTGGAGGCCGCCGCGATCCGCGACCTGGCCCTGCCCCTCTACATCGATAGCGCCAACCGCCTCACGGATGCGGCCGAGCTCGAAGCGCTCGGCAACGTCGCCGCCGAGCAGCGCAACTCCCGCGCCCTGGTGGCCATCGGCAAGATCGCTGTCCAGCGCGGCCTGCCCCTCGATGCCCATGCCTACCCGACCATCGGCATCCCGAACTACGAGGCCTCCTCCGCCGTGCCCCTGGTGGAGAAGGCGATGGTCTACGCCATCGCCCGGCAGGAGAGCCAGTTCGACCCGCTGGCCCAGTCCAGCGTCGGCGCGCGCGGCCTGATGCAGATGATGCCGGCCACCGCCCAGCGCACCGCGCGCCGGGTCAGCGCGAGCTTCGACACCGATCGCCTGACCAGCGACCCTGCCTACAATGCCCGCCTGGGGCAAGCCCATCTCGGCGAGCTGATGGAGGATTGGCGCGGCTCGTACATCCTCGCCTTCGCCTCGTACAATGCCGGCGGCGGCAATGTGAAGAAGTGGATCGACGCCTACGGCGACCCGCGCAAGGGCGGAGTCGATCCCATCGACTGGGTCGAGCGCATCCCGTTCACCGAGACGCGCAACTACGTTCAGAGGGTGATGGAGAACCTGCAGGTCTACCGCAATCGCCTCGACGGCAAGAGCGCCCTCCTCATCGACGGCGACCTTCAGCGCGGAGCACGCTGAAGACGCGTGGTCAAGCGCGCACGGCCGCGCTAGTTGGCGGAGTCTCTCCCGCTTGCCCCGGATTCGCCGTGCCCGAACCTGTCGACCCCGCCGCCATCACCGCTGCCGTCCTGGTCATCGGTGACGAGATCCTGTCCGGGCGCACCAAGGACAAGAATATCGGCACCATCGCGGATTACTGCACCGCCATCGGTATCGATCTGAAGGAAGTGCGTATCGTGCCCGACGAGGCGGACCGCATCGTCGACGCCATCAATGCCTTGCGTGGCTCCTACACCTACCTCTTCACCACCGGCGGCATCGGCCCGACGCACGACGACATCACGGCCGACTGTGTAGCCGCCGCCTTCGGCGTGTCGATCGACGTCGACCCACGCGCGAAGGCGATGCTGCTGGAGCGCCACCGGCCCGAGGACTTGAACGAGGCACGCTTGCGCATGGCCCGCATCCCGGCCGGAGCCGACCTCATCGCCAATCCGGTTTCCAAGGCGCCGGGCTTCCGCCTTGGCAACGTCATCGTCATGGCCGGCGTGCCGGGGATCATGCAGGCCATGCTCGACAACGTCGGACCGACCCTGGCGACCGGTGCAAAGGTGCTGTCGGAGACGATCGATGCCGGCAACCTGCCCGAGGGCACCTATGCGGGCGGCCTCGCGGCCATCGCCAAGGCCCACGCGACGGTCTCGATCGGCTCCTATCCGTCGATGACGCCGAATGGTTTTGCCAACCGGATCGTCGTACGCGGCCGGGACGCTGCGGCTCTGACCGCGGCCCGAGCCGCGGTGGATGCACTCCTCGACGGATTGCGAAGCGGCTCACCCGCCTGAACATCCATGCACCCGATTCGCTTCCATCCGAACGAACCCTCGCCGTTCGAGCGAACCCAGGAGCAGATGTGATGGTCGACGAGCGCGAGGATGGGGTCGACGCGAAGGCCGAGACCGTCGCGGAGATCGGTCGACCCGACGCCTTCGTGCTGCACGAGGTCATCCGTCTCGAGGGCGACGAGGAGCTTCGACGCCAGGGGAGCGCCCTCTTGCTGTCTGCCATCGCTGCCGGCCTGACGATGGGGTTCTCCCTTATCGTGCCCGGCGTGCTGAAGGCGCACCTGCCCGAGGCGCCTTGGGCCGGCCTGATCACGAGCCTCGGCTACGCCACCGGCTTCCTCATCGTGGTCCTGGGGCGCCAACAGCTGTTCACCGAAAACACGCTGACCCCCATCCTGCCGCTGCTGCACGACCGGAGCCGGGCAACCCTGAGGCGTGTCCTCCGCCTCTGGGGAATCGTGCTGTCGGGCAACATCGTCGCGACGGCGATGATCGCGGCGGTACTTACCTATTCGGACGCCTTCGAACCGGGTGTCCACGCCGCGTTCTCGGCGCTGAGCCATCACGCCATCGGATCGGCCTTCGGCACCACGGTGATCAAGGCCGTCTTCGCCGGTTGGCTCATCGCCCTGATGGTATGGATGCTGCCGGCGACGGGCTCGGCCGCGCCGTTCGTCATCATCCTCATCACTTGGCTGGTCTCGATGTGCGGACTCAGCCACATCGTCGCCGGTTCGGTCGACGCATTCTACCTCGTCTTCGCCGGTCAGGCGACCATGGTCGACTACGTTTGGCGCTTCTTCCTGCCGACGCTCATCGGAAATGTCTTCGGTGGCACCGCCCTGGTGGCGGTGCTGAACTTCGGGCAGGTCGCCCCGGAGGTCGAAGAACAGAAGGCGTCCGCCGGTGAGGCATGATCCGCCATCAATCGTCCCGGTCGGGCCGCCCCCGGACGAAGCCGTGCGAGATCAGCCGATCGCGTCGAAGAGTTCGCCGCTCAGCCTCGCACAGATCGGTCAGGGCGTCGGCGACGGCGCGATGCAGGGCCACGATCGCATCGCCCCCGGCTTCCTCCAGATAGGCGTCGACGATCGTCTCCGCCGACGCGGTCCAGGCGGGCGCGGGGGTGGGCCGGGACTGCATCGACGATCCTGATTGAGAACATATCAGGAACATGCAGTGGAAGGACCGGAATGGTCAACAGGGTCGCCGAGCTTTTCTCCGGGCTCGATCCGTCGAGCGTGCCGACCCCCGAAGATGTGCCGGCACCGTCTTCACGCGCGAACCAGCCCCTTGCCCTTCACGGCGGCTGCCAGAGCTTTCAAGTTGCGGTTGAGGTCTGCGATCTCGTTCAGGGCGATCGTCTTATGGCCGTCCTTGACCGCGCGCTCGATGTCGCTGACCTGATCGGTCGCGATGCGCTTCAGTTCGGCGGCGAGCTGGTCCCGGGTCATCGTCGCTCCTGTCACGGCTGGAGGGCTGCAGATCCGGGATAGCGCAACGTGCTTAACCGGCCGTTGTCGACCGCCGCAACGCACCATCCGATCGCGACGGAACCCGCGACAGGGCGAAAATCGGTCCGTTACCTGACGCTTCCGAAGGGGGTGTGTCCTGTGGGGCATAGTGCGGCCGGACAACCCCGGGTAGCTTGACGGCAATTCTCCGACCCTGGGACAAACACCCCGATGATCGCAAAATTCCTTTTGGCCGGCACTGCTTCGCTCGTCGCCCTCGGCGCGGCCCATGCCGCTGACCTTCCGCGCCGTCAGGCGCCGCCGCCGGTCTTCGTACCGGTGCCGGTCTTCACCTGGACCGGCCTCTACATCGGCACCCACAGTTCGTACGCGTTCAGCGACAACCAGACCATTCGTACGGTGGGCAACAATGATGCAACGGGCGGCCTGACCGACACGCGCCTCAACGTCGCCCGCGAGCGTCGTCCCTCCAGCTTCAAGGCTGAGCAGGACGGCATCGGCAATATCGGTGGCGGCATCGGCTATAACTACCAGCTCACCCCGGGCTCCGGTTTCGTCATCGGTGCCGAGGCCGATGTGACCTGGACCGATATCGGCAAGCGTCGTGACTATTTCAGCGCTCCCAGCGTCTTCAACGCCGGTATTCCTGACCCGAGCAGCTTCCGGAACCGCCTGAACTACCTCGGCACCGTGCAGGGCCGTCTCGGCTACGCCTTCGACCGGTTCCTGGTCTACGGGACCGGCGGTTTTGCCTACGGCGAAGTCAAGTACCAGGCCGACTTCTTCAACGGCGCAAACCAGCTCGCCTATTTCGGTCGCTACAAGGGCATGGAGACGGGCTACGTCTACGGCGGTGGCGTCGAGTACGCGATCCCGACCGACAGCTTCCTGAACCGCTTCAACTTCATCGGCGGCCTCCTCGGTGCCAGCGCGATCACGCTGAAGGCCGAGTACCTCCGCTACGACCTCGGCAGCCGCAACGTTCTCGTGAACACGACCGGCCTCACCACTGCAACTGGCTCGTATACCTCGCGCTTCAACACCGAGGGCAACCTCATCAAGGCCGGCTTCAACTACAAGTTCGGCTCCATGTAAGCTCCGACCCGGCGGCGATCTCCGCTCGCCGGAACGTGAAGCACATACAAGAAAGCCCCGCTCGCGAGAGCGGGGCTTTCTGCCGTTCAGGACGCACTCAACCGCGCGGATCAGGTCCGCCAGGGATGCGCAGGCAGTTCGGTGGATCCGATGGAGCTGGCACCGGCCAGTGCCACGGCGTGATCGTTCTCCACCGTCGAGCCGCTGACGCCGATCGCGCCTGACATCTCACCGTCCTTGTCCACGATCGGGATACCGCCCGGGAAGGTGATGAGGCCATCGTTCGAGTGCTCGATGCCGTAGAGTGGCCCGCCCGGCTGGGAGAGTTGGCCAATCTGGCCGGTCATCATGCCGAAGAACACCGAGGTCTTGGCCTTCTTGTGGGAGATGTCGATGGAGCCGACCCAGGCGCCGTCCATCCGGTAGAAAGCCTTCAGGTTTCCGCCGGAATCCACGACGGCGATGCACATCTGTGTGCCGAGTTCCACGGCCTTCGCGCGGGCGGCCTCAATGGCCTTGTGTGCGTCTTCGATGGTCACATGCATGATGAGATCTCCCTGGATGCCTGGTGAGGGTCTTGTGTCATGCGGCCGCCGGAGAACCCGGCTGGGCATTGATCCGACAACGCTCGCCGTCGGCGGCCGCAGGCTAACGAATGGTCGCCGGGACTGGTGCCGGTACCCGGCTCCCGAAACAAAAGGGCCGCCCTCGAAGGGGCGGCCGAGTCATGGGTCTCTTCGGGCGTCGCGCCGAGCCTTCAGCTGGCGGACATCGCGTTGGCCTTCTCGATCAGCGCCTCGGCCATGCGGATGGAGGCGATGTCGATGAGGCGGCCGTCGAGGGAGACGGCGCCACGGCCGGCCTTGGCGGCCTCCTCCATGGCCTCGAGGATGCGGCGGGCCTTGGTGACCTCCGCCTCCGAGGGGGTAAAGACCTCGTTGGCGAGATCGATCTGCGAGGGGTGGATCGCCCACTTGCCCTCGAAGCCGAGCGCGGCGCAGCGGCGGGCCGCAGAGGTGTAGCCGTCCGGATCGGAGAAGTCGCCGAAGGGACCGTCGATGGGGCGCAGGCCGTAAGCGCGGCAGGCGATCAGCATGCGGTTCTGCGCGAACAGCCAGGGATCCTGCCAATGGGTCTCGCGGTTGCCTGCCTCGTCCTTGTCGGTGAGCACCGAGAAGTCCTTGTTCACGCCGCCGATGACAGTGGAGCGCGCGCGGGTCGAGGCGGCGTAATCGGCGACGCCGAACGACATAGCCTCCAGGCGCTTGGACGAGGTGGCGATGGCCTCGACGTTTGCCATGCCCAGCGCCGTCTCGATCAGCACCTCGAAGCCGATCTTCTTCTCGCGCTTTTTGGCCTGCTCGATCTGGGTCGTCAGCACGTCGATGGCGTAGACGTCGGCCGGCACGCCGACCTTCGGGATGAGGATCATGTCGAGGCGCGGACAGGCTTCGACGATGTCGACGACGTCGCGGTACATGTAGTGGGTGTCGAGACCGTTGATGCGGATCATCATGGTCTTGGTGCCCCAATCCAGGTCGTTGAGCGCCTGGATGATGTTCTTGCGGGCCTGCTCCTTGTCGTCCGGGGCCACCGCATCCTCGAGATCAAGGAAGATGACGTCGGCCTTCGAGCTCGCGGACTTCTCCATGAAGGTCGGGTTGGAGCCGGGAACGGCGAGTTCCGAGCGATGGAGACGCGGGGTCGCCTGCTGGATCAGGGTGAAGCTCATTGGGTATCCTTCCTGTTCGACGTATTCTGGACGTTCATGAGACCCGAAAGTCGGGCCACCATACCGATGGAGGTGGGCCCGCGCGCTAGCCCGCAGGCCGTGGAGCCCCTCCCGTACCCTTACAATTTCGTCAGCCCGTCGCGCCGAAGCCAACGGCGATACAGTTGATCGACAGCAACAGGGCAGATTTCACCGCCTCGCGCTGGTCTTCGTCCTCCTCCGACCGGAAGCGGCGCAGCAATTCGACCTGCTCTCGACTCACCTGGTTGATCGTCGGCAGGCGGCCGTTGAGGCGGTCGCGGAACAGGGGGAAACGCTCGGCGAGCTCGCTGCCGCCGCTGACCCGCAGTGCCATCTCTCGGGTCAGCGCGTACTCGGCCTCGATCAAGGGGAAGATGCTGTTGCGTGCGCCCTCGTCGGCGACGAGGCCTGCGTAATCGCGGGCGATTTCGAGATCGACCATCAGCAGCGTCTTCTCGACCTCGTCGAGGATGAGGCGGAACGGCTTCGATTCGGCGAAGAGCCGCTGCAGTTGCGCCTCCCCCTGCTGACCGCGCACGTCGAGGAAGCTCTTCAGTCCCGAGCCGACGCCGTACCAGCCGGTGATGACGTGGCGGTTCTGCGACCAAGCGAACACCCAGGGAATCGCGCGCAGATCGGACAGCGAGCGCGCGCCGAAGCGGCGGGCGGGCCGCGAGCCGATGTTCAGGAGCGCGATCTCGTCCAGCGGACTCGCGGAACCGAAATAGGTCACGAGGTCGGGGTGCTGGATCAGATTGACGTAGGCCGCGCGGGAGGCCCCCGACAGAGCTTCGAGGCAGTCGTCGAACTCGTTGCGCGGCGTCCGGGCCGCCTCGCGCTCCGATTTCAGGGCGTGCTGGAAGACCGAGGAGGCGAGAAGCTCCATCTGATAGGCCGCGGTGCCCCGATTGGCGTACTTGAACGACACGACCTCGCCCTGCTCCGTCGTGCGGAAGCGGCCGTTGATCGAGCCCGGTGGCTGGGCGGCGATGGCCCGCGCGGTCGGAGCGCCGCCGCGGCTCACCGAGCCGCCGCGGCCGTGGAAGAACGCGATCGGCACGCCCGAGGCCTTGCCGAGCTGGGTGAGCTTGTCCTGCGCCTTGTAGAGTTCCCAGTTCGAAGCGACGAAGCCGCCGTCCTTGTTCGAATCCGAGTAGCCGATCATGACCTCCTGCACGCCGCCCTGCCAGCGGGTGGACCGACGCACGAGGGGAATCGAGAAAAGCTCCTTCATGATCGTCGGCGCGGCGCGAAGATCGTCGATGGTCTCGAACAGCGGCACGATCGGCAGGCAGCAGATCTCGGTGCCGGCGGCATCGAGGAAGTTGCCGGCTTCCTTGGCGAGCAGGTAGGCGCCGAGGATGTCCTGCACCGAGCGGGTCATCGACAGGACGAACGAGCCGAACGCCTCACGGTCGAGCTGCTCGCGCATCTCTCCGACAAGCGCGAAGGTTTCCAGGGTCTCCCGGGCGTCGTCCGGCAGATTCTCGAAGCTCCGTTCGCCGCTGCGCGGCCGGGCCAGCTCGTCGATGATCCACTTCTTCCACTCGGGCGAGTCGACGTCCGGCGGCGTGCGGTTCTGACCGTTGGCCTGTGACCACAGAGCCTGCAGCGTCTTCGTCGTGCGGGTGGTGTTCTCGCGCAGATCCAGACGGACCGTGGAGAAGCGAAAGATCTCGACCATGCGCCGAACCGGCCGCACGAGATCGACGGCGAGCGACGGGCACTTCGCATCGGCGAGCCCCTGCTCGAGGGTGCGCAGGTCGTTGATCAGCCCGTCTGCGCTCGGATAGTCCGGCCCGGTCGAGCGCTGGCCCTTGTTGCGCAGGATGGTCGCCTCGAGCTTGCGCAGGACGCAGGTGAGGAATTGGCGATAGGCCTCGCCCGGGTTGCGGCTGGCGATGGCGCGGCCGTCGCCACTCTCGGTCAGCATCTGCGCCAGGGCCGTCTTGAACGTCCCCGGCACCGGCAGCGAGCGCTCGGTCAGGGAGAGCGTGCGGCCGAGCGCAGTGACGCCGTCCCGGTAACGCCGCAGGGAGGCGAGTGCGTTGCGCTGAAGCGTGGCGCGGGTGACGGAGGAGGTGACGTAGGGGTTGCCGTCGCGGTCACCGCCGATCCAGGAGCCGAACTGGAAGAACGGCGGCACCTCGAACTTCTCGTCCGGATAGTACTGCGCCAGGCTCTCCTCCAGAGAGTAGAGCACCTCGGGCAGCATCTCGAACAGCGTCTCGTCGAAGAAGTGCAGGCCCCAGGCGACCTCGCGCTCCACGGTCGCCTTCTCCAGATGGAGTTCGCCGGTCATCCAGACGAGTTCGATCTGGTCGCGCAACTCGTTCATCAGGCCGTTGCGCTCGCGCTCGGTCCAGCGCGGCAGCTCCAGCTCGCGCAGCACGAGGTAGATGCGGCGGAATTTCTCCAGCACGGTGACGCGCTTGCCCTCGGTGGGGTGCGCCGTGATCGTCGGCCGAATCCGCAGATCCTTGAGAAGCGCATGGATCTCGGGCGCCTTGATGCCGCTGGCCGCCGCATCGGCCAGAACGGCGCTGAAGCTGCCGCCCAGGGCTTCGCGGCCCTTGGTCCGCTCCATCTGCCGGCGCCGACGCATGGCAGCGTTCTGCTCGGCGATGGAGAGCAGCTGGAACCAGATCCCCTGCACCTGGAGGGCGCGGGCAAGGAGCTCGGGCGAGAAGTCGGAGATGTTGGCGCGCCCATGCAGCACGTCCTCGAGCTCGGGCTCGTGCCGGCGTGCCACGGCGAGGAGGGCATGGAACAGAATGTCGAGAGCTTCCTTCGACGAGGTACCCGTGATCACGGGCGGCGCGAAGGTGTGGTCGACGGCTCCGACGGGAGCATGAAGGGTATCCGTCATCGAAGGCCACCTTGAGAAAAGTTCTTCGCCGACTGACCGCGACGGAAGCGGGCGATGGGAAGGCGGTGACGTTGAGCGATCAGGTTCTATGGGCGGCGCCTGCCTGCTCCCCCGGGGGAGAAGGCGGCCCGGAAGCGGGCCGGGCAAGGAGGCTGCCTCTCCGGATGTGACCTTCCCCCGCTCCGGCCTGGTGCGCTGGCGCCCTCCCGCTGCAGGGGGAGGGAGATGTCTCGCCTCAGGCTGCGAGCTTGCGCATCACCTGCGCCACCGTGACGCCGAACTCGCCGGGGCTCGGCGCCACGGTGAGGCCGTAGGAGCGCATGATCTCGGCCTTCTCGGCGGCGGAATCGCCGGTGGCGGAGATGATCGCACCGGCATGGCCCATGCGTCGCCCCTTCGGAGCCGTGAGGCCGGCGACGAAGCCGACCACCGGCTTCGACATGTTCTCCTTGATCCAGGCCGAGGCCTCGGCCTCCTGAGGACCGCCGATCTCACCGATCATCAGCACGGCCCGGGTGTCCGGATCCTGCTCGAAAAGGGCGAGGTGGTCGAGGAAGGACGAACCGTTGATCGGGTCGCCACCGATGCCGACCGAGGTCGAGATGCCGATGCCCTCGGCCTTCATCTGCGCGGCGGCCTCGTAGCCGAGAGTGCCGGAGCGCGAGATCACCCCGACATTGCCCTTGAGGTAGATGTGGCCGGGCATGATGCCGAGCATGGACTTGCCGGGGGAGATGATGCCGGCACAGTTGGGGCCGACCACCATGGTGCGGCGCTCCTTGGGATAGCGGCGCAGGTAGCGCTTCACCCGCATCATGTCCTGCGCCGGGATGCCGTCGGTGATCGAGCAGATCAGCGCCAAGCCTGCATCCGCGCCCTCCATGATCGCGTCGGCCGCGAAGGGCGGTGCCACGAAGGTGATCGAGGTGGTGGCGCCGGTGGCCTCGACGGCCTCCTTGACGGTGTTGAACACCGGCACGCCGAGATGGGTCTTGCCACCCTTGCCGGGGGTGACGCCACCGACGACGTTGGAGCCGTACTCCATCATTTCCTTGGCGTGGAAGGTGCCCTTGTCGCCCGTGATGCCCTGGATCAGGATCGGGGTCTTCTCGTCGATCAGAATGCTCATGACGTATCCTCCCCTGCGTCTCAGTGGCTTTTCTTGGCGGCTTCGCAGGCCTGGACGGCCTTCGCCGCGGCGTCCGACAGGCTGTCGGCGGTGATGAGATCGAGCCCGCTCTCGGCCAGGATCTTCTGACCCGCCTCGACATTGGTGCCGGCGAGCCGCACCACGAGAGGCACGTCGATCTTCACCTCGCGCGCCGCCTGGATGACGCCCTGGGCGACCCAGTCGCAGCGGTTGATGCCGGCGAAGATGTTGACCAGGATCGCCTTGACGTTGCGGTCGGAGAGGACGAGGCGGAAGGCCGTGGCGACCCGGTCCGGCGACGCGCCCCCGCCAACGTCGAGGAAGTTGGCGGGCTCGCCTCCGGCGTGCTTGATCATGTCCATGGTCGCCATGGCGAGGCCGGCGCCGTTGACGATGCAGCCGATCTCGCCCTCGAGGCCGATATAGGAGAGGTTGTGCTCGGCGGCCTGGGCCTCGCGCGGGTCGCCCTGCGAGGGATCGTGCATATCGGCGATGTTGCGCCGGCGGAACATGGCGTTGTCGTCGAAGGACATCTTGGCGTCGAGAGCCAGCACCCGGTCGTCCTTGGTGACGACGAGGGGGTTGATCTCCAGCATGGTTCCGTCGCAGTCGCGGAACGCCCGGTAGGCGTTCATGATCGTCTTCACGGCGGCCGAGACCTGCTTGATGTTCAGGCCGAGCTGAAACGCGATCTCGCGGGCCTGGAACTGCTGGAGGCCGACCGCCGGCTCGACGACGACCTGGATCAGGGCCTCGGGCTCGTTGGCGGCGATCTCCTCGATGTCCATGCCGCCGCGCTGCGAGGCGATGACCCGGACGCGCTCGGCTTTCCGATCGAGGACGTATCCGAGGTAGAGTTCACGCTCGAAGGGGTCGGCGGTCTCGACGTAGACGCGCTGGACCGGCTTGCCCTCGGGTCCCGTCTGCAGGGTCACGAGTCGCTTGCCGAGGAGCTCCTTGGCGGCGTCGCGAACCTCGTTGTAGGTCCGGCACAGCTTGATGCCGCCGGCCTTGCCGCGGGCGCCTGCGTGGATCTGGGCCTTGACCGCCCAGAACGAGCCGCCGAGCTCGGTGGCTGCATAGACGGCCTGGTCGGCGCTGAAGGCGACGGCCCCCTTCGGAACGGCGACGCCGAAACCGGCAAGCAGTTCCTTGGCCTGGTATTCGTGCACGTCCATGAGCGTTCTCCTCGGCGTTTCTTCCTTGCCGCGACTGTCTCGTAAATTTCACTTCACGGAAAGTCCTTTGCGACTTATATTTTTTTACAGTCTCGTTCACTCTGCCTTGAGGCTAGCTGGACTGTATTCAGTTTGATCAAGAGCTGCCCCGATGGCGTCGGGAGCAGCTCTTGGAATATCAGATCGCGCGCTTTGACGTCGCGTCTTGCCTCGACACGCGCGAGGAAAGCTCAGTTCACTTTCGCCTTCACGACGTCGTAGATCGACTCGTTGAGGGGGCCTGCCGAATCCAGGAGTGTTTCGAGTTCGCGAAGGCGCTCGTCCGCGAAGCTGCGGTCCTCGAGGCCCTTGGCGTTCACGTAGACGTTGAGGGCGGCGCTGCGCAGGCCGGCATGGGCCGAGAGCACGGCGACGCCGGCATCGGAGATGACGTTGAGGTTGCCCTTGTCGGCCACGATCTGGGCCAAGTCGATGACCTTGCGGCAGGCGCGGCAGCAGGCGAGCGGCACGTCGGTGGCGACCTTGAGGGCGACCTGGATCTTCTCCTGGCGCGCCGCCTTGTCCTCGTCCGTGACCTTCGGAAGCCCGTAGGCCCCCATCACCGCATCGAAGGCCTCGACGTCGTCGGCGATCATGCCGGTGAGTTCGGTGCGAAGGACCTCGGACTGGCCGAGGATCTGCTTCAGCTCTTCTTCGACCTCGACGTACTTCTTCTTCCCGATGGTCAGATTACACACCATGCTGAGCAGGGCGGCGCCCATGGCGCCGGAGATGGCAGCGGCACCACCCCCGCCAGGGGTGGGCGCCGAGCTCGCCAGACCGTCCAGGAAGGTCTGGATGCTCTCGTTCGCGGCGTTCTCTTTCTCGGCCATGGCGATCAGGCCATCTTCTTGGCGAGGGCATAGATCGCCTCGGCGTCCAGCACCTGCTCGGTGTTGTCGAAGAGCTGGCCGACGCAGGCGCGGTGCAGCTTGAGCTTCAGGCCGCCGATGCCGAGCGCCCCGAAGACCTTCTTGCCGTGACGGTCCTTGCCCTTGTCCATGGCCTCGATACCGCCGAAGCCGAGTGGCGGCTGTGCGTTGTAGTCGGCCACGAACTCGATGCTGGCCTCGTCCTTCCAGGCGTCCTCGGGCAGGAGCTCGAGGCCGATCGCGCCGGCCGAGAACACGATGTTCTGGCCCTTGACGATCTGCGCGCGCGAGGCAGCGTCGGAAGTCTCGGCGGCCTTGATGCTGACCTTGAACCGCTTGTTGATCTGGTCGGCGGCGGCATGCGCCTTGTCGAGAGAGCGCCCGCAGAGCGTCACCTCGGCGCCCTCCTGGGCGAGCAGGGCGGCCGAGCGCATGCCGACCGGGCCGGTGCCGGCGAGGACGACGGCCTTCTTGCCATCGAGCGAGCCGGCGGACTTCTGCACTAGGGCGACACCGGCGGCGGCGGTGGTGTTCGAGCCGTTCGAATCCAGCATGATGGAAACGCGGAACGGACCGAAGAAGCGCTTCTTCACCGCCTCGAAGACGGCCTCGCCGGCCGCCATGCTGCCGCCGCCGACGAAGATCGCCGTCGACTTCTTCTCGGAGCCACCGCGGGTGTAGATCGTCCCGTCGACCAGGGCGCCGACGTTGTCGGGGGTGACGTTGCCGTAGCCGGTGATGTGGTCCGCGCCGCCATCGTAACCGACCACCACGTCGAACACGCTCGGAACCGCGTCGGTATCGAATTGGAACAACAGCTTCTTCATTGTCTCAGGATTCCTGTGGGTCCCGCGCTCGGCGCGGCTGGCATCTGGTCTCGATGGATCGACCGCATCGGCGGTCCCGCGGCGCTCCCCCGGCCTACCGGAGGGCACACCGCCGTCACACCACGTTCTGCGGCTTGCCGGCGACGTAGGCCTCGACGTTGTTGACGAGTTGGTCTGCGAGGATCTGCATGGCTTCCTTGCTCGCCCAGGCCACGTGCGGGGTGACGATGAGGTTCGGCAGGTCGAGCTCGCAGAGGATGTTGCCGTTCTTCGGCGGCTCGGTCATCACCACGTCGAAACCGGCACCGCCGATGGTGCCGGCCTTCAGCGCCTCGGCCAGGGCTTCCTCGTCCACGAGGCCGCCACGTGCGGTGTTGATCAGGAGCGCGTGCTTCTTCATCTTGGCGAGTTGCTCGCGGCCGATCATGTTGCGGGTCTCGGGCGTCAGCGGCGCGTGGAGCGTGATGACGTCGGATTCCGCGAGGATCGTCTCGAAGTCGACGAGTCCCTCCTGGGGGAACACGTCGTAGGCGATGACCTTCATGCCGAGGGCTTCGGCGCGCTTGGCGATCGACTTGCCCAGCGCACCGTAGCCGACGATGCCGAGGGTCGAGCCGGCGATATCGTGGATCGGGTAGTCGAAGTAGCAGAACTGGGTCGACTTTGCCCAATCACCCCGGCGGACCGAATTGGCATAGGGCACGATGGCCCGGCGCAGGGCGAACATCAGGCCGATCACGTGCTCGGGCACGGTGTTGAAGGCATAGTTCCGGATGTTGACGACCGTGATTCCCTGAGCCTTGGCGGCCTCCTTGTCGACCACGTCGGTCCCGGTGGCAGCCACGGCGATCAGCTTGAGATCGGGCAGCCGCTTGAGGGTGTCGGCCCGCATCGGGACCTTGTTGATCAGCGCGATCTCGGCGCCCGTCAGGCGCTCGACGATCTCCTCCGGCGTCCAGGTCGATTCGTACTCGACGTACTCGTGCGGGAAGTTGAACGCACGTACCTTGGCGTCCAGGGACTCGCGGTCGAGGAACACGATCTTCTTCGTCATGGAATCCTCTGGCCGATCCGGCCACGTCACGGATAGAGCAGGTCGCGGATGGGTCGTCGGGCATGCCGGAGCGGGCGGACCCGCCCCGGCATCTCGAACTCAGGACTTCGACAGCGGGTTCTCGCGCAGGTAGCTCGACGCGGCGGCGACGCCGGAGCCGGGCTGCACCTTCACGCCGTGGTCGAGCATCGCCATCTCGGCACCCGCGATGGCGCCCAGCAGCGACAGCTCGTTCATGTCACCGACGTGACCGATGCGGAAGACCTTGCCGGCGACCTTGCTCAAGCCCGCGCCGAGCGCGAGGTTGTAGCGCACATAGGCATGCTTGATGATCGCGGCAGCGTCGACGCCCTCCGGCACGAGGATCGCCGTGACGGTATCGGAGTTCCATTTGGGCTCCTTGGCGCAAGTCTTGAGGCCCCAAGCGGCCACGGCCTGACGGGTCGCCTCGCCCAGGACGTGATGGCGGTGATAGACGTTCTCGAGGCCTTCTTCGTTGAGGCAGGCGAGCGCTTCGCGCAGACCGTAGAGAAGCGGCAGAGACGGGGTGTAGGGGAAGTAGCCGGCTGGGTTCTGCTTCTGGTGGTCGGCCCAGTCGAAGTAGACGTGTGCCAGGCGGTCGTTCTGGCCCGACGAGGTCTCGGCGGCCTTGAGGGCCTTCTGGCTGACGCAGATCACACCGAGGCCGGCGGGGAGCATCAGGCCCTTCTGCGAACCGGCGATCGCGCAATCGACCTTCCACTCGTCCATCTTGAACGGCAGCGAGCCGATCGAGGAGACGCCATCCGCGAACAGCAGGGTCGGGTGGCCGGCCGCGTCGATGGCCTTGCGCACGGCACCGACATCGCTGGTGACGCCGGTCGCGGTCTCGTTATGGACCACCATCACGGCCTTGATCTCGTGGTTCTTGTCGGCGCGCAGGGCCTCGCCGATCCGCTCCGGGTTCGCACCCGTACCCCACTCCTCATCCTGCACGATCACTTCGAGGCCGAGGCGCTCGGCCATGTCGATCCAGAGATGGCTGAACTGCCCGAAGCGGGAGGCCAGCACCTTGTCGCCGCGCGACAGCGTATTCGACAGAGCGGATTCCCAGATGCCGGTGCCGGAAGCGGGGAACAGGAAGATGGTGCCGTCCTTCGAGCCGTAGACGGCCTTGGTGTCCTCGAAGAGGGGCTTCGTCAGCGTCGGGAAGTCCACCGAGCGGTGATCCTCGGACTGGACCATCATCGCGCGCATCACGCGATCCGGGATGTTCGTCGGGCCCGGGACGAACAAATGGTTCCGGCCGGGACGTCGCGTTGCCGCCATGATGTTTTCTCCGTTTCTCGAATTGTGGCCGCACGCGCTCCGCGTGCGGCGACATGGATGCGCCAAAGGGTGGAGCGGACCGCGCGGACCATTCCGGATTAATCCCGAACGTTCCTCGCGGCCGCTGGTCAGATGAATCGCGGGACGAACTCGTGCGCGCGCGACGCCTGGACGGATGCCGGACCGATGTCCGTCCGCGCCGAAGGCTGACCTTCGACGCCCGTCGCCGTACGCGCCACCGAATACCTCAAGCCTCTTCTCCATGGGCCGGGTCGCGCTCGATCCGCGCTGACCGCTGAGCCGTTTTCAGCGTCGTCGTCCCCGGGGACGGCACCCTTGGTTCGCCTCGATGGGCTCCGGTCATGCGTCCTCGGACGCGGCCCGGTGGGGCACCTTGAGCAGGACTATGCCCGGCTTCAGGCTGAAAGGAAAACCCGAAATACTTGGTCTGAAGTCAAAATTTTTTTTGTGGAAGAAGAGGTTACGTCGCGTCGCGGGACGAGCGCGGTGTCTGGGGGGCGACGTCATCAAACTGATACGGGAATCCGGTTTGGCTCCTCACATCGGAGGATGTCCGGGAGGCAATCGTGGGCGAAGAGACCGAGGCGACCCGCGTCCGGACGTTGTTCCTGTCGGACATGCATCTTGGGACCAAGGGCTGTCAGGCCGACCTGTTGCTGGAATTTCTGCGCGACTACGATGCGGACGAGATCTACCTCGTCGGCGACATCATCGATGGCTGGCAGCTCAAGTCGGGCTGGTACTGGCCGCAGAGCCACAACGACGTCGTGCAGAAGCTCATGCGCAAGGTGCGCAAGGGTTCGACGCTCGTCTACGTCCCGGGCAATCACGACGAGTTCCTGCGCGACTACATCGGCATGACCTTCGGCGGCATCGAGATCGCCGAACAGCGCCTGCACGAGGCCGCCGACGGAAAGCGCTACCTCGTCATCCACGGCGACCAGTTCGACATGGTGGTGCGCCACGCCAAGTGGCTCGCCTTCCTCGGCGACGGGGCCTACACCTTCGCGCTCTTCATCAACACCTACGTCAACACCGCGCGCCGCCGCCTCGGCCTCGCCTACTGGTCCCTCTCGGCCTGGGCCAAGCTGAAGGTGAAGAACGCCGTCAACTTCATCGGCAAGTTCGAGGAACTTCTCAGCGCCGAAGCCAAGCGGGTCGGCGCCGATGGTGTCATCTGCGGCCACATCCACCACGCGGCAAACCGGCAGATCAACGGGTTGACCTACCTCAATACCGGAGACTGGGTGGAATCCTGCACCGCCATCGTCGAGCATTACGACGGCACCATGGAGGTTCTCCACTATCCGAGCCTGCTGCGGGCGCGCACCGCCCGGTCCGACCTCGTCGGGCACGCGCGGCCCGACGGAGCCCGGGCCGTCGCGTGAGGCTTCTCATCGCCACGGATGCCTGGCACCCGCAGGTCAACGGCGTCGTCCGCTCGCTGGAGAACATGGCGGCGGCCGGGGCGGCCTACGGCTTCGACCCCGTGTTCCTCACCCACCAGGACTTCGCCTCCCTGCCGCTGCCGGGCTATCCCGAGATCCGGCTTGCCTACGCCACCAAGCGCCACGTGGCTCGCCTCTGGGACGACCTGCAGCCGACCCATGTCCACATCTCCACGGAAGGGACGGTCGGCTACGCCACCCGGCGTTACTGCCTCGCCCATCGCCGGCCCTTCACGACGAGCTACCACACCCGCTTCCCGGAATACCTCTCCGCCCGGGCGCCCGTCCCGGAGGCCTGGAGCTATGCCTGGCTGCGGCGCTTCCACGGCGCTGCGAACGGCACGATGGTCTCGACTCCGTCCCTGGAGCGCGATCTCGCCGCGCGTGGTTTCGCAAACCTGATGCGCTGGACGCGCGGCGTCGACACCGACCTGTTCCACCCCCGCGTCGAGGGAACACCGGAGCCGGCCGACCTCGCCGGACTGCCCCGCCCGATCTTCCTGTCGGTCGGCAGGCTGGCGGTCGAAAAGAACCTCGAGGCGTTCCTGCGCCTCGACCTGCCCGGCACCAAGGTCGTCGTCGGTGACGGTCCGGACAGGGCCCGCCTCGCGGCGCTCGCGCCCGAAGCGCGCTTTCTCGGGACCCGGACGGGCGCCAACCTCGCGGCCCTCTATGCCGGTGCCGATGCCTTCGTATTTCCGAGCCTGACCGACACCTTCGGCATCGTACTCCTCGAAGCCCTGGCCTGCGGCGTACCCGTTGCCGCCTTTCCGGTGACCGGTCCCCTCGACGTCATCGGGCGGACCGGTGCCGGCATCCTTGACCAGGACCTGAGAAGCGCTGCCCTCGCCGCCCTGGACATTCCACGGGCGCGCTGCCGCAGCGAGGCCCTGCGGTACACCTGGGCGGAGAGCGCACGCCAATTCTACGACAACATCGCCCGCGCGCATGGCACCGCGCCAGTGCGGCTCCGGACGAACGGCAAGACCCCGCGGGGCGTCGCCGAGCTCGGCTGAGGCGTGGTCAGCTAAAACGTGGACCGGACGCACGTCGCGCGCTAGGGGATCGGCTTGCCCCCTCCCCCGGATTCCGCCCGATGCCGCCGTTCGACCCGCGTTTGGCCGAGACCTACCCGGCGGTCATCGGCTGCGACGAGGTCGGGCGCGGCGCCCTCTGTGGCCCCGTGATGGTCGCGGCGGTGTGGTTTGAGCCCGCCGCGCTTCTACCCGGTCTGCTCGGCCGCCTCGACGATAGCAAGCGCCTCAAGGCGGCCGAGCGCGAGGCGCTGGCGCCGATGATCCGGGCACAGGCCCGCGTCGCCGTGGCGGCGGGCTCGCGCGCGCTGGTGGATCGGATCAACGTGCGCGCCGCCACCCTTGATGCGATGCGGCGGGCGGTCCTCGCACTCGGCCTCGACGCACCCGTCTGGGTCGACGGCCGCGACCCGGTACCGGGCCTCGCCCTCCCCGGCCTCGCGGTGATTGGCGGCGACCGACTGGTGCCGCAGATCGCGGCCGCCTCCATCGTCGCCAAGACCCTGCGCGACGCTCTGATGCGGCGCCTCGCCCGGCGCTACCCGGATTACGGTTGGGCCAGCAATGTCGGTTACGGCACGCGCACCCATCTCGCCGGCCTCGCGAGCCGGGGCCGGTCACCCCATCACCGCCTCAGCTTCACCCGCGCCTACGACCTCAGAACAGGCTCAGCTGGTCCGTCGGAACCCTGAACAGGTCGGTGCGCAGTCGCCTCCGCACCTCCGGATAGCCGAGGCGCTGCCGGGCCAGGCGCATGCGCTGGCGAATCAGGTCGGCATAGGCTCCGGTACCGGTCATCCGCGTGCCGAACGCGGCATCGTAGGCGCGCCCGCCCCTGGCGGCGCGGACCAACGACATGACGTGCCGCTGGCGCCCCGGGTAGTGCTCGGCAAACCAGTCGTTGACCAGGACATCGAGCTCGAGGGGCAAACGCAGGAGCACATGGCTCGCCTCCACGGCACCGAGGTCACGGGCCCGGGCGAGGATGGCCTCGACCTCGTGATCGTTCAGCGAGGGGATGATCGGCGCGGCGATGACCATCACGGGAATGCCTGCCGCGCTCAGGCGTCCGATCGCTTCGAGGCGTTTTTCCGGGTGCGGCGCCCGCGGTTCGAGCCGCCGTGCCAGCGCCGGGTCGAGCGTCGTCACGGAGACCGCCACCTTCACCAGTCCGTCCCGCGCCAGGTCTTTGAGAAGGTCGAGGTCGCGCACGACGAGGTTCGACTTCGTGACGATTCCCACCGGGTGGCGGAAGCGCGCAAGGACCTCCAGCACCGCGCGCGTGACGCGATGCTCCCGCTCGATCGGCTGATAGGGATCGGTGGCAGTGCCGAGGGCGATGGTCGCAGGGCTGTAGCCCGGCGCGGACAGCTCCCGTTCGAGCAAGGCGCCGGCATTCACCTTCCGAAACAGCTTGGTCTCGAAATCGAGACCGGGCGAGAGGCCCACATACGCATGGTTCGGCCGCGCGAAGCAGTAGACGCAACCATGCTCACAGCCGCGGTAGGGATTGATCGACCGATCGAAGGAGATGTCGGGCGAGGTGTTGCGGGTGATGAGCGTGCGAGCATGCTCCGTCGTCACCTCGGTCCGGGAAGGGGCTGCAGCCTCGATCCCGGACCACCCGTCGTCGAAGGCCTCCCGCTGCGCTGCTTCGTATCGCCCGCTCGGATTGGCCGTGGCACCCCGGCCTCGCCGCTCGGCCGGCCGCGGCGTCGTCTCGCCCAAGCGTCGCGCCGGTTCCAGGCCGGACGGGATCGTACGAGAGACGTCTGCAGGCATGACCCAAATTCATCGAAGCGGCGGCAAAAGAACATATCACGAACACGGAAGGCACGGGGTGCTAAAATTTCAGGCAGACCCCGCGTCTCTCAGCATTTCTACCCGCCTGCCCACGGCGCTTTGCCGTGAGATGGCTTTGCGCGACGCAAAAATGCGGTATGCGCGCGCATGCTTTCGGCTCTCATCTCAGTGACCCGGCCCGCCGACCCCGATGCCGTCGATCAACTCGCCGATACCCTCGGTGCTCTGGTGGCGGGTGTCGCGGCGGGGCTCGTCGGCGACGCGGTGATCATCGTGCCCGCGGCGAACCCGGCCATCGAGACGGTCGCCGAGGCGACCGGCGCCAAGGTCTTGCTGCGCGGACGCGGATCGTCGCCCTGGTCGACGGGTGCGAAGGCCGCCCGGCGGGACTGGGTCCTCTGTCTGGAGGCCGGCGACGTCCCGGCCGAGGGCTGGATCCGTCTTCTCGACCGCTTCATCGGCACCGCTCGGCCGGAGGTCTCTCTGGCCCGCCTGCGGCGGCCTCACACCGGCCTGCCCGCCCGGATCGCCGCACAGGGGGAAAGCGTGATCGGCGTGAACGCACCGCGGCCCGGCGATCTCGTCAGGCGCGATCGCCTTCTTGCCGGCCCGAAGTTCCCCCACCGCCTGAAGGCCCGTCGGCTATCCGCGCGCCTCGATCGGGCGTGAGATTAGGCGGTGAACCAAGGCGTCGGCTCGTATCGGCGTCGGGCGCGCCGCCGCTGGCCTCATACCGTCATGGAGTGGACGCGGTGCGACGCGCAACCATCCGACCCGAACCGCTTCGCAAGCGTAGCCGGACAGACGGAAAGAGTGCCGGCACTCTCTGCCGCGGGACCGCTCGCGGCGCCAGCAGGCACCCGGCCACCAGGAACGCCGTGGCGCCGAGAAGGGCTCCGACGATCGTATCCGCTAAGTAGTGACTGCCGTGAACCGGGGTTGCGGCGAGCATCGCCAGATTGAGCGCCACTGCGAACCATCGCACAACCGGTATCGACCAAGCCGACATCATGAACACCAGCGCTGCGGCGGCGTGCCAGGATGGGAAGGTAACGACACGCAGATCGGGAAAGTCCGGCAGGTTGGCAGGGAGCACCGCTTGGCGGAGCCATCGCACTGGGGCCGTCGCTCCATCGGTGAAGGCGACGGAGATACCGGCGTGCCGCTGCGGGTCCATATCGTGGAAATCATAGGCGCCGATTGCCGGCAGGAACGTCGCGACAAGACAGACGAAGGCAAACGAGAGCGGGAGTGCCACCTGGAGATTGCCGAAGCTCCAGAAATCCTTTCGCGCGATGTGAAGGACGGTGATGACCAGCGGCTGGAACCAGATCGACTCGTATGCCGCCCGAAGCAGTGCGTGCACCCAGGCATCGCCGACGACGAGGTGAAAGTAGAGCGTCCAGTCGAAACCCAGAGCTCGATCGATCGCCGCGAGGGTGTCGTCGACAAACGAGAAATCGCGCCCGACATGGAACAGGATGTATTGAGTGCGATAGTTGCCGACGCCCCCAAGGAAGAAGAAGGCGGAAAAGAACACCGACAGAGCGAGGTATGGCTCGTTCCGGACTTGTAGGTAGTAGAACCCGCCGGCGGCGAGGCACAAGGAGAACGCTATAAACGTGAGATCGGACTTCAGGCCCGTCCATCCACTCAAGACTTCAGGCGCAATCCAGCAGAATATCACCCGTGCCAAGCAAAGAACGGTTACACTTCCAAGCACAAAGGCCATGAGACGATTTTCGGCGCGTAACTGTATTTTATTGACGCCGTCCATACTACTCGCCCAAACATCGAAGAATGAAATTTCTGAACAGGGTAGGGTATTTAGCTGTATAAATAATTAATTAAATAAAGTTCGATATTTGTCGATAAGAACTAATTTATTTGTAACCGCAGAACAAGTTCGGCACATGGGCTTGATGTCGTGGCAAAGTCGACGAGCATCAATGCACAGGACTCTCACTTCGCATCAGTCGCAGACCGCATAATTGACCGAACAATTCGACAGGCTGGCACTCGTGACGTTACTCAGCGGGCACCAGAAATTGCTGCGAACGCCGGCGGTTCCTGGGTCCGGGATACGAACTTCTTGACGATGCTCACGATCTTGCTCGGCCTCTAAACTGAGATCGAGGCTCCACGCCGCAGGTGCTCGTCGAGGCGGGGCATGATCTCGACGAAGTTGCAGGGACGGTGGCGGTAGTCGAGCTGAGCCGACAGGATGCCGTCCCAGGCATCGCGGCAGGCGCCGGGCGAGCCGGGCAGCACGAAGATGTAGGTCGCGTTGGCGACACCCGCCGTGGCGCGCGATTGCAGCGTCGAGGTTCCGATCTTGTCGTAGGAGATACGATGGAAGACCGCCGAGAAGCCGTCCATGCGCTTCTCGAAGAGCGGCTCGATCGCCTCCGGGGTGACGTCGCGCCCCGTGAAACCGGTGCCCCCGGTGGTGACGATCACGTCGATGGCCGGGTCCCGGCTCCAGGCCTCGACCTGCCCGCGGATCGCCGCGACCTCGTCCGGCACGATGTTACGAGCCGCCAGGGTGTGGCCCGCCGCTGTCAGCCGCTCCACGAGGGTGTCGCCTGAGCGATCGTCCTCCTCGCTGCGGGTGTCCGAGACCGTGAGGATCGCGATCGTCAGGGGGATGAAGCTGCGGGTCTTGTCCGATGCAACCATCATCACTTCCCATCACCTCGAGCGTCGGCGGAACGAGGCGACGTTATCCGAAAGCCCCAGCACCCGACAGCGCGTCGGTTGCGTCTCAGTTACGCGCGGCCCGGAACGTGTCGCAGGACTTGGTCTGGCCGCTGCGGTAGCCGGTCATGAACCAGCGCATCCGCTGCTCGGACGAACCGTGCGTGAAGGAATCCGGCACGGCGTAGCCCTGCGACTGCTTCTGGAGCTTGTCGTCGCCGATGGCGCTCGCGGCTTGCATCGCCTCCTCGATGTCGCCCTGCTCCAACGAATTGTACTTGTCGTTGGAGTTCTTCGCCCAGACGCCGGCGAGGCAGTCGGCCATCAGTTCGATGCGAACCGAGAGTTGGTTCGCCTCCGTCTTGCTGCCAGCGGCCTGCTGGCGACCCTGGACCTTGCCGAGGATGCCGAGTTCGTCCTGTACGTGGTGGCCGACCTCGTGCGCGATGACGTAGGCATACGCGAAATCGCCCTTCACGCCGAACTTCTGCTCCATCTCCTTGAAGAACGATGTGTCGAGATAGACCTTCTTGTCGATCGGGCAGTAGAACGGTCCCATGGCGGCCTGTGCCGAACCGCAGCCGCTGCGGGTGCCCCCCGTGTAGAGCACCATCGCGGTCGGGCGGTACTGGCGCCCGGTCTGGTTCGGCAGGACCTCCTTCCACACGTCCTCGGTGTTGCCGAGGATCGCGGCGGCGAAGCGCCCGCTCTCGTCGGTGGGCTTGGTCTTGCGCTGCGACTGCGTCTGCGGGTCGACCTGCTCCTGGCTCGGGCGTCCGCCCCCGGACATCTGCTCGGCCCCACCGATCAGGATGGCGGGATTGATGCCGGTCACCCAGCCGATGATGCACAGGATGACGATGGTGCCGATGCCGAGACCGCCGGCACCGCCGCCGGGGAAACCGAAGCCGCCACCGCCGCCGCCCTCGCCGCGCCGATCCTCGACATTGTCCGAAGAGCGGAAATCTTCCCAGCGCATGATCTCGTTACACCCTGTCCGGACACGCGAACCCATACACGGCCGCGTGAAGTAAGTCGCTGGCGCGGGTTACGGTTCCGCTTGGCCGCAGGCCCTAGACCGCTTAGACCTTCCCGTCGAGGGCCGCGCGCAAGGTTCGGAAGTCCCGCCAGGCGAGGCGCTTCTGCAGAGGCTGGCGCAGAAGGTAGGCCGGATGGAGGGTCGCAAGGGCGCGGATCTGGCGGCTTCCCACGCGATAGGGATAGAAGCGGCCGCGCGCCTTCAGGATGCCGTCCTTGGTGCCGGTGATCGCCTGGGTCGCTGGGCTGCCGAGGCAGACGATCAGATCGGGATCGGCGAGTTCGATCTGGCGCTCGATGAACGGCTTGCAGATCGAGACCTCCTGGGGGGTCGGATTGCGGTTGCCCGGCGGTCGCCACGGCACGATGTTGGTGACGTAGGCTTGGCTGCGGTCCAGGCCGATCGCCGCCATCATCCGGTCGAGGAGCTTGCCCGAGCGGCCCATGAAGGGCTTTCCGACGCGGTCCTCGTCGGCCCCCGGCGCCTCCCCGATAAACATCAGCTTCGCAGCCGGATTGCCGTCGGCGAAGACGAGGTTCTTGGCTGTGAACTTGAGGGGGCAGCCGTCGAAGCCGGCGAGCAGCGCCTCCAGTTCCTCCAGGGTCTGGACGTCCTTCGCCCGCGCCCGGGCATCGCCTGCCGCCTCGCCTGGCTTGGCCGAGGCCGATTGCCCGAAGGTCCGTGCGGGCGCCGCCGATGGTTCGCGCGGGGGCAGTTCGGTGCGGAAGGTTTCGTCGCCGGGGGGACGGACCCGTTCCGGAGCCTGCCTCTCGAGAGCCGGACGGATCGGGGCGGGCCGCGCCGGCTCCGGCGCGTCGATCTCGGCGAAGCGATCGTGGGGCGCCTCGTCGAGGAACAGGTCGAGGCCGGCCTCCACGTGGAAGTCGAGGTTCGCGATCAGGTCCCGCTGTCGGTCGTCACCCTGGCTCATGTATTGTGATGTGGCGCCTTCGGGACCTGTGGACAACGGGGCATGCGACGTCACGCACCACCTTTTGCCCCGCGCGACATCGTCACCACCCGTGGTCCATGGCCGGTGCGACGCTTGCGTTTGCAGGTTGGAATGGGTTGAGAGTGATCCGCGAACATGGGATCGCACGACCGAGGCGCCCGCGGAAAGCGGATGCACCACAGGAGGATGACGGATGGCGCTGCCTGAACGCGAGGCGATGGAGTTCGACGTAGTGATCGTAGGCGCCGGTCCCGCCGGGCTCGCGACCGCCATCCGCCTCAAGCAATTGGCGCCCGAGGTCAGCATCGTGGTGGTGGAGAAGGGCTCGGAGGTCGGAGCCCACATCCTGTCCGGCGCGGTGATCGATCCGTCCGGCCTCGACGGCCTTCTCCCCGGCTGGCGACAGGACGCGGCGCGCCCGCTGAAGACGGCGGTCGAGCGCGACGAGTTCATGTTCCTGACCAAGAACAGCGGCGTGACCATGCCGAACCTGTTCTTCCCCAAGCTGATGTCGAACCACGGCAACTTCGTCGGTTCGCTCTCAAACGTCACCAAGTATCTCGGCGCCAAGGCCGAGGAGCTCGGCGTGGAGATCTATCCGGGCTTCCCGGCCTCCGAAGTGCTCTACGACGAGGCCTGCGCCGTGGTCGGAGTCGCCACGGGCGATCTCGGCATCGGCAGGTCCGGCGAGCCGCGCGACGACTACACCCGCGGAATGGAGCTTCGCGCGAAGTACACGGTCTTCGGCGAGGGCGCGCGGGGATCCCTGACGAAGACGCTGATCGACCGGTTCAAGCTCAACGCGCACAGCGACCACCAGAAGTACGGCCTCGGCGTCAAGGAACTTTGGCAACTCGCCCCCGACAGGTTCCAGGCCGGCCTCGTGCAGCACACCATGGGCTGGCCGCTGCCGAACAAGGCCGGCGGCGGCTCCTGGCTCTATCACTTCGACGACGGCCTGCTCTCGGTCGGCTTCGTCACGCACTTGAACTACGAGAACCCGACCCTGTCGCCGTTCGAGGAGTTCCAACGCTTCAAGACCCACCCGATGATCCGCGAGACCTTCGAGGGAGCCAAGCGCATCGGCTACGGCGCCCGCGCCATCATGGAGGGCGGCTGGCAGTCCGTCCCGAAGCTCGTCTTCCCGGGCGGCTGTCTCGTCGGCGATTCCGCCGGCTTCGTGAACGTCCCGCGCATCAAGGGCTCGCACAATGCGGTGCTCTCCGGCATGCAGGCGGCGGAGGCCCTGGCCCAGGCGCTCGAATCCGGTCGCCAGGGAGACGAGCTCGTCACCTACGAGACCGGCTGGCGCGACAGCGCCATCGGCCAGGACCTGAAGCGCGTCCGCAACGTCAAGCCGCTCTGGTCGAGGTACGGCACGCTGATCGGCGTCGGCCTCGGCGGCCTCGACATGTGGTCGAACACGATCCTGGAAGCCTCGCCCTTCGGCACCCTCAAGCATGGCAAGCCGGACCACGCCACGCTGAAGCCGCTCAAGGACGTCAAGCCGATCGTCTACCCGAAACCGGACGGCAAGCTGACCTTCGACCGGCTCTCCTCGGTCTACCTGTCGAACACCAACCACGAGGAGGACCAGCCGGCCCACCTCAAGGTTCGGAACCTGGAGCTGCAGAAGGCCTCCGAACACGACGTCTACGGCGGGCCGTCGGCGCGCTACTGCCCGGCGGGTGTCTATGAATGGGTCGAGGATGCCGGCGCCAGCGACAGCGTCCGCTACCAGATCAACGCGCAGAACTGCGTTCACTGCAAGACGTGCGACATCAAGGATCCGAACCAGAACATCAACTGGGAGACCCCGGAAGGCCCCGGCGGACCGAACTATCCCAACATGTGAAGCGGAGCAGAGACCGGCTCGTTCACGGATGGATGAGGCGGGATGGCGGGCGCGATGCGCCGCCATCCTTATGCCTTGCGAGGATGGCGGTTAGAGTCCAGTGTCCCGCCCCAATCGAGCCCGGCCGCCGAGACGGCCGGTGCGCAGGAGCCGCGATCGGTGCCCATGAACGGAAACGCCAAAACCAGCCGGACAGGCCGCCGGGTCCTCTCGGCCCTCGCCGTCTGCCTTGCGGCTTCGCCGGCGGCCTACGCGGCCCAGCCGCGGGAATCCGCTCCGATCTCCGAATACGAGCCGGCGGAATCGCTCGAAGGCAACTTCCTCTCCGCCTACATCGCCGGCGCCTCCAAGGACACGGCCGCCGCCGCGAGCTACTACCGCGAAGCGGTGAAGGCCGACCCACGCAATGCCGAGCTCCTGGAGCGCGCCTTCGTGTCGCTGCTCGCCGACGGCTCGCTCCCGGATGCCTTCCGGGCCGCCGAGCGCCTGACCTCCCGCGACGGCTCGAACGGCCTCGCGCAGCTCGCCCTCGGCGTGCGCCAGATCAAGGCCGGGCAATTCGCCCAGGCGCGCCAGAATTTCGCCCGCAGCGGTCGCGGTGCGGCCGCCGACCTCACCGGCACCCTGCTCACCGCCTGGGCCTTCGCCGGCGCCAACGACGGAAAGCGCGCGCTGGAAACCATCAACAAGCTCAAGGGCGAGCGCTACTACAACACCTTCCGCGACTTCCACGCCGGCCTGATCGCCAGCCTCGTGGGCGATCAGTCGGAAGCCGAGCGTCGCCTGAAGGCCGCCTACGACGCCGACCGCAACACCCTGCGCATCGTCGACGCCTATGCGCGCTTCGAGGCGCAGGCCGGGCGCACCGACCTCGCGATCCAGGCCTATACCGAATTCGACAAGCTGCTGCCGCGCCACCCCATCGTGCGCGACGCCTTGACGAAGCTGAAGGAAGGCAAGCCCCTCAGCCGGCTCGTGAACTCGGCCCAGGAGGGAGCCGGCGAGGTCCTGTACGGGCTCGGCTCGGCCGGGTCCACCCAGGGCGACGAGCTGCCGGCGGTGGTCTACCTGCGCCTTGCTCTCTACCTCGCGCCCGAGCACGCCCTCGCCCGCCTGACCCTGGCCGACATCCTCGATCGGATGAAGCAGACCGAGCGGGCCAACGAGGCTTATTCCCAGATTCCGACCACGTCGCCCCTGCGCCTCAACGCGGACGTCCAGGTCGGGCTGAACCTGGAGCAGATGGGCAAGGGTGACGAGGCCATCGCCCATCTCGATGCCGCCATGAAGGCGCACCCGGACGACATCGACATCATCACGGCCCTCGGCAACGTTCAGCGCTCGCGCAAGAAGTACGAGGAGGCGGCCGAGACCTACAGCCGCGCCATCGCGCTGATCGGCGACAAGCCTGCTTCGAACTACTGGACGACGTTCTACTTCCGCGGCACGGCCTACGAGCGCGCGAAGCAGTGGCCCAAGGCCGAGGCCGATCTGAAGAAGGCCCTGGAGCTGGTGCCCGCGAGCCAGCCCGGCGCCCGGGCCCAGGTGCTGAACTATCTGGCCTATTCCTGGGTCGACCAGAACATGAACATCGACGAGGCCTTCACGATGCTGAAGCAGGCCGTCGATGCCGCGCCGCGCGACGGCATGATCATCGACAGCCTGGGCTGGGCCTATTTCCGCCTGGGCCGCTGGGACGATGCCGTGCGCGAGCTGGAGAAGGCGATCGAGCTGAAGCCCGGCGATCCGACGATCAACGACCATCTCGGCGACGCCTATTGGCGGGCCGGGCGTCGCCTGGAGGGCAAGTTCCAGTGGCAGCACGCCAAGGATCTGAACCCTGAGCCGGACGACCTCGAGAAGATCAACGCCAAGCTCAAGGACGGCCTGCCCGAGCTCGACAAGCCCTCGGCCACCGCCGAGAATCCGCCCGAGAGCAAGGTGAACCCGGAACTGCCGAAGGGGGCACCGGCCCCGAACGAGCCGCCGGGCGCCGCGGACAAGAAGAGCGGCGGCTGACCGCGCCCGAGGCTTGACGGGACGCGCATCGCGGGGTCAGACCGGCTCCGCGATTGCCCGCCCACCCAGCTCCGAGTGTCCGTGTCCCTCCTCGTCACCCGCGCTCCGGCGAAGATCAACCTCACCCTCCACGTCCTGGGCCGCCGGCCCGGCGACGGCTACCACGAGCTCGAGAGCCTCGTGGTGTTCACCGGATCCGGCGACACGCTCACGCTGGAGCCGGGCTCGGATCTGGCGCTCACCGTGTCCGGCCCGACGGCCGGCCCTGCCGGCCCCCTCGACGACAACCTCGTCATTCGCGCCGCACGTCACCTCGCGCGCCTGCGGCCGGGCCTGAGGCACGGCGCCTTCCATCTGGTGAAGCGGCTTCCGGTGGCGGCGGGCATCGGGGGCGGCTCGTCCGATGCCGCCGCGGCCCTTCGGCTCCTCGGTCGCCTGAACGATCTCCCCCCCGACCATCCCGACCTCGTGGCGGCCGCCCGCGCCACCGGTGCCGACGTTCCGGTCTGCCTCGCACCGCGTGCGCGGATGATGTGCGGCGCCGGCGAGGCTGTCGGTCCCGCCCTGGACATGGCGCCGATCCCGGCCGTCCTCGTCAATCCCGGCGTCCCGGTCGAGACGGCGCCGGTCTTCCGAGCCCTCGCCCTTACCGTCGGCGAGCGCCACGGAACGGGCACGCACCCCGTCATCGCTCACGGGCTTTCTGCGAATCGCCTGCTGGAGGCGATCGCCCCTGCCCGCAACGACCTCGAAGCGCCGGCCCGCAGCATCGCCCCCGTGATCGACGTCGCCCTCGAAGCGTTGCGCACCGCCGCCGGGTGCCGGCTCGCACGGATGTCGGGCTCGGGCGCCACCGTGTTCGGACTGTTCGGGCATCGCTCGGAAGCGGCGCAGGCAGCGCACCGCCTCGCGCAAGATCATCCGGGCTGGTGGGTCAGAGCAGCCATGTTGCGTTAAGGTTTTCGCCCGAACGGTCGGACAGCCACTTCTCGGGCGTGGCAGCAGCGTCGACGCGCCGGCTTTACCCTACCTCGCCATTCGAGTCGGCACGGTCGCCCGGTATCTGGAGCGATGCAGGCCGGACCGGATGCTGACCCTCTGCATGTACCTCGACCCCGTCGCTGCCGATTTCGCCATGTTGGGAAAGCTCCGACGAGGCGACCACGAACGGGCTGCTGAGGCTCCGGGTCGACACAGCCGCCGGATCGGTAACGCTTCCTCGCAGGCGGAGGCGCCAGAGCTCGCTACAGGTGAACTGCTGATTCTCGCACCGCCGACGGTTGGTCTCCTGACGGCGACCGGAGGGGTATGGGCGTTCAGTGCGCGCGGGCGATGCAGAAATCGACGACCTGGAGCAACGCATTCTTCATCGGGCTCGCCGGAAACGCCTTCAGGGCATCCCGGGCCCGATCGCCGTAGAGCCGGGCGCGGGCCATCGTCTCTTCGAGGGCACCGTGCCGCCGCAGAATGGCGCGCGCGGTGTCGAGATCGGACTCGGCGACCTCGCCGAGTTCCAGGGTGCGCTTCCAGAATCCGCGCTCGCTGCCCGTAGCGCGCCGTACCGCCAGGACGATGGGGAGCGTGATCTTGCCCTCCCGGAAATCGTCGCCGACGTTCTTCCCAAGGGTGTCGCTGGTGCCGCCGTAATCGAGCACGTCGTCGATGAGCTGGAACGCGATGCCGAGGTTCATGCCGTAGGCCCGGCAGGCGGCCTGCTCGGCCTCGCCGCGCTCGGCGAGGACGGGACCGACTTCGCAGGCAGCGGCGAACAGCTCGGCGGTCTTGGCGCTGATCACCGCGAGGTACTCGTCTTCGCTCGTCTCGGTGTTCTTGGCCGCGGTGAGTTGCATCACCTCGCCCTCGGCGATGATCGTCGCGGCCGCGGACAGGATGTCGAGGGCCTTAAGGGACCCGACCTCGACCATCATGCGGAAGGCCTGACCGAGGAGAAAGTCGCCGACGAGGACGCTCGCCTCGTTACCCCACTTGATGCGGGCCGCGACCTTGCCGCGGCGCATGTCGCTGCCATCGACCACGTCGTCGTGCAGGAGCGTTGCGGTGTGCATGAACTCGACGCTGGCGGCGAGCTTCACCGCGCCATCGCCGGAATAGTGGCACAGGTCCGCAGTCGCCAGGGTCAGGATCGGCCGAAGGCGCTTCCCGCCCGAAGAAATGAGGTGATTGGCCACCTCCGGAATCATCTGGACGTCGGATCCGGTGCGAGACAGGATCGTCGCGTTGACGCGCTCCATCCCGCCGGACACCAAGGCAACGAGGTCGGCCAGGCTCGCCTCCGGATCGGGGCTGCTCTCATCGATCGGAACTACGACGCCCAAGACCTCGAGGCCTCCCGCTTCCCTACGCGAACCCGGAGCGGCCCGATCGGCCACGTCCGTGACACCCCATCGCATGCGCCCGGTGGCGCTGCAACACGCACCATGCCGCAAGGTATACCGCGCGGCGGCACCCAGCAGGATGTCGGGGAGAGGTTGTATGACCGAACTGATTCGTAGCAACGATGTCGTCCTCATCGGCTTCGCCCAGTCGATCCTCGAGGCCGCGGCCATTCCGGCTCTGGTCGCCGACCAGCATATGAGCTTGCTGGAAGGCTCCATCGGCGCCTTTGCACGACGACTGCTGGTGCCCCACGACCAAGCGATGCAGGCCCGCCGCCTCCTCACGGATGCCGGGCTCGCTCACGAGCTGCGCGATGCCTGAAGATCTCCCGGACCTCTGGCTCGGCGGACGGCTCCGCCTGCATCAGCCCCCGCGGGGTGCGCACCGGGCCGGAACGGACGCGGTGCTGCTGGCCGGCCTGATCGCGCCCGATGTCGGCGACGTCGTCTGCGACGTCGGCGCGGCGAGCGGGGCGGTCGGTCTCGCCGTCGCGCTCCGCAGTCCAGGCTGCCGCGCGGTGCTGGTGGAACGCGAACCGGAACTCGTCGAGCTTGCCCGCCGCAACGCCGAGGAGAATGGACTCGCCGCGCGCGCGACGATCATCGCGGCGGATGTGCTGGCGCCCGGGACGCGACGGCACGCCGCCGGACTGCTCCCCGGCCTCGCCGACCTGCTTCTCACCAATCCGCCATTCTTCGAGCCGGGGCGACACAGAGCCTCGCCCATCGCGGCGAAGGCCAGCGCCCATGATCTGGCGGAGGGCGGGCTCGATGCCTGGCTGCGGGCCTGTGTCGACCTGCTGCGCCCACAGGGGCGACTCGGTCTGATCCACCGGGCCGATCACCTGCCCGCCTGCCTCGACGCCCTGACCGGCCGGTTCGGTGCGGTGGCGGTCCGGCCCGTCCATGCCCGGCGCGACCAGCCGGCGATCCGCATCCTCGTCAGCGCGGTGAAGGGAAGCCGGGCGCCGTTCCGTATCCTTCCGCCCGTGATCCTGCACGACGAGACCGGTGAATTCACGCCCGACGTCGCGGCCCTCAACGAGGGCCGCGGCTGGATCGGCGCGGCGGCGGATCCAACGTGAAGGGCAGTCCTCAGTAGAAAGTCCGCACCCGATAGGGACGATGCCAGCCATGGTGACGATGGCCCCAGCCGTGGTGGCGGCGCCAGTGGTGACGATGGTGCCAATGGTGGCGATGATGCCAATGGCGCCGGTGATGCCAGTGGCGCCGATGACCGTGCCAGCGCGCCTGCGCCACCAGCGGCGCCTGCGCTCCGGCCTCGATCCCAGCCACAGGCAGCGGCGCAGCGTTCGCCGTCGCTCCGAAGCCAATCGCACCGGCCAGCGTCCCCAACGCGAGGACCATCCAATGCATCACGCGCATGGTCGTATCTCCCTTGCTGCTGCGTGGGCCGTCCGCGACGCCCATCCACCGCCGAGGTTCGGCGGCGTGAGGCGACAACGACGACGCTGGCAAAATGGTTCGTCCCGCCCCACCTGAGCGCTCGGAACGGCCGGTCCGGTCGCCTCCGGCCGGCGCGTGACGCCGTTCCTCTCCAGCCCGGGTCGCGACAGCATGCCATTTTCCCTGCCAGGTTCCCTGCGCGCGCTGCTGCCACGGCGCTGGCGCCGGGAAGTCCCGCGCGTCGCCGTCCTGCGCCTCAGCGGGGCGATCGGCGCGGTGTCGCCGTTCCGGGCGGGACTTTCGATCGGAGGCCTGGCAAGCAGCCTGGAGCGGGCCTTCTCGACTCCCGGCATCGTCGCGGTGGCGCTGGTCATCAACTCGCCCGGCGGCGCGCCTGCGCAATCGCACCTGATCCACCGGCGCATTCGCGCCCTGGCGGGCGAAAAGAATCTCCCGGTCCTCGCCTTCGTGGAGGATGTGGCGGCCTCGGGCGGATACATGATCGCCTGTGCGGCCGACGAGATCATCGCGGACCCGATGTCCCTCGTCGGCTCGATCGGGGTCGTATCGGCGGGATTCGGCTTCGATCGGCTGATCGAGCGCATCGGGATCGACCGCCGCGTCCATACCCAGGGCGAGGCGAAGGGAATGCTCGACCCGTTCCGGCCGGAAGACCCTGCCGACGTGGCGCGCCTCAAGGCGATCCAGGCCGACGTGCAGACCCTGTTCACGGCCCTCGTCGGCTCGCGTCGTCCGAAGCTCGCGGAGAACGGCGAAGATCTCTTCACCGGGGCTGTCTGGACCGGCCAGCAGGCGCTGCCGCTCGGGCTCGTCGACGCGCTGGGCGACGCGCGCTCGACCCTGCGCGCCCGCTACGGCGAGAAGGTCGACCTCGTCTTCATCGCGGAGAAGAAGGGCTCACTCGTCGCGCGCCTGTTGCGGCGCTCGGCGCCGGGCAGCAGCGTCGCGGGCGAAGTCATGGCGGCGATCGAGGATCGCGCCGCCTTCGCCCGCTACGGCTTGTAGGATCTCAGCGCTTGCAGGTCTCGGTGCCGTAGCCGGCATAGACCACTCGGACCTTGCGGGTGCAGGTCTCGGCCACAGGAGGCGCGGCCACCGCCGCGACCTCGATCGGCGTCACGGCGGCGGGCATCGTCACCGCGTCCGAATACTCCGCGGTGGCGAGAGCGTTCGACGCCGAGATCACCATCGGGGTGGCGACCAGCGATGCGGCGACGATGGCGGCGAAGACTGTGAAAGAGGAGCGCATGACGCAACGATCCAAATTGTCGATCGCCCTTGAGGGCGACGAGAACCCCTTGATTGCCTGATAAACTTGGCAGCAAGCGAGACCGTTCCACGGCGATGACGAATCGTGGCGGAATTGTGTGTCCCAGCGCACGTGCGTCGGGCCGCGCCCTCGCTTGACACGCGGGAGCCGCCTCTTAAACGCTGGCCGCCCACCCACGGACCGGAATTTCCATGTCGAGCGCCGTCGATCTCGCGCCCAAAACCTCGTTCCAGGGCCTGATCCTGACCCTGCAGCGCTTCTGGGCGGCGCAGGGCTGCGTGATCCTTCAGCCCTATGACATGGAGGTCGGCGCCGGCACCTTCCATCCGGCCACCACCCTGCGGGCGCTCGGCCCGAAGCCCTGGAAGGCCGCGTACGTCCAGCCCTCCAGACGCCCGAAGGACGGACGCTACGGCGAGAATCCGAACCGGCTCCAGCACTATTACCAGTTCCAGGTGATCCTGAAGCCGAACCCGCCCAACCTTCAGGAACTCTACCTCGCTTCGCTCGATGCCATCGGCGTCGACCTCAAGTTGCACGACATCCGATTCGTCGAGGACGACTGGGAAAGCCCGACCCTGGGCGCCTGGGGCCTCGGCTGGGAATGCTGGTGCGACGGCATGGAGGTCAGCCAGTTCACCTACTTTCAGCAGGTCGCCGGATTCGAGTGCGCCCCCGTCGCGGGCGAGCTCACCTATGGCCTGGAGCGGCTGGCCATGTACGTCCAGGGCGTCGAGAACGTCTACGACCTGAACTTCAACGGCGGCACCGGCGAGGAGCGTGTCTCCTACGGCAACGTCTTTCTGCAGTCCGAGCAGGAATATTCCCGCCACAACTTCGAGGCCGCCGACACCGCGATGCTGTTCCGCCAGTTCACCGACGCGGAAAAGGCCTGCCGGACCTATCTCGACGCCGGTGCGCCGGAGGACGAGACTGGCCGGCACCGGATGGCCCAGCCGGCCTACGACCAGTGCATCAAGGCGAGCCACGTCTTCAACCTGCTCGACGCCCGCGGCGTGATCTCGGTGACCGAGCGCCAGAGCTATATCCTGCGGGTGCGTGAACTCGCGAAGGCCTGCGGGGCGGCGTACCTGCGGACGGCGGGGGGCGGGGCGGCCTGATCCCTGCCGCCGACCGCGCCCCGCTACCCCGAACATCTTCATCTGGACGCCGCCTGATCCCATGCCCGACCTCCTCCTCGAACTTCGCTCCGAAGAGATCCCCGCCCGCATGCAGCGGCGCGCGGCCAACGATCTGAAGAAGCTCGTCACCGATGCCCTGGTGGAGCGCGGCTTCCTCTACGAGGGTGCCAAGGCCTTCGCGACGCCGCGCCGCCTGACCCTCCACGTGGCCGGGCTGCCGCCGCGCGGGAAGGACGTGCGCGAGGAGCGCAAGGGTCCCCGCGTCGGCGCGCCCGAAGGTGCGGTCCAGGGCTTCCTGAAGAGCGCCGGGCTCGCGAGCCTCGACGAGGCGACCATCGTGACGGACCCCAAAAAGGGTGCGTTCTACGTGGCGGTGATCGAGCGCCCTGGCCGCGAGACCCTCGACGTGCTCGCCGAGATCCTGCCGCAGATCATCCGCAGTTTCCCGTGGCCGAAATCGATGCGCTGGGGCAAGGCCTCGGCGCAGCCGGGCGCCTTGCGCTGGGTGCGCCCGCTGCAATCCATCGTCGCCACCTTCGGCCCTGAGACCGAGACGCCCGACGTGGTGCCCTTCGCGGTCGACGGCATCGCGGCCGGCACCACCACCTACGGGCACCGCTTCCTCGCGCCCGAGGCCATCGAGGTCCGCCGCTTCGACGATTACGTCCAGGCTCTGGAGCGGGCGAAGGTCGTGCTCGACGTGGAGCGGCGCAAGGACATCATCCTGCACGATGCCCGCGACCTCGCCTTCGCGCGGGGCCTCGAGCTCGTGGAGGATGAGGGCCTGCTGGAGGAGGTCGCCGGCCTCGTCGAGTGGCCGGTGGTGCTGATGGGCTCCTTCGACGAAACCTTCCTCGACATCCCGGCCGAGGCGATCCGCGCCACCATCCGGGCCAACCAGAAGTGCTTCGTCCTGCGTGCGCCCGGCACCGAAACCCTGGCGCCCGCCTTCATCCTGATCTCGAATCTCGTCGCCAGCGACGGGGGACTGGCGATCACCGCCGGCAACGAGCGCGTGGTGCGGGCACGCCTGTCGGACGCCAAGTTCTTCTGGGAGACCGACAAGGCGATCCGCCTGGAGGACCGGCTGCCGAAGCTCGACAGCATCGTGTTCCACGAGAAGCTGGGTACGCAGGGCGCGCGGGTGCTGCGCATCGCGGCCCTGGCCCGCGAGCTCGCGCCCCTCGTCGGTGCCGACCCGGACGAGGCCGAGCGGGCGGCGATGCTGGCCAAAACCGACCTTGTGACCGAGATGGTCGGCGAGTTTCCCGAACTCCAAGGCTTGATGGGGCGCAAATACGCAGCGCTGCAGGGCGAGACGCAGAGCGTCGCCGCGGCGGTCGAGGACCATTACAAGCCGGTCGGCCCCTCCGACCGGGTGCCCAACGATCCCGTCGCGGTAGCCGTGGCGCTCGCCGACAAGTTCGACACCCTCGTGGGGTTCTGGTCCATCGACGAGAAGCCGACGGGCAGCAAGGACCCTTACGCCCTGCGCCGCGCAGCGCTTGGGGTGATCCGCCTGCTGATCGAGAACACCGTCAAGCTGTCGCTGCTTCGCGACGGCTATCAGGCCGCCGCCGACGGCCATGCAAACTACGGCGGCACGGCGAACGCCGAGGGGAGCGCCAGGGACGCGGACGCTGCGAGCCTCCTCGCCTTCTTCGCCGACCGCCTGAAGGTCTACCTGCGCGACAAGGGCGCCCGCCACGACCTCATCGACGCCGTCTTCGCCCTACCCGGCCAGGACGATCTGCTGATGGCGGTCCGCCGCGTCGAGGCGCTGGGCACGTTCCTCGAGACCGACGACGGCAAGAATCTGCTTGCCGGCTACAAGCGTGCCGCCAACATCCTACGCATCGAGGAGAAGAAGGACGGCCGCGCCTACGATGCGGCGCCGGATGCGGCTCTGGCCGCGCGCGGCGAGCCCGAGGAGCGCGCCCTCGCCGAGGCTCTGGCGGCGGCGCGCCAGACCGCATCGGCGGCGGTGGCGGCGGAGGACTTCGCCGGTGCCATGCAGGCGCTTTCGACGCTGCGCGCGCCGGTGGACGCATTCTTCGAACGGGTGACGGTGAACGCCGACGACCCGGCATTGCGGCAGAACCGCCTCGCCCTGCTCAACGCCCTTCGGGCCGCGACCCGGGAGGTCGCCGACTTCTCCCGCATCGAGGGTTGACCGGCGGCGCATCGGGGCTCATGCCTCCGCCAGGAACCGCGTCCGGGCGGCGTGGATCGCCGGGTGGTTGCGTTCGGCCCAGGCGACCAGCGCCGCCAAGGGAACGAGCAACGACCCGCCCAGCGGCGTGAGGCTGTACTCCACGCTCGGTGGGCTCGTCGGGTAGACGCGGCGCGTCACCAGGCCATCGCGCTCCAGGTCTCGCAGGGATTGCGTCAGCATCCGCTTCGAGATGTCGGGGATCGCCCGATGGATCGCCCCGAACCGGCGGGTGCCGCCGGCCAGAACGGCGATGATCAGCGTGGTCCACTTGTCCCCGAGGTGAGCCAGCACGTCCCGGACCGGGCAACGGTGCGGATCGAGTCCGAGGCCCTGCCAAACCGCGAACCGCTCGGCGAGGCCGGTCTCGGCCGGGAGAGGCGCGGCGTCGGACACGACGGATTCGGGCATGGCGGGTTCCCTCCGGGTAACCTGGAATCGAAAAACTGCCGTCTTACCGGGCATTCCGGTCTCTTTTACAGACCTCGTGTCGATTCAGAACCACACGAGGCCGAGACATGTCCGAGACCACGTCCCCGACGCTCTTCGTCACCGGCGCGAGCGGGCGGCTCGGGCGCCTCGTCGTCACGGCGCTCCGTCGACGGGCGCCGGCAGTGCGGATCGTAGCCGGGGTTCGCAACACCGAGGCACCGGCGGCGCAGGGTCTGCGCGCTGAAGGGGTCGAGGTGCGCTCCACCGACTACGCGGGTCCCGAGATCCTGGCGAAGGCCTTCGCAGGCATCGACCGATTGCTGCTGATCTCCTCCAGCGAGGTCGGCCAGCGCGTGTCCCAGCATCGCAACGTCGTCGAGGCGGCCACCCGAGCCGGCGTCGCGTTCATCGCCTATACGAGCCTGCTGCATGCGGACACCTCGCCCCTCGGCCTCGCCGAGGAGCATCGCGCCACGGAGGCGATCCTGGCGCAATCCGGCATGCCGACAGTGATCCTGCGCAACGGCTGGTATACCGAGAACTACACGGCTTTCCTTCCGCAGGCCCTCGCCCACGGGGTCATGCTCGGTAGCGCCGGCGCGGGCCGAATCGCCAGTGCGGCGCGCGCCGATTATGCGGAGGCTGCAGCAGCCGTGCTGACCGCCGGCACGCCGGCCGGGCGCATCTACGAATTGGCGGGGGACGAGGCCTACACCCTCGCCGACCTCGTGAGCGAAGCCGCCCACATCTCCGGCCGGCCCGTTCGCTATCAGGACCTGCCGCCCGCGGAATACCGGGCGGCGCTCGTCGGCGCGGGACTTCCGGACGAAGTCGCGAGCCTCCTGGCGGATTCGGATGCAGGTGCCGCCCGCGGTGCCCTGTTCGATGACGGCCATGACCTTCGCACCCTGATCGGCCGGTCGACGACTCCCCTGGCGACCGTCATCGCCGATGCCCTCCAGTGAGGTCTTCGCGGAGCTGGTGCAGCATTTCGTGTAGCTGAAGGCTCGGGCGCAAAAGGATCCGGAAGTTTCGAACAGGACGACGCGGAACGGTTTCGCTCGGGTCGCCGTTGGGGCTGCAGATTTTCTCGAAGGGAGATGTTCATGCGCAACCCCATCATCGCCGCCTTGACCCTGGCAACGCTGTTCGGCGCCTCGGCCGTGCAGGCCGAGACCACGGTCATCCGCCGCGATGCGCCCGACACCGTCGTCGTCGACCGTCCGTCCACCGAGAGCCGCACGGTCGAGCGCCGCGAGTCCAGCGACGGTTGCTCCTCGAAGACGGTGACCAAGGAGAACGAGCTCGGCGACCGCAAGACGGTGACCAAGGAGAGCTGCGACTGAACCAGCCATCCGATTTCGGAGGCCTGCAACGCCCGCGCCGGTCCTGCCGGCGCGGGCTCTTCGTTTGTCAAAGGGTCTTCACGTAGCGCCATGCTTCCATCCCGTCCTCATAGTAGTCCGGGATGACGGCGAAGCGCGTGTAGCCCCGCCGTTCGTAAAGACGGATGCCGGCGCCGTTATCGGCACGGACCTCGAGCCGCAGGCGGATGCAGCCATGCGCCCGCGCGTCAGCTTCGGCCGCATCGAGGACCAGGCTGCCGAGGCCGAGCCCGGACCGGGCCGGCGACACGGCGATGGAGGAGAGACGCGCATTGCGACTGCCGCGTCGGCGCTCCAGGGTCGCCGAGCCGACGAGGGTCGCCTGCCCCACCTCGCCGGGGGTGATCGCCACGAGAAGCGACATGCTCGGGGAGCGGATCGCGTGGCGGATCGCCCGCCGCTCGGCCCGGTCGCCCACGAAGGCGGCGTGTTCGAGGGCCACGAGCGCGTCGAGATCGGCCGGGGTCGCGGGCCGTATTTCCACCAGTGGCGCGGAAGCCTGCTTGGCCGAGGGCGCGCTCACTGCGCGGTCCAGGGATAGACCCAGGTCTCGGAGAGGGCGCGCCCGGACGCACGTAGGAAGAGCCGCAGATCGGCCGACTGGCCCGACGCCTCCAGCGTCACGTCGAGGGCGGCGCGGATGCCCTTGATATGTGGGTTCGGCACCACCGACGTCGCGGTGATGCGGCCGGCCGAGCTGCTGGCCACGACCTCCACCCGGCTTGGGTCGCTGAGGTAGTAGTCGAGCTCGCCGCCGGTGAAATCCACGAGGAAGCGCCGGGTCAGGCCGCCCTTGGCCTCCTCGGACTTGGCGGTGCCGCTCGCCACCGGGGCGACGCTGAAGGTGTTGACCACGCGTCCGCCTGGATGCAGCGCAGCGGCGCCCACGGCGCGGACCCGATAGGACAGGGTCACGGGCGTGCCGGCCGGATAGGCGCTCGCCGGCCGCCAGCAGGCGACGATGTTGTCGTTGGTCTCCGTGTCGGTCGGAAGCTCCATCAGCATCACCGCGCCGTCGCCCCAGGCGCCGTCCGGCTCGACGAAATAGCCCGGGCGGCGGTCGTAGGACGCCTCGAGATCCTGGTAGGTCCCGAAATGCCGGTCGCGCTGCATGAGGCCGAAGCCTTTGGGGTCGCGATCGGCGAAGGACGAGATGCGGCGGTCGCGCGGGTTGTGCAGGGGCCGCCACAACCACTCGCCGCTACCCGCTGCCATCTGGAGCCCATCGGAATCGTGCAGCTCCGGCCTGTAGTCGTCGGCGTGCCGGCGGTCGTTCTCGCCGATGAAGAACATCGAGGTCAGGGGCGCGAGGCCCACCGTCGCGAGGTCGATCCGCGGGATCAGGGTCGCCCGCACCGCCACGCCGGTCTCGTCGCCCGGCGTCACCGTGAACTGGTAGGCGCCGGTGAGCGAGGGGCCGTCGAGAAGCGCGTGGATCACCAGGGCGCCGTCAGCCTTCTCCGGCACGCCGACCCAGAACTCGCGGAAGATCGGAAACTCTTCCGGTCCGCTCTGGCCCTCGACATTGACGGCGATGCCCCGGGCCGAGAGCCCGTAGAGCTGATCGCGTCCGAGGAAGCGATAGTAGCTGGCCCCGAGGAACACGATCAGTTCATCGAGCAGGTTCGGCTTGTTCAGCGGCGCGTGGACGCGCAGGCCGGCGAAGCCGAGATCGACCGGCAGCGCCTTGTCGAGCTTCGTGCGTCCCATGTCGTAGAGGCTCGACTGATAGGCGATCGGCGTCGCCACCCCGCCGCGCACGAGGTTCACCGTCACCGGGCGCGTGTAGAGGAAGCCGAGATGGAAGAGCTGGAGCCGGAACGGGCTCCCCTCCCCGAGGAAGGCCTTGTCCGGCTTGAAGCGGATATCGCGCCAGGCGTCGTAATCGAGTTTGGCGATCGGGGCGGGCAGCGCCGGAACGCGTGGGTCGTAGGCGACCTTCGCGAGATCCTGCGCCCGGCGCTCCACATCGGCGAAGCCGAAGGGCGTGTCCGGCCGGCCGTCGCGGCGCTGGGCACGGGCGTCGGCCGTGGCCGCCAGCAGTGTCGTGGCGGCGAGCCCCTGGACGATACGGCGCCGGTTGGGTTCTGACATCGTCCTGCGTTCCGGTGCGGCTGCGGGGAAAACCGTGCGCTTGATGACCCGTCCGCACCGGCTTGGGAAGGCCCCATCGCGGGCGCGGGCGCCGAGTCCGCGGCCTTTCTGCAACAGGCCGGGCTGCGCGCCGGAAATCGAACCGAAAATCGCGGTTTTCCCTTGTTGTTGGAACAGCCTGACCGTATATGCGCCTTGCCCAATTTCGCACGTGCCTGTGGCCGCGTGTCGGTTGGTGGGCATCCGGCCAACTGCCGGACAGCCGCCAGGGGTCTTAAAGGATCGATGGTCGACAGGGTGGATCCCCTCCGGCCGGCATCCAGGTGGCGACACCGGACCCCGACAACAACCGGCAGCCGGAGGCGAAACCGGCGAACCCCGCTCTCCACGGGGGACGCAGCTTAAAGCAACGACGAACGGGCTTTTTTGGTCTCGTCGGCCCTCCAAAGGCCGGCACCGAAGAGGCTTGTTTCTCTTTGCCCGGCGTGCGGTGGGGTCTCCCTTCCAATCCAAGGCAGCTTCCGGGTGATCTGCGCCCGCGTTCGACGTCGTGTCTCCAAAGCACGCCGCCCGACGCGTCGCAGCGTTCCCAGACGCCGGACGACATCCTGTCGTCCTGACATTCGACAGCGCGCCTCACGAGGGCGCTCGCGAACCTGTGGGTTGGAACGACCATGACCGATCGTATCCGCGATTTTCTGCGCGCACGCCGCGACATGGGCCAGGACGAGGGCCCGGTGATGGTGCTCGACCTCGAGGTCGTGCGCGACAATTACACGGCATTCAGTCGTGCGCTCCCCGACACCCGCGTGTTCTACGCCGTGAAGGCGAACCCGGCGCCGGAGGTGCTGCGCCTGCTCGCCGAGATGGGCTCCTGCTTCGACACGGCCTCGGTGGTCGAGGTCGAGATGGCCCTGGCCGCCGGCGCCACGGCCGACCGCGTCTCGTTCGGCAACACCATCAAGAAGGAGCGTTGCATCACCCGCGCGCTCAAGCTCGGCGTGCGCCTGTTCGCCGTCGACTGCGAGGCCGAGGTCGAGAAGATCGCCCGCGCCGCCGGGGCGGTCGGGGTCGAGGCGACCGACGTGCAGGTGTTCTGCCGCATCCTCTGCGACGGGGCCGGGGCGGAGTGGCCGCTCTCGCGCAAGTTCGGCTGCGTGCCGGAGATGGCCGTGGACGTGCTGGAGCATGCCTACCGCCAGGGCCTGACCGCCTACGGCGTCTCGTTCCACGTCGGCTCGCAACAGGGCAACACCGGCGCCTGGGACGGCGCGCTCGCCTCCGCCGCGATGATCTTCGAGGAGTGCGCCCTGCGCGGCATCAGCCTCCAGATGGTCAACCTCGGCGGTGGGTTCCCCACCAAGTACCTCAAGGCGGTGCCGGGCGTGGAATCCTACGGCGACGCAATCTTCCGCGCGCTCACCAAGCACTTCGGCAATCGCATGCCGGAAACCATCATCGAGCCGGGTCGCGGCATGGTCGGAAATGCCGGCATGATCGAGGCCGAGGTGGTGCTGGTGTCGAAGAAGTCCGACGCCGAGGACGAGGTGCGCTGGGTCTACCTCGACATCGGCAAGTTCGGTGGTCTCGCCGAGACGATGGACGAGTCGATCCGCTACGCGATCCGCACCGAGCACGACGAGGACCGGATGGCCCCCTGCGTGCTCGCCGGCCCGACTTGCGACTCGGCCGACGTGCTCTACGAGCGCGTGCCCTACCCGCTGCCCGTGTCGCTCTCGATCGGCGACAAGGTTCTGATCGAGGGTGCCGGCGCCTACACCACCACCTACGCGGCGGTTGCGTTCAACGGCTTCCCGCCCCTTCAGCAATACGTCATCTAAACCTCTTCAAGGTCATGACGCGAAGGCCGGGCGCTCTCGAGGAGGGCGCGCCCGGCGGTGGATCCTCCACATCCCCGCCCCGTGCGGTCCGGCTCGTGCCGGTCGCCGGATCGTCTCGTCGCCTGCCCAACGTTCGGGAAGGGTGCGGCCTTGGTCCAGATTCGTGATGAAGTCATCGGCGACGTCGTCGCCCGCGAGCACCTGCTCGACGCGTGCCTCGGCGAGGCCCGTCGACTGAAGACGTCCGAGCGCCTGCGCGAAGGCCGGCTCCCGGCCGAGGGACTGGCGCTCACCGCCGAGCAGGACGGCCAAGTGGTCGGCACCTGCCGCCTCTGGCACGTGGAGGCGGGTCCGCGCTGCCCGGCCCTGCTGCTCGGGCCGCTGGCCGTCGATCCGTCGATCCAGGGGCTCGGCCTCGGCTCGATCCTGATGCGGGCGGCCCTGCGCCGGGCGGAGGTTCTCGGACACGGCGCAGTGCTGCTGATGGGGGATGCGCCCTACTACGCGCGCTTCGGCTTCTTGGCGCGGCTCGCCGAGGGGCTTTTCATGCCCGGTCCGTTCGAGCGCGAGCGCTTCCTCGGCCTGGAACTGCGGCGGGGTGCCCTCGCCGGAGCGCGCGGCATCCTGCGGGCCGCGGGTGCCTGGGATCAGCCGACGCCCGTCCCGATGGTTCCCCTGGCGGCGTCCGAGGCCAGTGCGGCGTCCCGACGACGGGTCGCCTGACGGTTCGTCCGGCGCAGCCTTGAATCAGACGTTGGTATGATGGTCCGCCTTGGCGGCGAGATCGCAGCGGCGCTGGAAGGCTTCATCGTGGCGGCGGGTTACGACGCGGAACAACGATGCGGCCAAGGTGATGATGCCGGGATCGCGGTCGATAGGCTCGTCGACCGGGGCGGCGATGCGTGAGGTGATGAATGCGAGCATAGCAGAAGTCCGTGGCGTGAAGTGACGGACGCTTCCTCTCAGGGTCTCTCTTATCGTGTTCTGTTGCAGTGCAATATCGCCATCGCGGGCACGCCCTACAACGCACCCGAACGGGACGTTGCCCTGCGTGCAGGTCATGCAAAGCTTCAATCTTCCGTAAACCTTCGTCCGATGCGCAGAACGCCCGGCTCATGCCGGGAACGCCCGGCTGCGGTTGACCGATGGGGCCGCAAAGGTCACTGACCCCGTCGCTTGTTCGTCATTTCCGGCGCCTAAGGCATGCGGTCGCCGTGCGATGACCACGATACGCGTTTAAGAAGGATGTTACGCCCATGACCGAAGCCGCTCCCTCCTGGCCCGTCCACGGCCGCATCACCGGCCCCATCGTGATGATCGGCTTCGGCTCCATCGGGCGCGGCACGCTCCCGCTGATCGCGCGTCACTTCGACTACGACAAGGCCCGCTTCACGGTCGTCGAGCCCTCCGACGCGCACAGGTCCCTGGCCGACAAGCACGGCCTGCGCTTCGAGCAGGTGGCGCTGACCAAGGAGAACTATCGCGACGTGCTGACGCCGCTGCTCACGGAAGGCGGCGGCCAGGGCTTCTGCGTCAACCTCTCGGTCGACACCTCGTCTCGGGCGATCATGGAACTGTGCCGGGAACTCGGCGCCTTCTACATCGACACCGTCGCGGAGCCGTGGCCGGGCTTCTACTTCGACAAGGACAGGAGCCAGGGCGACCGCACCAACTACGCCCTGCGCCAGGACATCCTGGACGCGCGCACCGCCAGCCCCGGCGGCACCACCGCCGTGTCCTGCTGCGGCGCCAATCCCGGCATGGTCTCGTGGTTCGTCAAGCAGGCGCTCCTGAACGTCGCCGGCGATCTCGGCCTGAAGACCGCCGAGCCGAAGGATCGCGCCGGCTGGGCCGCGCTCATGCGCGCGGTCGGCGTCAAGGGCGTGCACATCGCCGAGCGCGACACCCAGCGCGCCAAGTCGGCCAAGCCGATGGGCGTGTTCGTCAACACCTGGTCGGTGGAAGGCTTCGTCTCCGAGGGCAATCAGCCGGCCGAGCTCGGTTGGGGCACCCACGAGACCTGGATGCCGGAGAACGGCCGCGAGCAGGAGAAGGGCTCGCGCTGCGCCATCTACCTGCTCCAGCCCGGCGCCGACACCCGCGTGCGCTCCTGGACCCCCACGGCCCAGTCGCAATACGCCTTCCTGGTGACCCACAACGAGGCCGTCTCGATCTCCGACTACTACACGGTGCGCGAGGGCGAGCGCGCCGCCTACCGGCCGACCTGCCACTACGCCTACCACCCCGCCAACGACGCCGTGCTCTCGCTGCACGAGATGTTCGGCAATGGCGGCAAGGTCCAGGAAAAGATCCACATCCTCGACGAGACCGAGATCGTGGACGGCATCGACGAACTCGGCGTGCTCCTCTACGGCCACGCCAAGAACGCCTACTGGTACGGCTCGCAGCTCTCCATCGAGGAGACCCGCCGCATCGCCCCCTACCAGAACGCCACCGGCCTGCAGGTGACCTCCGCCGTGCTCGCCGGCATGGTCTGGGCGCTGGAGAACCCGGAGGCCGGCATCGTCGAGGCCGACGAGATGGACTTCCGACGCTGCCTCGAAGTGCAGTCCCCGTATCTCGGCCCCGTCATCGGCGTCTACACCGACTGGACGCCGCTGACCGGCCGCCCGGGCCTGTTCCCCGAGGACATCGACACCAGCGACCCATGGCAGTTCCGCAACGTCCTCGTGC